>CAYUXT010000117.1:0-1057 GCA_964448955.1 uncultured Taibaiella sp. | reverse complement strand
TCTTATCCCTGCTGATTTATTAAAAAAGAGTCAACTAATTTCAGGACGATGCAAACCCGTTTCCAACATACTGCACAAAATGAAACTTATATTCAGAAGAGGAAGTATTGACGACTTGAACGACCTGAAACAATTAGCCATCAATTCGTGGGGACAATTCAAAACAGCTTTGACAAATGAAAATTGGCAAACACTTTCTGACAGTTTAAACAATGACAAAACATATTCAGACTTACTTGAAAACTCAAACTGCATAGTTTGCCTATCGGAAGAAAGTAAAATAGTAGGAATGGCTTTTCTTGTTTCAAGTGGGAACCCAACTGAAATTTATGACAAAGAATGGAGTTACATCAGATTTGTTTCAGTTGACCCAACATATAGTGGAAATGGAATAGGACGAAAACTAACTGAAATGTGTATTGAATTAGCAAAATCCAATGATGAAAAGACTATCGCTTTACACACTTCTGAGTTAATGAAAAACGCAAGACATATTTACGAAACTTTAGGTTTTAAAATTTTTAGAGAAATTGACCAGCGATTAGGCAAAAGATATTGGCTATACAAACTTGACTTATAAATGAAACACATCCAACTAATAGAAACTATACTTTACGTAAACGACCAACAAGCAAGTGCTGACTTTTACGCAAAACTATTCAGACAAAATCCTGACTTGAATGTTCCGGGAATGACCGAATTTCAACTTGCCGAAAACTGCAAATTTGGATTAATGCCAAATAAAGGAATTGCAAAAATACTTTCGGACAAAACACCACATCCTGACCAAGGAAATGGAATACCAAGATGTGAACTTTACTTTTACGTTGATAATATCGAACTCGAATTTGAAAACGCAACAAAAATTGGAGCGAAACTAATAAGTGAAATTAAAGACCAAGATTGGGGCGACAAAGTATGCTATTTTGCAGACATTGACGGACACATAATTGCATTTGCCAAAAAATTGAACAACAAATAAACTGAAAACAATTCGGGCTACAGCTAACATGAACTGTGTTAAAAAACAAACATTTTAAGCAATATTTTTTACCGT
>CAYUXT010000116.1:0-1101 GCA_964448955.1 uncultured Taibaiella sp. | reverse complement strand
AACATGAACTGTGTTAAAAAACAAACATTTTAAGCAATATTTTTTACCGTCAACTCTTGATACAATGTTTGGTTTTTAACTACCCCAAATACTATTTTAAGTAGCTTGTTACATACAGCAATTATAGCTGCTTTTTTATTCTTGCCTTTCTCTACCAATCGGTCATATAATGCTTTGCAATGACTGTTTGATTTCTTTGCATTGAGCGCACACATAAACAAGATATTTCGGAGTTGTTTACCTCCCTGTTTACAGATCTTTACCCGTCCTCGTATGCTCGATCCACTGTAATATTCTTTCGGACTTAAGCCTGCAAATGAGATTAATTGTTTGTAAGATTCCATACCTTTAAAACCCTGGGTATAGATGATTAATTCTGATGCCGCTCGGTCTCCAATTCCCTTCACACTTTTTACTAATTTTATCTTATCTGACTCCCATGATTCCAACTTCTTTTCTAATTCTTGAGCCAACTTTTCCTTCTCTTTTTTCAATTGTTCAATCAATCTTGTAAAACTTTTTATGATAGATTTGGTATCATATGGTGCCTTTTTCAAGCTATGAATTTGATTCGATAAATTGGTTATTTTCTTAGTCAAATCATGTATTGCATTATTCAATGACCTACACTCAAAGTAATCAGTGTCGGGCATTTCATAGACCTCTGGCTTACGTTCTACCCCATATTCATAAATACGCTTAGCATCCTTTTTGTCCGTTTTATTACGGTCTAAATGCATCTGTATAAACCTTTTGATTTGCAAAGCATTTACCACACTATAGGCTACATTTAATTCATGCAAAAAGAAAATCAAATTCAAATGATATACACCTGTTGCTTCCATCACATATTGAGTATCTACGCCTGCTGCTTTTACCATTTTCTTGAAGCCAAATACCGTATTGGTTACTTGCAAATGTTGTAAAATGCCTTCCTTGTTTTGGAAATAAATATCCAGTTTCTCATTGGAAACATCGATACCACAATACTTCTTTTTGTTGTCCATATTTTTGTATTTTTACTATCTATTAGAGAACTAAATCTTGCTTTATAACCAACGATCCTAACACGAACTTTTTGTTCAAATAAACTGTACGGTT
>CAYUXT010000115.1:0-1119 GCA_964448955.1 uncultured Taibaiella sp. | reverse complement strand
ATACCAAAGTGAATTACAATAAAGACCAATAATTTCCTAAAAAGATATATTTGTATTGGCAAATTGACTTGGTGCTGTCTTTTGTGTTTTCTGCTACTTGTTGACAGATGAAAGTTTGTACATCGTTTAAGCTTTTAAATAATTTGTTGGTAAAGTTTCTTTTGAATTTTTGCCACATTTTTTCAGCAGGGTTTAATTCTGGGCTGTATGGTGGAAGAAAAATTAATACAATATTCTCTGGAATGATTAGTCTTTTGGCTTTGTGGAAAGCTCCGTTATCGAGTACGACTACCTTTAGCTCGTTAGTGTTATGCTGACTAAATTCATTTAAAAATAGCTGAAAGCAATCTGAATTACAATAGGGCAGATTCAGCATAAAGCTTCCCCCATCTATTGGTGAGAAAGCGCCATACAGATAGGTGCTTTGGAATACTTGTTGAAAAGAGCAAATAGGCTTAACTCCTTTTGCTGTTAGTTTTCTGCCATTTTTTGTAAACAGCCCAAAGCGGCTTTCATCTTGAAAATACAGATTAACGGTAGTATAAGTTGTGTTTACTTTTTCAATGGCTTCTTTGCAGATATTATCAAAGTTTTTTTAAAATCGACTACTTTGGCATCGTCCTTTTTGACATGCGATTTTCTGGCTACTTTTGTCTTTGCTCCAAAATTGTGAATGCAATACTTTAGCAGCGTATTGTACTTTACTTCTTTGCCAAATTCCGTTTTTACCCATTCCCTAAGCTCTACAAAACCGGTCAATTCGTTATTGGCATCATGCAGAATAGCTGATAGTCTATCATGCTCATCTTTAGAAAATACAGAAGATTTGAATCCTTTTTTGTTATGAGAGAGCAAAGCTTCAATGCCTTCATTTTTATAAACTGTTCGCCAGTTGTGGATTGATTGACTACTAGCGCCGATGCGGCTCATTAGCTCTCTTTTTGAGATACCTATTTCACCTTCTTTTTTCATTTCTATTAGCATCCTTAATCTGGGAACGAAAATAGGTTGGGACTTTTTAAGTAACATGCGAAGTTCTTTGAGAGACTCTTTAACAGGAATAGACAAACTAAAAGACATAGTGATATATATTATAGACCAAAGATAATGAAAAAAATG
>CAYUXT010000114.1:0-1125 GCA_964448955.1 uncultured Taibaiella sp. | reverse complement strand
ATAATAAACCGCTATCATTATTATTAATATAGTATATCTTTGCAAAAAGATATTTTATGCGTATCCTGAAATTACAACATACCATTGCATCTGATATATTGAAGCAAAAGATGAAAACGGCTAGCAATATGTCTGATTTTAAACGATATCAAATACTCTATTTGATTAGTACATCAAAAGTTGATGCATCTTATCTTTCAGATATTACAGGATATTCAAAAGCTAATATTTATACCATTGTACAAGCATTTAACAACTCGGAAGATGGCAATATATGTGTTCAAAAACGAGGTGGTCGAAGACGTTCCTTAATGAGCATCGAAGAAGAAAAATCTTTAATGAATAAATTAGAGAAGCAAGCTGTGAAAGGTCAGATTTTAAATTATTTAAGCGTAAAAGATGAAGTTGAAAAGACTGTAGGGAAAAAGGTGTCAGACGATTACATTTGGGATTTATTTAAACGAAATAACTGGACAAAACACAGTCCCCGCCCACATCATCCGAAGAAAGATATCGCTAAGCAGAATGAGTTCAAAAAAAACTCAAAGACAATTTGGTTGCCGCCACAAATGATTTCGGAGTAGCATTGCAGGAACTTCCAATCCGTCTATATTATCAAGACGAAGCCAGATTTGGCAGGATAAATACTGTACAAAAATGTTGGTGTACTAAAGGTGTAATACCAAGTGTTGCCCAACAACAAATAAGAGAATACACCTACCTGTTTACTGCTGTATGTCCTGAAACAGGAAATACTTGCTCTTTGGTTATGCCTATGGCAAATACTGAAACAATGAGTGTATTTCTACAAACTTTATCAAATCAGCAGTCTAATGAAAGAATTGTTTTATGTATGGACAAAGCTTCATGGCATACAACAAAACAGCTGCAAATTCCTGAAAATATTATCATTTGGTTTTTACCTCCATATAGTCCTGAGCTAAATCCAGTTGAGCTTATCTGGAGAGAGCTAAGAGGAAAGTATTTTAACAACAAAACTTTTAAATCTCTCGACGAAGTGGATCAAAATCTTGTGTTTGCTATCAATGACTATACAAGCGATCGTAACAAAATTAAACAGTTAACAAATTTCTCTATTCAATATACTTGATAGCGGTTTATTAT
>CAYUXT010000113.1:0-1142 GCA_964448955.1 uncultured Taibaiella sp. | reverse complement strand
TACAAAGCCCCAATCTAAGCAATTTTAGGTGATTGTAGTGCGCAATGTGGGTTAATATTGGAGGGGAAAATTTGACAACTCTTTAAAATTTGTCAAATTTCAAAATTGTTAATAAAAAAAAGATTGTTTTTTTCACTCTTACTGCCCATTCTTTACCCACAACACATTATCGTTGAATTGGGTAATAAAAATTATATTTGCAATATGTAATAAAATGTTGTTGAAGTATAACTTTAACGATGAAGAGATAATAAATATTAATATTATGAAAAGAGTTTCCATTGTGGTTACATGTATGTTAGCATATACAGTATTTTCATTTGCTCAAGAAGGTACTTTTAATGATACTTATTTGCTGAAAATATATGCAAGGGATGTAAACTATCGATATTTTGGATTAAGAGCGCACACTTTCTTACAAAGTTCTAATGTTCCTTCCACAGTTTATATACCCCATTATGGCAAATTTGGCACATGTTTTAAATGTCAAGATTATGTTGATAGTGTATTTGAATGTGGAAAAGTTCATCATGATATAGGATTGGATAGTGTAGTTGTATATTATGCTTCTAAAATAAAGAATTGTGTAAACCTATTTGATGTTGATAATTATATTATAGATAGTCTATATTATCTTAAAGGTGGCCTCCCTCTTGCAATTATCAAAGATTTATATTCCTTAAATGAGATTGTCATTATGTATGATTATCGCATAGTTATAGGTAATATTGCTTATTATATGCCGAGTGTTGTAGTGGGTTTTTTAGGAAGAAATTTACCAATCTCGTTGAGAGATAATTGGGAAATACGTTATAACAGCGATTTTAATCGATTTTATATAGATGTAGAGGGAGTAATAAAGGACAGAAAGGGTCTTTACCCCACCCTTCCTATAACCAGGTAAGGTAATGCTCCAAAGGAGTTGTTATCTTTAAAATAGGGGTATAAGTGATTGATAATCAATAATAATTGAAAATTACTAAAAACAATAAAGACAATATGTGGTAGGTGTGGGTTATTTCTACCTTGCTGCAATTCTTTACCGCCAACACATTACCGCTGAATTGGTTTAAAAAGTTATATTTGCTATCAATAGCGTCCTAAACGATATAAAAAAAGAGAAAGTTTTTGTAACTCAAATT
>CAYUXT010000112.1:0-1155 GCA_964448955.1 uncultured Taibaiella sp. | reverse complement strand
GCCGCCCATGGTGGAGCCGATCTGCTTGCCCTTGGGCATGGGCGCGACGCCGACCGGGAACGAGGACGACTTGAGGATGTTGGTCATCGAGCCGGTGGAGTGGTAGAGCATGGCGGTGCGGCCGGCCATGAAGTCGTTGGCCGAGCTCTCCCAGGTGGAAGCCGCGGGCATCAGCTTGGCCTGTGCCATGCGCTGCCAGAACTCCAGCGCGTTCACGCTTTCCGGCGCATCGAAGGCGACCTTGTCCTTGTTCCAGAACACCAGGCCGTTCTGGCGCACGAAGCTCTCGAAGATCCAGTCGTGCCAGCCGCCACCGATGGTCAGGCCCCATTGCGACACGGTGTCGCCCTGGCGCACCGAGAGGGCCTTGGCGGCCGCTTCCAGCTCGGTCCAGTTGGTGGGCGCGGCCTTGATGCCGGCCTTTTCGAAGGCGTTCTTGTTGTAGTACAGCACCGGCGTGCTGCACTGGAACGGCAGGCCGTAGAGCTTGTTGTCGGACATGCAGGTGCCGAGGAAGCCGGGCAGGAAATCCTGGAACACGTCGTCGGCCTTCGCGAGCGCGGTCACGTCCTCCAGCGCGTCCATGTCCAGGAAGGTGCGCAGCATCGAGTTGATGGGCAGCCAGTTGGCCGGCGGATCGCCGACGCCCAGCGCCGTCATGACCTTCTGTTCGGTGTTGTCGTAGCTGCCGGCGTAGATCGCCTCGACCTGGATGTCGCTGTGAGCGGCATTGAAACTGCTGATCATGTTGGAGACCAGGCGGTTGATATCGCCCGACACGCCAACGGGGTACATGAAAGCCAGCTTGACTTGCTGCTGTCCGCTGGCGAACAGTGGCATGCCGCCCAGCATGGCGGCGGCCGACACACTGGCGCTGGTTTTCAGAAACTGGCGGCGCGAGGCCGGAACGGACGGGGCATCGAAACGGGACATGACACGGCTCCTTCAGGGCAAAGGTGGGAAGAACACAAAAAGGAAAACAGGTCGTATGGTCTTACCGCCACATGACAAACATATGAAATCCACACAAGCAAGAACAGTTCCACATTAATTTATGGATTTGTGTTGAAGATGGTCATAGACTCCGTCACATGAGCCACCACCTGCTGATCGCCCAGCTGTCCGATCCCCACATCGGCGCGGGGCCCGGCTTTC
>CAYUXT010000111.1:0-1205 GCA_964448955.1 uncultured Taibaiella sp. | reverse complement strand
TTAATTATAATGAATTATTTAAAGATAAAATTAAGGTTTTGCAAACATAGGAAGGGTTTGGCGTAATGGCGGGTGAAGTGCTTCGTATGAAACTTTTTGCTAAATTTGAACATTCGTGCTTCGTATCAAAGTTAGTGCTGTGAAACCGCCACTACGCCAAGCCCCGGCACGTTAGCAGTAAGTGTAAATGACGACAACATCACCACATATAACTAAAGACACTTTTGTAGAAATTCTGCAAGACAAGGACTTGGTGCAACCTGACGATTTGCTCATTTTTCAAACTTTATATTCACTCGACAAACAAGAAGCATCAGCGACAGACCTTGCAAGAATTATTGGTTGGTCGGACAAAAACGGTGTTGTTGGAAAAATAGTTGGACTTGGAAAACGGATTTTAAAGAAGTATGACATCAAACAAAGAGAAAGAGAAGATGGAACAAAAGCTCTTTGGGACTTCTTTTTTTGGGGCTATTACAAAGGGACATTTTTCATTTATCAACTCAAACCTGAATTAAAAGAAGCATTAGAAGAATGCGGACTGACTGAAAACATCAAACCAATTTCACTTCAAAACGCATACTTATTTGTTTGGAACCCGAACAAGTGGAGCCAATGGACTGACCCTAACAACGAACCATACATTGAAAAAAACATTGAAGAACTAAAAAATACCGGCAAAGTGACTTTAATGTGGAGTTGTAGAAGTCACAAAAGCATCAGACCAGGCGACAGAGCATTTTTAGCAAAGGTCGGTTCGACACCAAGGGGCATTTTTGGTTCAGGCAAAGTGGTTTCCGAGCCATTTTTATCACAACATTGGAGCGGTGCAGACAAAGACGTTCCAAGAGTTTTAATTGAATTTGACGTTTTACTTAATCCAGAGAAAGACCCGATTCTGACCATTGACAACCTTGACAAAGGGAATTTAGCCAAACAACAATGGACACCGCAATCTTCGGGAATTTCAATAAGACACGAAGCACTTGACGAACTTGAAGAAGAATGGTTTGAGTTTTTAAGAACACAAGAAATTAGATACAATCCGTTTTCCGAAACTACCGATACAAAACAAACATACGTTGAAGGTGCAGCAACACAAGTAACACAGACACGATATGAGAGAAACGTTTTTGCAAGAAACGAATGCTTATAATAAACCGCTATCATTATTATTAATATAGTATATCTTTGCAAAAAGATAT
>CAYUXT010000110.1:0-1206 GCA_964448955.1 uncultured Taibaiella sp. | reverse complement strand
GTTTTTTAAAGATTTTCTTCTTTTTTAGTCCAAAGGAAGGCGGGGAAATCGAAGCGATAAGTTTCGATTTTGCACCGAGGCGAGCCAAAACGAATTTTTATGAGTTAAATTTAAAAATAAAAAACGAATAAAATTCGTTTTTGGCGAAATTGAAAAACGAAAGTTGAGTTTTGTACTTTCAGCCCCGCTTTTGGCAATACCTTGTTAGCTGTAGTTTTATTCTACTTTTCTCACAACTTCATTCATCGTATAATGTACAAATTGTTTTCCTAATTCTGTTAGTTCATAACTTTCACCATCATCAAAAGCTGATTTTAATGTGCCACTTGTTGATTTTTTTCTAGTATTTGATTTTATAAAATTTCCATAATAATCTGTCTGTCTAAATTGTCTAATTACACTACCTGTACTAAGATCTCTAATCAGAAGTTTGAATAAGTCAGCTTCCATAGAATCCTCTCTTACATTCTTTCCACTTATTTCTTGCCATATTTCAAATCTTGTCGCACCTTGTTTTTGGTATATTACCTTAATTACAGCAAAATGTACTTCGTGATATAAGTTTATCCAATCAATAAACAAACGTATTAAATCATCTGGCACTAAATTTTGAGTTCCTGAGTTAGTAAGTAATTTTCTAATTAAATCTCTTTTTTCGTTTGTATCTGCATTATCCCAACTGCGAAAAGATTTACGTACGATTTGTAAATATTCTTCACTTTCAAGTCTTTCGTTAATATCATCATTAAATTCATCTATCTTCTTTACGACATCAATCAAAGTTTTAGCAAGTGACTTCATCTTTTCTGTATGTTCAGAAAGCCATTGCTTGTATAGTTCATTGTTTTTAATTTGTCCCTCTTCTGACTTAAAATCTGCCATTGCACTTAAAAATCCGCCAACCCAAGGGACACTTCCTAATGCAGCACTGAAAATTTTTGAAAAAATCCTTTTTCTTTTTGACTCAAACGAGCTTTCAAGTTCTTTCTTTATTTCTTCTTCAATTGAAGTGTCAATTTTTATTATTTCAGTCATTGGTTGTACGTCTGGGAAAAATTACAGCTAACGTTTTGGCGCTTGGCGCAGTGGCGGATTTCGGAGCACAAAACTGTCAATACACCACAAAAGTTGATGCGAGGTAGAATGTTCAATTAACCACGTCACCCGCCATTGAGCCAAACGCCTGTTAGCGGTTCGGGCTTCTTT
>CAYUXT010000109.1:0-1232 GCA_964448955.1 uncultured Taibaiella sp. | reverse complement strand
CGTATTGTAGAGGGCAAAAAAATAGACCTTACCCTATTTGCTCCCGACAGTCGCAAGATAGATGCAGATACTATGGAGCACAAAAATGTACGGGAGATAGGAGCAGAACGAATGTGCTACAATATCTATAAAGAGTTAGGTATTAAGGCAACACTTTTGGCAAACGGCTTTACGCCCGAACAAGCACAGCTTGCACAAACACAAATCATCAGTCGTGCGGTGTACCCTGCATCAGAACTGGCAACCAACCGATGGATACAAGAGAACTCTGCCGTATGCGAACTCACAGGCTACCCTTTAGCAAACATCAATAAAGACAAACTATACCGTAGTGCATTAAAACTCTATGGTATCAAAGAAGTATTAGAACAACAGCTTTCCATACGTACCAATGAGCTTTTTGACATACAGGATAAGATATTACTTTATGACCTTACCAACACTTATTTTGAAGGACAAAAACGCAACAGCAAATTAGCCCAATTCGGAAGAAGTAAAGAGAAGCGTAGCGATGCCAGATTAGTAGTATTGGCAATGGTAGTAAATATGTATGGTTTTGTAAAATACTCCTCTATCCACGAAGGCAATTTTGCAGACAGCAGCGATATAAGCAGCGTACTGCAAGGATTAGAATACCGGAGCAATAACCACCCTGCAATGGTAGTAATAGATGCAGGCATTGCTACTACGGAAAACCTAAACACCATCAAAAGTAAAGGCTATCACTACCTATGCGTAAACCGCAGTAAACTCAAAGACTATGCGATTGACAGCACAAAACACACTACCATTTACGAACACAAAGCAGGCAAAAAATTAGTATTAAAAAAAGATAGCATCACAAGCATCCGATACCGACTATTATTTAGAAGTACACAGTCCGGATAAAGCCTTGAAAGAGACAGCTATCAAAAAACTCTTTGAAGAAAGATTGGAAATGGAATTAGAAAAAATACAATCGGCACTACACAGAAAAGGAGGAGTAAAAGCTTACGACAAAGTAAATAGACGCATAGGTAGATTAGCAGAAAAATACCCATCGGTATACAAATATTACACAATAACAATAACCATTACCACCAACGAAACAAGCACTATTGCAACAGCATTAACCTGGACAAAGGATGCAGAAAGGCTTGCCATAAAAGAAGAGGGGTTAGGCAAATACATTTTACGTACCGATTTAGATTTTGACAACGAAGCATTAGTGTGGGATGTGTACAATACCATAA
>CAYUXT010000108.1:0-1248 GCA_964448955.1 uncultured Taibaiella sp. | reverse complement strand
CGCAAGACTTGCCTTTACTTTGCATTTGTATAAAAAAGTAGTAAATTTCAAAAGGAAAGCAGAAGTGAACTTTAAGACTTGCTAGTATATCATTACTATCTCTCGTATTAGTCTTCTGCCTTTCCCTTCTCGGTTGTAGCATCAAATAGAATGTTAGACTTTTAGGTCTATTAAAGGCTTTAATGCGAGCAACCTTTTTATTGTTTCCTTAAATGTAAAATTATGAAAAATTATTCAAAATTCATCGGAATTGACATTTCAAAAAACAGCCTTGATATCTGTACATTTTCTAAAAACAACGCAGAGAATATGTCCCATCAAAAAATCGGGAACAATCCTGATGATATTAAGAAATTCATAAAAACATTTGACAGAGAAAACACCATTATTTGTATGGAAGATACGGGCGTTTATGGAATGTATCTTTATAAGTTTTTCACAAAAAGCAATGTTGATTTTGCAGTAGTTCCGGCTATTCACATTAAACGAAGCAAAGGATTATCTCGTGGCAAAAGCGATAAAGCTGATGCCAGAGATATTGCAATGTTTGCTTACACGCACATTCACGAATTAGAAACCTATCAAATGCAGGAAGAAAATTTCCAAGAACTCAAACTGCTTGTAACAGAGAGGGAAAAATTAGTAAAAGCCATCAAACTTTTTCAATCTACAACTGAAAGTACTTGTTTCATTGATGCTTCAACTTGTAAAACTTTAAAGAAAAACAATAACAAAACCATCAAGCTACTCAAACAACAATTAAAAGAATTAGAAGAAGCCATCAAAACATTAATCAAAAAAGATGAAGCGATGAATCTACAAATGGAACTTTTACAAACTATACCAGGCGTGGGTTTTCAGACAGCGTTGCAATTAATAATTTATACTAAATGTTTTAAAGCATTTAAAAATTGGCGACAGTTGGCTTGTTATGCGGGCTTAGCTCCATTTCCTTATCAATCAGGAACAAGTATAAAAGGTAAAACAAAAGTCAGTAACTTAGCCCAAAAGAAATTGAAAGCAAGTATTCATATGGCAAGTCTAATAATGAAAAAATTTGACATTGAAACTAAAAATTATTTTGAAAGAAAAGTAGCCGAAGGTAAAAATAAAATGTCCGTAATCAATGCTGTAAGGTGCAAATTAATAGCAAGGGCTTTTGCTGTTATCAACAGAGGAACAGCTTTTGTAAATATACAAAAATTTGTAGCTTAAATTATTTGGTTTTTAACATAGAATGCGAGAGCG
>CAYUXT010000107.1:0-1253 GCA_964448955.1 uncultured Taibaiella sp. | reverse complement strand
CCTTAACTTCTTAATGGTTAAGAATATTAATGGTAAAAAAAACCATTAAGGAATGAAGAAAATGAAGTCTGCACACTTCAAATAAAATACGCTACTCCTTAACTTTCCTTAACTTCTTAATGGTTTAAAAAACAATATAATTCTTAGCGAGAACTATTCCCTTTCATAGTAAAATCAATACTTTTGCGAATAATTGCTACTAAAGTAGTATTTTTTTGCTACACGCCATAATTACCTTTGCACCCTTAAATATATTTTCTTTCTTACTTTTTAAAAAACACAAATTTTTATGAAAAAGATTTCGATTATTACTTTACTGTTGAGCGTGGTGGCTTTAGCTACACAAGCTCAGGTAAAGATTGGGAACAACCCAAGCACCATTAATCCAGATGCCTTTATGGAATTAAATGCCAGTGGCACAGCCAAAAAAGGTTTATTAAACGCACGTGTAGCACTTTCTGCTACAAACCTTTCTGCACCGCTTACTGCTCATGTAGAGGGTATGACAGTATATAACACTGCTACGGCAGGTACAGGAAATACAGCTGTAACTCCAGGTTATTATTATAATGACGGTACTAGTTGGGTGCGCATACAGGCCAAGTAACCGAATGCGTTGCAGGAACATATGCTGTACAGGATAATACCCTTACAGCTCCTCCAGTATTAGGAGAAGACCAAGATGGTTATGAATACTTTGTTGCTACGGGTGCTACTGGTGCTTGGGTAGGGCAAGACTTGAATATAGCTGTTTGGGTTTGGGATTATGATACTGAAACAGGGTCTTGGAGTTTTGTAGCCCGCCAAGATTGTGATAATGTGCATGTTTTGGGCGGAGCTAATGCTGGAAATACCTATGTATATATAGTTAAGTCAAAATAAAACGTCATAAAAGTGAGGATAAAAATAGTTCTTCTGGGGTATAATTAAATTTTCGTCTAATACTTTTTGCTTGTGCCCATTTCTTTTCAATAGGATTTAGGTCAGGGCTATAAGCAGGCAAAAATGCTATGGTGTGTCCATGTTCTTGAATAGCTTTTACAGCATCACTTCTTTTGTGGAAAGTTGCATTATCTAACACAATTACTGAATGCTTGGGTATGCAGTTAAGTAACTGTTGCGTAAGCCAAGTATAAAATATATCTGCATTAATATTAGTTTCAAAAAGGCAGACATTGATGAGTTTGAAATTAATGATGGCTCCAATAGCATTTACTCTTCCTCTTGCATGCCAATCTTTACTTGCATAACAC
>CAYUXT010000106.1:0-1332 GCA_964448955.1 uncultured Taibaiella sp. | reverse complement strand
CCGTATTCTAAGACCACTAAATTACCAAATATATTTTTGAAAACATGTTTTTTAAGCTGTTTTTTTGTAGTTATCCACATATTTTTCATTTCGTTCTACTACAGAAAACATTCTGAGTATTAGTTTGAATTTTACATTGTTGAGCACTATTTTATAACACTTGTGTTGTAGTTTTCTTTCAGCGTATTCTCTTAATTCTGGGTTCCATTGTATGGCACTTCTTGCGGCTTGGTTGAGCTCTTGTTTCAGTTCTTTATTGGCAATATGACTCACTCTTTTTTTGCCTTTTATACTGGTTCCGGAACTATGATCAAATGGTACGACTCCGGCATATACTGCATAACTTCTAGCATTCTTGAAACTCTCAAAATTTTCTGTGTACGCTATAGTCATTAGGGCATTTACTTTGCCAATTCCCTTGATGGAAGTAAGCAATAGATAGTTGTTGTAAATGGCATCATTTTTTACAATAAATTCATCTAAGGCAATATCTAACTCCTCTATGCATTGTTCGTTTTGCTTGATTTTTTGTTTGATTTTAGCTAAGATAATATCATTTTTCAATTCTGGATACATGTGCATTCTTTCTTTTAAAGAAGCTTTGTAACCTGCATTTTCTCTTACTATTCTTTTTCTGAAAGAAAGTAGTTCTTTGAGGGCTATAATGCTTGTGTTTAAAGGCTTTGATGGTTCTAATGCTTTTTGCTTTTCGTCTGTATATGTTGCAATACGCTGTGCATCCATTTTGTCTGTTTTGCCTCTAGATATCCCTTGCGAATTTTTGATAGCGAGTCCCGGTATGCGTATGTAAGCAATATTTTTACTTTCGCAAAACTGAAGCAATTTATATTCATAGCCACCTGTAAACTCAAGAGCGATGATTGCATTTTGGAGCTTTATATTTAGTGCATTGCACCATTTAATCAGCACTTTAAATCCGGAAGCGTTATTGTCAATTTTGATGTGTTCTTTTGCTTCTTGACAATAAACATCTAAGGTTAGTTTTGAAACATCAATGCCGATGATGAAATCCCATTTCTTCATAATAAATAGATTTACTTTAGTGAATAAAAAAGAGCCTGTATTTGTCAAAAACCTTTGAAGTAAAGGGAATAATTCTAACTGGACCTTGACAGGCGAAAAAGCAGCAGGGACTAATACGGCAAATAGACCTTTTAAGTCATGAAGGCGGGTAAGTTCACCCTGCTGTTATTAAAATATTTATCCACAAAATTAAAGAAATTAACACCCCTTTGGAAACCCCATTATGGTAGTTATAATATTTTGTTTTTTAAAGATTTTCTTCTTTTTTAGTCCAAAGGAAGGCGGGGA
>CAYUXT010000105.1:0-1420 GCA_964448955.1 uncultured Taibaiella sp. | reverse complement strand
GGCTCACATTATTTTTCTGGGGATTAAGCAAAAAGTTTTTCTAATCTGAAGAGGAAGAATTTAGTATCAGTTACGCCTCTGAGGTTAGCTCTGAAGAGCTTGATTTTTGAGTTGAAAGATTCTGCATTGGCATTTGTATTTCTATAAACAAAGTAATTGAGTATAGTTTCCATTTTGTCTTGAATAGTGTTAGCTACTGTAGTGAACTCTTTAATACCCAGCTCTTTAGTCTTTTCTAACCATTCCAATAAATCTTCTTTTGCTTTTTCCCTGTTTTCGTTAGTATAGATACCTCTTAAATGGAGTATATGCTTGTATGCTTTTTCTAATATTGGGTATCTTTCAAATAAAAGTGTTGCTCTTTGTTGCTGGCTCTTTGTCCATTCTCCCATTTTCTTAGCTATGATATATCGGCATCTTGCCAATAGTTGTTTGGGAGTATCTTCGTTTGCTAATAGTTCGGGTTTGTATTTGACTCCTTTTTCTTTGGCTTCTTTTATGGCTTGGTTCTCTTTGTCCATTTCTTCCCAGCGGTACTTTATTCTTATATGTTGCAAGGCTTCCATTCCTAAACGGATGACGTGAAAATGGTCGGTGGTAAGCATAGCATCAGGAAAGGACATTTTGATAGCATAACTCATATTGTTTGCCATATCTAAGGTTACTTCTTTGACCTGCCTGCGTTCTGCCAATGGAACCTTGTGTAAAACACTAATAATATCAGCACTCAATGTACCTTTTATGGACGCCACCAATGTTCCTTTCTTGCCTTTGGCTGCTTTGTTGGTAACATAAGTGTAAAGCTCTCCTTTGGATAAACTTACCTCGTCTATACTCAAATAAGGACCTATGTTTTGTGGGTATAACAAGTAGGATTCACTATGACTTTTCTGCTCCCAGTTATGAAAATTACTACTCTTGTGTTTGTAGTGTTTTCTTAATTTGGCGGCATCTACTCCATAATAGCTCGATATATTACTTATCGTATCTACTCGGGTCTCTACCTGTTCCTTTTAAAAAATCTGCCACTTCTTGTGTCAGGTTTACTCCTTCGGCTATGAAGCTGTAGTCGCTTTGGATAACTACATTATGATCAGACTTTAAACGCCAACGCCTGCGTTTAACTACCAAATACAAAGACTTGCCTCTAATCGGAAAATCCTGTACCATTTTCTCTTCATTAAATCCTTTGGATTCGTATAAAGAACGGTCATAGTTTGGTGGCAACTGGTTCTTTTCGTCCAAATAAATATAGAAACTGGGCTTCTTATCTCCTTCTTTATGAAATTGCTCCTTGAAGTCCGTTATCTCAAAATGCGCCAACAAACCCGATGGCAAAAAACTCGAAACTAATCCTGTGTAATCCAATGCTATTTTTTATCGCAAAAATAAGCTACTCCCCAGTTTTTTGATGTGTGCC
>CAYUXT010000104.1:0-1452 GCA_964448955.1 uncultured Taibaiella sp. | reverse complement strand
CTCTTTATAGACCTTGTATGCAGCAAACGATATACAGATGTGGGCTTCTATACGCCTGGGTAATCGGTGGTAGATGGGACGTATTTTTAAATCTGTCTTTTGAACCCTAAAAGCTTTTTCTATACGCCATAAGTGCTTGTAGTTCTCTAATACTTCATCGTTGCTAAGGCTTGTGTTGGTTATATAACCTTTTAAGCCATCCCACTTTTTGTCGGCATCTATCTTTGCTTGATTAAGCTTTACTTCTATCTTGCCTTCAAGTTCCAAAAACTTATTATACCCTCTGTTGTTTATTTGAGCTTTGGTAAGTTTTCCTGATTGGAGTTGCTTGTTGAGCTTTTCTATGCCGCGCACTCTGTTGTGTACATCTTTGCGTGCCCTTGCATCCGAATAGCTGATAATTAGCCTTGTGTTGGCATCTTTGGGTATAACTGCTGTTGCTTCATTGCTTAAGTTTAGTGCAAATATCTTTTCTTTTATTTGCGCTGTTTCTGTTTTAATTTTTGCACCTAAAATATATTCATAGCCTTTGGATTGAAGCTGCATTATATTGTCCTTTGATAACAATCCGGCATCTGCTACTATTACCATTTTATCAACCTTGTATTTGTCTTTAAAATGCTCAATAACAGGTAGCATGGTATGTCCTTCAAATTTGTTGCCTTCAAAAATTTCGTATGCCAAAGGATAGCCTCCTGTACTCACTAACAATCCAAGTACTATTTGTGGATTACGATGCTTGCCATCTTTACTAAAACCTGTTTTACGGAGTTCATCTTCACTTTCTGCTTCAAAATATATTGTTGTAACATCGTAGAAAACCATTTGGATAAAGCCGCCAAGTATCTGCAGTGTATGCTTATAGCTTATTTGTTGCACTAATTCTTTTTGAGTATTATGCAGCTTATCCAAATAACGATAGATACGCTCAACATCAATATCGGTGTTTTGATATTTGTAAAACCAATCTGTGGTTTTAAGTTTACTTACCGGATATAATATTCTGGATAATACCAGCATGCGGAACAGCTCATCTTTGATTGCGCTAAACCCAATTTGATCAAAGATACTTCCCAACAAATAGTCTCCTCCTACCAAAGTGAGTTGTTCTACTCCGGCAAGAACATGCTCTACTTGCTCTCTATGATTAGTAAAATCAATTTCTACAGAGTTGGTATGAGAAAGTATCCAGCTCCGTCCTTCTTCAACCAAGCGATTTATCTCATCTGGGTCTGTACTGCTCCCTATAGTTTGCAATAGTTTGTAAGAACCAGAGCTTTTATCAATAATTTGTACACTAATGACACCGCTTTTGTTATTTTTCTTTCGTACAAACATGGTGTAAACTTAGCCAAAATGCACCTGGGACACCCAAAAACAACAAACTAATTTCATAACTTATTGCAATTCAATAAGTTAATTAATTTAACATTTCATTACGAGGAAAACGGG
>CAYUXT010000103.1:1104-1459 GCA_964448955.1 uncultured Taibaiella sp. | reverse complement strand
AAGTTTATAGAAAGCACCCTAACATTATTTTCGAAGGCCCGGTGCCATATTTCAATGTGCAGGAGTATATTGCCAAAGCCAGGTATGCGCTTAATTTTATGCCAGATGTATACCCGTACAACCAGCAGGTTTCTTCTAAAATGCTGGATTATATTTCAAGTGAAATACCTATTGTTTCATCGGATTATGCCTGGGTTAGACATTTTCAGCAAAAGAATGGTGGTGAATACTTTTTTCTTCAGCCTGACTTAGGCAATCTCAATTGGGAAAGCATTACGAACTTCCCTTTCCAAATGCCCCATGTTCCACTACAGAACTGGGAGGAAAAAATCAGAGCGTCAGGGATACTTGAATT
>CAYUXT010000103.1:0-1094 GCA_964448955.1 uncultured Taibaiella sp. | reverse complement strand
CTTGAATTTCTAACTTTAAAAACCGGATTTGAATTTGTAGATAAGTAAACGGAAATCGCAATAATCTAAGCTACAGATTAAGATTGGAGCATTTTAAGTGATTAAAAAGGGCTGACCAAAAGGTCAGCCCCGATGTTATGTTTCTTATAATTTGACTATCCTTACTGTTTTTCTTTCCACTCCAACAACCACATTTACAATATATGTACCTGGTTGCAATCTTGAAGCGTCTATTTTTTTGTTCAACGGCCCAGGCTGGTCTTTAGAAAATTCATTTGTTAGGAGTAACCTGCCATTTATGTCGTACACCATAACTACTGCCTTTCCTGTAGCCTTCCCATCCAGTAAAATATTCATGTCTTGCTGTACCGGATTGGGGTTTATTTTAAATGTAACAAGCTCTTGTGATGAGAGTAGCTCAGTCGTCAACCCACTATCTTCTCTGGTTTCTCCTGCTAACCTGGAAGAAGCGGAATTAGTAACCGTTACATTTGTTGTTGCAGATTGCTGTACACCAGACGATGTTCTTACCGTGAGACGGAAAGCATAAACACCCGCCTGCGTTAAGCCATTAACCCCGGTATTGGGACTTTTTGGATACTGTATATTAGCCGTTTTAGGGCCACCCGTCTGGGTCCACTCATATGTAGCCCCGGAGGGAACAGAAGAGCTACCGCCATACAAAACGCTGGAACTATTAGGTAGGGTAACCGGACCATTTAACGTTTCTGCTACCACCTTTATCGTTGAGGCGTTAACCGTTATGCTTGTTGTTCCATCATGCTGAGCACCAGCAGTAGTAATTCTCAACCGGAACGTATACGTACCCGCTTGTGTTAAACCATTAACCCCCGTATTGGGACTTTTTGGATAAGCTATCGTTGCTGTTGTAGGGCCGCCGGTCTGCGTCCACTCATAACTAGATCCTGTAGGAGCGGTGGAGGCTGCCCCTATTAATACATCCGTATTAGTAGGGGATGTAATCGTACCACCACTTGAAGTTTGGGCCGACACCTTAACTGAAGTGTTGTTAACAATAACATTTGTTGTTGCAGATTGCTGTACACCAGACGATGTTCTTACCGTGAGACGGA
>CAYUXT010000102.1:0-1511 GCA_964448955.1 uncultured Taibaiella sp. | reverse complement strand
TTGTTATGGTTTGTGTAGTGGCACTTGTAGGAGTCCAAAGGAAATCGCAATCTACTGCGTTGCCCGCATCTAAAGTTATGGTAGAATCTGCACATAGATTATAGCTTGGGGCTAAAATATTTGTAGGTTGTAACCCATCTGTTACAGTTATAGTATCTCTACCTATACAGCCATTGGGCTGCGTTACACGTACTCTGTATTCACCTGAGCTGCTAATATTCCTTGTAGGGGTTGTTAAATTACCTGGTGTCCACAGATATGTAGATCCTGCTACATTAGTGGCATCTAAAGTTTGGGTAATGCCCGGACAAATGGTAGTATCGTTGCCAATATTTATTGTTATAGGTGTTACGGTAACATAAACAGCATTAGTTGTAGCAGTACCACCACCGGAATTTGTACAAGTTACTTGGCATCTAAATTGTGTGTTTTGAGTGATGATTGGCGTTGTTAGATTATCTACATTTGCACCGAAATTAGTCCACCCACTTCCTGTATTACGCTGCCATTGGTAAGAAATTCCATTTCCTGCTGTATTTCCCAATAATGAAAGCGCAACATCTCCTCCACAAGCCACAGAAGTATTGCTTGTTTGTACAGTTCCTGCATTCGGTAGTCCACTACAACTTGCATTAACGTGAATAGTATAATCTTCTACTTCACCATAACTTTGAGAGTTGCAAGGATCTAATGATGCCGCTGTTCCAGACCATGTACATCTTATTCGTAACCTTTTAGGTCCATTAGTAGCAGTAACCGGAATAAGAAATGAACCTGTAACTGTAGCATTCCCACCTATGCTTGATGCACTAACATACATTTCTTCGCCTGTATCATTTAATGTTCCGTTGTTATTCCAATCTACCCAAATCTTGTATACAGATTGAGATACAGCACCATTTGTAAAAGAAAAATTTACTAATTGCCCCGGTGTACCCGTATGCACCATGGAAATATAATTAGAATACCCCGCAACTCCACTGGGACATCCCGTATTGTTATTAGTTATATTTGTAGTGCCTCCTGTGGTTGAAAAAGATTCAATTAAATCGCTATACTGACAGCCATTTGAATAAACAGGCGTACAATAAGTCTGTGCATTGATGTTAAGACAATTTCCTACAGCAAATAAACCTACAAAAGCAGTAATTTTAAATATATAATACATCATTCTAATAAATTATTTTTACTTTATGAGTTCCAAAAGTATAAAATACTTTATTAATTACAAAACTAATATACAATTAATTTAATAAAATAATTGAACTTAAAACTATTCTCTCTCCATTACTTCACTTCAATTTTCTTCACCATCCAATTATTGTTTTCTGCTTGTACACGTATATGATAAATACCGGAAGCTAACCCAGATAGATTTATCTCGTGTGTATTATTATTAATTTCTGACTGATACACTACTGCTCCCACTGCATTATACACTTGTACAGCTGTTAGCTTTTGATTGCTTTTGTTTTCAATAGTTACTTTTTCTGTAGCCGGATTAGGATAAA
>CAYUXT010000101.1:0-1520 GCA_964448955.1 uncultured Taibaiella sp. | reverse complement strand
TGTATAGTCCTGAAATAGGTTGACTCCTAAAAAGCGGATAAGTCAACTTAAAACAGGACAAAAAATGAGTAAAAAACAAAGCTCGCAACGAGCAGAATCTCAAAAACTTTTCTATACGGAGGAGTTCAAGCAAAAAATCGTAAACGAAGTATTGAGTGGCAAACTCAACAAACACCAAGCTTCCAAGTTGTACGGTATTCGTGGTAATGCCACCATTCTGTACTGGATTAAACAAAGCCAGGGATTATACCCAATGGCTAAAACTCCCAAAACCATTGCTAACTTTGCCGATATGAAAAAGAACATCACGGACAAAAAACTCGAAGAAGAAAACAAAGAACTGCGGGAACTGCTTCGGGTAGCCGAACTACGTGCCGATGTTTGGCAACGAGCCGTAGAGATTGCAGAAGAAAAATTCGACATAGAGATTTTAAAAAAGTATGGAGCCCAAGCATTACGTCAATTAAAGAACAACGACCAAAAGAAAAAATAAATCTGATGTGTTCGCTCTTTAATAAAAGTAAACAAGCCTATTACAAACAACTTAAAGCTGTGGAACAAACAGTTTTAAAAGACAATGTAGTGCTTGGGCTGGTAAAGGAAAAAAGAGAAATATGGAAACGTGGAAGTGGCAGGAACTTACATCAATCCCTAAAAAACGAGTTGGAACAACACCAAATAAAAATGGGAAGAGACAAGTTTTTTGATTTCCTGCGAAATAATAATTTGCTAATAAAACCAAAGCGTTTTCGAACCAAAACAACTTGTAGTTATCATCATTTTAACCGCTATCCGTATCTGATAAAAGATACTACACCATTACGTTGCAACGAAATATGGGTAAGCGACATTACTTACATTTGGCTCAAAGAGCAAGACAGTTTTTGTTACCTGAGCTTGATTACAGATTTATATTCACGCAAAATAGTAGGCTATGCAGTACATAAAGATTTAAGTGTAAATGGTTGTATAACGGCACTGCAAATGGCTTTAAACCAACGAAAAGATAAAACCAAATCGTTGATACATCACAGCGACAGAGGCGTGCAATATTGTTCGCACCGATATGTAAAAACACTACAGAAAAACAATATTCAAATCAGCATGACACAAACCGGAGACCCTCTTGAAAACGCAGTAGCAGAGCGGATTAATAAGACAATCAAAGAAGAGTTTACCGACGAAAGGCAAATGAATTTCCCTAATATAGAACAAGCTCAAACGGTTATTAAAAAGTGTATTCAGTTCTACAATCACCAACGACCGCATAGAAGCATTGAATGGTTAACGCCAAACGAAGCACACTGCCAAACAGGAGTATTACAAAGAAAATGGAAACCGTATTACAAAAACAAAAAAATTGATTTACATTTGGCGTAAGGAAAAAAATCTGGCGAAGGAAGGCAATCCTAACCGATTGTCTTCTTTCAAAAGAAATTAATAAAACAATAATCAAAACAGCATATCTTATCCCTGCTGATTTATTAAAAAAGAGTCAACTAATTTCAGGACGATGCAAA
>CAYUXT010000100.1:0-1577 GCA_964448955.1 uncultured Taibaiella sp. | reverse complement strand
CTTACAGTATATGTATTCCAATTAGATACTCCTCAGCTTGTAGTAAGAGATACAGTGCTTTGTAATCCAGAAAATCAGTTAGATATTTATGTAGAAATACTAAATCCAAGTAGTAACATATTAGGCAATTCCATATTATGGACATCTAATCCTACTGGCGGTATTATAGGTCCCGATGATAGAGATACTATAAGTGTAAATCCGACCATTGCTACTACCTATACTGTAACAGTATGGGATTCTATCCCGCACTTATGTTCTGCATTTCAGACGGCACAGGTCAATATAGACCTATCTCCGAGGGAGTTAGAGATTTATACCAGCGATACCACAGTGTGTTATGGCGATACCATACAGGTAAGTGCTAAGGGTACGCAGGGCTATACCTATAAATGGTCACCTACAAACGGAGTGTTAGATACTACCGCCCTACAGCCACAAATAGTAGTAACACAACCTACCATCTATATACTTACCTCATCTTATCCTTTTTGTTTAGATACATCGGTAATGTTCCAAGTAGATGTAGAATACTATCCTACGGTAACTATAGATGCACCTAAAGAAGCGTGTAGATATACCGAAGCAATATTTAACAGTAATGTAAGTCCATATAGAAACGACTATACTTATGCTTGGACGCCTAATACTAATTTGAGTAACAATAACTTACCGAACACTATCCTTACTGCCGATACTACAGTAACCTATAGATTAACAGTAACTTCCCCTGCCGGCTGTTCGGGTTCAGATGAGGTAAGCATAGCAGTACATCCCGGTAACTTTGGTGATGCCATATCGGATATGGGCTATTGTCCTCCAGGAGAAGTAGAGCTATGGGCTACAGGTGGTGTAAAATATCGTTGGTCTCCATCAATAGGATTAAGCAACGATACTATTTACAATCCTAAGACTAATGTATCTACTACAACAGATTATCAAGTAATTATTACCGATGCTAATAATTGTGAAGATACCTTTAATGTAATAGTAACAGTTTATCCATTAGCAGTATTATCCTTACCGGATAGTGTGGTAATCCACAAAGGCGAATCTTATAGAGTAGAGCCTGCAACTAACTGTTTATATTTTAATTGGTTTCCACCATCTGGTGTAAGTAATCCACAATCATCGGATCCTGACCTAAGCCCTATAGTAAGAACCAAATACTATGTAACAGCGAAAACAGAGAATGGTTGTGAAACAACAGACTCTATGATAGTAATGGTAGATGGGTCTAAGTTTGAGATACCTAATGCCTTTGCACCAGGAAGAGGGAATGTATTTAAGCCTATCAAACGCGGCGATGCTACTCTTAACACCTTTGCAGTATATAATCGTTGGGGTAACAAGATATTTGAGACCAAGAATGTAGATGAAGGATGGGATGGTACCTTTAATGGTACTGAACAATCAGCCGGGGTATATGTATATGTAGTAGATGCTATAGCAAAAGATGGCGAAGCTATAAAAATGCAAGGAAACGTAACCTTAGTAAGATAATGTAATCAATCACATTCATACAATACGATAACAATAAAGCCCACGATTTAAATCGTGGGCTTTATTGTGGTATG
>CAYUXT010000099.1:0-1593 GCA_964448955.1 uncultured Taibaiella sp. | reverse complement strand
TTAAAATCGTAAATAATTGAAAATCAATAACTAAATTTGACGTTAGTCAGAATTTAAACAAAAAACACTGTTAAAAATGACTATACATAGATTGTGGAAACACATATCATTTTCTGAAAGTTGGAAAAATTGCGACACTTCTCTTTTGGATGACATCGCTCCTTCTTGGTTCACTCGTAGAGAAGTTTTACAAAACAACTCTAAAGAATATGAAGATTTTATCAATAGATTGAAACGTAGACACGCTATTGAAACGGGAATAGTCGAAAGAATGTATGATATAGATAAAGGTGTAACTGAAACATTAATTAATGAAGGCTTTATTTCTTCTTTGGTTAGTCACGGAGACACCAATATACCAAAACAAACTTTATTTAATCATCTTCAAGACCATTTAGATGCAGTTGATTTTATTTTTGACATCGTTAAAGAAAATAGACCTTTAACCAAAGGATTTATTTTTGAACTTCATCAATTAACTACAAGGAATCAAGAATATGCCGAAGGTAGAGGCCAGTTTGGCAATAAAACAAAAATCCCTCTAATAAAAGGACGATTCAAAGAACGCGAAAACAATCCTACAAGAGAAGATGGAACTACAATATTGTATTGCCCACCTGAACACGTTGAATCTGAAATGGACAGATTAATTGAAATTTATAACGATTTAGAAAGGCAAAATGTTAATCCTTTAATTATTGCAACTTGGGTACATCACGCATTTACTACAATTCATCCTTTTCAAGATGGAAATGGAAGAGTTGTAAGATTAATTGCTAGTTTGATTCTGATAAAAAATAACTTTTTCCCTATTACTGTATTAAGAGAAGAAGCCAAGATAAAATATATACAAGCACTTGAAGAAGCTGACAATGACAATCCTCAAAAATTGATAACTTATTTTGCTGAAATACAAAAAAGAAATATTGAAGAAGCGTTAAACATTAAAGAAGTTAGCAATACTTCGCTTATTGAAGTAACTAATATTTTCAAGCAAAAAGTACTGAAAAAACAACAAGAAACTCAAAAACTGTACGAAAAAACATTATCAGAAAATCGACTTGCAATTTTTGAATATTGTAGTAATTTCCTAAATGAATACAAAGACAGGCTTGAAAATGATTTTGATGATAGTGTTTCTTTCTACATTGGAAGTGGAAGACCTGATGATGAAACTAAGCAACACTATTATTATGAACAAATTGTAAGCTATGCAAAAAAACACGATTACTATTTTAATAGAGCGCTCCCTAAATCATATTTTAAATTTGGAATTGAGTTTGAAGCAAAAAAATATGAATTAGGAATCACTTTACATCACTTTGGATATGATGAAAGCGTTATTGCAATAGGTGCATTTTTAGAATATAAAGGAATTTTACCTGACGAAAACTCTGACACAACAATACCATTAGACATAAAACCTCACGTAATATCAATAAAAGACGAAGTTTCTTCAAAGGAGAAAAATATCCGACTTCATCTTGAAAATATATTAACTATAACAATTGCACAGATAGCGAGTGAGATATAAACATCAGCTAACATGAACTGTGTTAAAAAACAAACATTTTAAGCAATATTTTTTACCGT
>CAYUXT010000098.1:0-1650 GCA_964448955.1 uncultured Taibaiella sp. | reverse complement strand
TTACCATTTCAACGCCTTCTGGTAACATACATTCGCCTGTTACGTCAGTAGTACGGAAATAGAACTGAGGACGGTATTTGTTAAAGAATGGAGTATGACGACCACCTTCTTCTTTAGACAATACGTAAACTTCTCCTTTGAACTCAGTGTGTGGCGTAATAGATTTAGGTGCACAGATTACCATACCACGACGGATATCTTTTTTCTCGATACCACGTAATAAAAGACCTGCGTTATCACCTGCTTCACCGCGATCCAAAAGTTTTTTGAACATTTCTACACCAGTACAAGTAGATGTAAGAGGGCTTTCGTTAAAACCTACGATTTCAACGTTATCGCCTACTGTAATTACACCGCGCTCAATACGACCTGTAGCTACGGTACCACGACCTGTAATGGTAAATACGTCTTCTACAGACATCAAGAATGGTTGATCTACAGCACGAGGAGGAAGTGGTACGTACTCATCTACAGCAGCCATAAGGTTGTTGATAGCTTCTACGCCTGCAGCTTCTCCGTTAAGACCTGCTAATGCAGAACCTTGAATAATTGGAGTGTTATCTCCATCATATTCGTATTTGCTTAAAAGTTCGCGAATTTCTAATTCTACTAATTCAAGAATTTCAGGATCATCAACTAAGTCAACTTTGTTCATGAAAACCACGATACGAGGTACGCCTACCTGACGAGCCAAAAGGATGTGCTCTTTAGTTTGAGGCATTGGACCATCAGTAGCCGCAACCACAAGAATAGCTCCATCCATTTGCGCAGCACCGGTAATCATGTTTTTAACATAATCGGCGTGACCCGGACAGTCAACGTGCGCATAGTGGCGGTTAGCAGTTTGATATTCTACGTGTGCAGTATTAATAGTGATACCGCGTTCTTTCTCTTCAGGTGCGTTGTCGATCGCATCATAATCGCGCTTTTCAGCTAAACCTGCATTTGCTAATACTGTAGTAATAGCAGCAGTTAATGTGGTTTTACCATGGTCAACGTGACCAATTGTACCAATGTTTACGTGGGGTTTTTCCCGTTTGAAGGTCTCTTTTGCCATTGTTATTGTTTTTTAAAAAAAGAGTGTTTGTTAAAATTGATTATTATATAAAAATTGTAAAACACGAAAAAATAAAAGAAATAGAAATCAATTTTTTGGTTTACTATTTATCTTTTACCCATTCTATGTTAATTGTACTGTTGTTGTTCAGCTTAGAGCTGTTGAGCAGGATTGAACTGCCGACCTCTTCCTTACCAAGGAAGTGCTCTACCACTGAGCTACAACAGCTTTAGAATTGTTGATAATCTATAATAAAACAGATATTAACAAATCAGCAATCCTTTTCAAGAGCGGAAGACGAGTCTCGAACTCGCAACCTATAGCTTGGAAGGCTATCGCTCTACCAATTGAGCTACTTCCGCATTATTAATTTGATAATTTGGCAATTCAACAATTTGATAATTAAAAAATATCATCAAATTAACAAATCAGCAATCGTCAAATTATTTAAAAGTGGGCAGGGAAGGATTCGAACCTCCGTACTCGTGAGAGAACAGATTTACAGTCTGTCGCCTTTAACCACTCGGCCACCTACCCGGTTATTAAAAAACAAATAAAAGAGCCACTTGCCGGAATCGAACCAGCGACCTACT
>CAYUXT010000097.1:0-1692 GCA_964448955.1 uncultured Taibaiella sp. | reverse complement strand
ATTCCCCTACTCGAAAACGAAGTTGTTTTTAGATGCTAACGGATAAGCACGACCTCTATCCCACAGTTGCTACATTTTCCATACCTTAGTTTAGCTCCTTGCAAAGACCGTTTTAATCAATGGTGTTGTAAAATCCGTTGGCAATTAAGGTAAGATTGTACAAAAGTCCTTTGTAGCAATACTTTGGACTGTGTTAGTTTTTAATGGAGAGTCCTTTGAGATATCCCGATCAGAATAATCTAAAATTTCACAAGGTACAATCCTCGGAGTTTTTTGTTGAACCATTTCAAAAATTGAACTTATGGAAACTAAAAAACAAATCGCATTAGATGTTGTCAATCCCTATGCCGCAGGAATTGACATCGGAAGCAGAAGCCATTGGGTGGCAGTAGGACAAAATGCAGAAGATGTAAAAGAGTTCGGTGTCTATTCACAAGACCAAATCGATATGTGCCTGTGGCTAAAAAGTAAAGGTGTGACTTCCATCGCTATGGAAAGCACAGGCACTTATTGGCAAAACCTATTTTCCACACTCGTGAGTCAAGGTTTTAATGTAATTTTGGTCAATGGCAAACAAACCAAAAATATCAAAGGCAAAAAGACCGATATTAAAGACTGCCAATGGATTCAAAAACTACATTCATTAGGCTTGCTTTCTGCCAGTTTTCTACCCGATTCCGACACCGATACTATCAGAACTTATTCCAGACACAGGCAAAATCTCCTTGCTCAATCTTCTTCCTGTATCAGAAGAATACAAAAGTATCTGCGACTGATGAATATGAGATTAGAAGTAGTGGTAAGAGACGTAGTAGGACTTACAGGAACAGCTATTATCGAAGCATTTCTAAACGGACAACAAAATGGTGAAGAACTAGCCAAACTAAGGCATTACAATTGCAAAAAATCTGAACAGGAGATTGCAAAAGCATTACAATTTAATGGACGAAATGATTATTTATTTGCCCTAAAACAAGAATGGAATTCTTACCAGCACATTCAAAACCAAATCAAGGATACCGATGAGCAAATCAATGCTCTACTTAAAAATATCATCGATAAGGACGACAATAAAAAGCAACACATCGCTGAAAAAAAAAAGTACAAGCGTAAAAACAAAAACGCCATAAACAACACCGATATTAATCAAATCGCTTATCAATATTTTGAAGGAATAGACCTAATGAAGATTGAAGGCGTAAGCGATTCTTTGATAATGGCTTTGATTGCAGAAGTAGGTGTAGAAGGCATGAAAAAGTTTCAATCTGCAAAACAATTTTCAGCTTGGTTACGGCTCGCTCCCAACAATAAAATCAGCGGAGGAAAAATCCTTTCCCATCATTTACCCAAAGGAAGTTCAAGACTCAAAATCGCCTTTCGAAACACTGCCAATGCCATTGGTAATCTGAAAGAAGGATGGCTCGTCGATTTCTTCAAAAGAATAAATTACAAAAAAGGTAGAGCTACAGCCATTTCTGCTTTAGCTCGTAAACTTGCTGTCATCATTTGGAATATGATAGTGAAAGGGCAAAACTATAATCCCCCTACCCAATACCTTTTCCTTGATGAAAAAAGAAAACAAGGAATCATTAAAAGAATTAAAAAACAAATCACTAAATTTGACTTAACTAATGACGATCTTAAAATCGTAAATAATTGAAAATCAATAACTAAATTTGACGTTAGTCAGAA
>CAYUXT010000096.1:0-1699 GCA_964448955.1 uncultured Taibaiella sp. | reverse complement strand
ACAAGGTAGCCGTACCGGAAGGTGCGGCTGGAATACCTCCTTTTTAGAGCGCGTTCTGCGAAATGCAGACGCTTACCAAGCTGTTCCCTATTTCAATAACACATAACACAATTGAGATAATTTGACAATGAGTTTAAGTATTTACGAAAAGCAAATTATTCCAATAAAAACAAAAAAGAAGTTCTTTAAAAATATAAATAAAGCAAGCTCTGATGCGCCAATGAGATACGGCATCTAAAACAGCCAATTGGATAATTATCAAATTATCAAATTATCAAATTGTCGAATTAGAAACAGTCTCGTAGCTCAGTTGGTTAGAGCGCTACACTGATAATGTAGAGGTCCCCAGTTCAAATCTGGGCGGGACTACTCCTTTCAGTTGAAAGTTAAGAGTTGAGAGTTGAAAGTTAAGAACAAAAATAACTATCCACTATAAACTGTAAACTGTAAACTAAATCCGGGGGATTAGCTCAGCTGATAGAGCACTTGATTTGCATTCAAGGGGTCAGCGGTTTGAATCCGCTATCCTCCACAAAACAATTGATAGTTGACAATTGACAGTTGACAATTATCATAAAGTTCTTAAAATAAAAGTTATTTGCCAAAAAGCGGTGGCACAGAAGGTTCAAGTCCTTCATTAACAGCAGTTTCATTGTCGAATTGGCAAATTGCCGAATTGACACATTGAAAAAGTTCATTGACATATTGGGAAAAGCAAAAGATAGTTGAAATCGAACATACATATAAAATATGTATTACGAAAATGTTATCGGAGAAAAAAAAATAACAGCAATGTGGTTTTTTTCGCTTTCCATTTACGCATTACTTGAGTAATTGGAAAACCGATGGCGGTAACGAATCTTCAAAGATAATTACAATTTAAAAATTAATTAATGGTGAACATTATTACACCATAGTATTTTTTCAAAAGAAAGATATTTAAAGCAAATAAGGGCGTATGGCGGATGCCTAGGCGACAAGAGGCGAAGAAGGACGTGGTAAGCTGCGATAAGCTCGGGGGAGCTGCACACAAGCGATATATCCCGAGATTTCCGAATGGGACAACCTATTATACTGGAGGTATAATATCCGAAAGGAGGCCAACCCGGAGAACTGAAACATCTAAGTACCCGGAGGAAAAGAAAATAACAATGATTCCCCAAGTAGTGGCGAGCGAACGGGGATTAGCCCAAACCAGGGTGGCGTGCTGCCTTGGGGTTGTAGGACTGTTTTTAGAAACACACATCAATTTGAAGCCTCTGGAAAGTGGCGCCATAGAGGGTGAAAGCCCCGTAAGAACAAATTGTGTGGGACGTACAGTATCCTGAGTAGGGCGGGACCAGAGGAATCCTGTCTGAATCCACGAGTACCATCTCGTAAGGCTAAATACTCCTTGTCGACCGATAGTGAACCAGTACCGTAAGGGAAAGGTGAAAAGTACCCTGAATAAGGGAGTGAAATAGTACCTGAAACCGTGCGCCTACAAGCGGTCGGAGCCAGCAATGGTGACGGCGTGCCTTTTGCATAATGATCCTACGAGTTGCTACTTACCGGCGAGGTTAAATACTTAAGTTATGGAGCCGCAGCGAAAGCGAGTCTTAACAGGGCGTATTAGTCGGTAGGTGCAGACGCGAAACTTTGTGATCTATCCATGTGCAGGCTGAAGGTGTGGTAACACACACTGGAAGGCCGAACGGGT
>CAYUXT010000095.1:0-1824 GCA_964448955.1 uncultured Taibaiella sp. | reverse complement strand
AGCCGCCACCGAGAGACCTACTCTCATCTCTTTTAAAGCAATAACAGCTATGCTGTTAGTCAAGACACACACGGATTAGGTATTTGCGATGGTGCGGTAATAGCATTCCGTCAGCCGAGTTTTGCACTAAAGTTAAATAGAATTACCGAAGTTGAGCATTTAACGTCAAGCCGCACTATTGCAAATACCCTGTTAGCAGAAGTTTTGTCAGGGTGCTGCATTTATTTCTTGCAACCGACTTATTTCTTTATCAGTGTAATCGCCCCATTCTCCATCTGTTTTTGAATAAGTTTCAGATTTTATTATGTCTGCGCACTTTAATTCTAACTCGTTAATAATGTCGGTAGCACTTGCTTCATTTTTAAATGAGCTGTCAATTGTTACGATATTGTCAACACCACCGTAAATACCTTTGTCCCCTGCGTTTGAAAGGCTGAAAACATACTCGCCAATACCGCCGCATTTTAATACACTAACATAATATTCAGAACTATTAATTTCATCAATGAAGTCGCTAATTGTTTGTAGGTCTTCGGTTGGTTCAATATATTGTCTTGAACCAATTATGAAAGGGATAGTTAAGCCGTTCCAAAAATATCCTTTGCGTTCAAATAAATCTAATAGTTTGTACCAATAAGGTTTGTTATTCATTTGCTCTATGGTCTAATGAAAAGTTCAACAGATAAATTGTCGTCAGATAATTTATTTAAATCATTTTCTAAACCTCTTGGGTTCTTAACTCTATTTTCAGGGTCATACACAAAGCATTTCAAAAGATTGCAATTAGGATGATTTTTATAATGTGCAACATCCAAAATCAGTTGTTCACCGATTTCTTTATCGGAAAGTCGTTCCCTTGTTTTCTTAACTTCTATAACGATGTTTTCGTTTTTTAGTAAAAAATCCATTCGTGTCGAACTGCCACCGTATGAGGGTGTATATTCTTCTTCTCTTACATCTTTGAAATGCAGCTTTAAAATGCAATGAAGTAAATCCTGAACATCATATTCATCTTTGACTTCAATTGTCGGTCTGTTATTATGTCTGTTCTTTAATTGAGTATAAAAACTATGGAAATTATCGAAGATGTCATTTAAAACTTTACCTGTAAATCCATAGCTGTCTGAAATTGACTTGGTAGAAAGTTTAAGCTCGACTTGTCGCAAAATCCTGCTAACTAATTCTTCAAAATTTCTAACTGAAAAAGCTTTTGTTGCTAATGAAATGAGATAGGCAGTTACGGCAATATGTGGCGGTGTTTCAAGTCCACGAGTTAATGCCCTCATATCATAGACAGGAATTTGATTAGGTCTTCTAAGTGTAATGTAATCCGAAGGGTCAAGTCCCCATTTGAAATTTTCGATTGAATTTAAAAGCTCATTTTCATTTTTAAAGTTCTCATTGTCTCGTATTACAGAAAGTTCAGTAATTAAATGATGTTGAAATTTTTTGTATGGCTCTAAATTTTTTGAAACATCTTTTTTAATATTGTCAATATTTACTTTGTGCTTTTTGGAAATTATGTCGTAAAAATATTCCGCATTGACTTGAATTCCTTGGTCGTAATTCTTCGGATTATGATAATGATTATAATTTGTGTTCCCCCAACCGCCCGCCCACAAATTCTCAAAGTCACTTGCCGTGTCCGAAAGTGAATTGATTGTCTCGTGTAGGGTTGCAAGAGATTTGCCTTGAACGCTGTCAAGTTTTTTAATCTCAGTCTTAAGTGGTGCTATAAGTTGTAGAATGTCGCTCATAAAATTTCTGCCAATCGGGTCAGGCAAAGGAATTTCACCTTTGCCTTCCCACAGAACCGTACGTGAA
>CAYUXT010000094.1:0-1983 GCA_964448955.1 uncultured Taibaiella sp. | reverse complement strand
TTAATTATAATGAATTATTTAAAGATAAAATTAAGGTTTTGCAAACATAGGAAGGTATTGGCAATAGGCGGGCTAAACGGCTTCGTATCAACGGAAGTGCAAAATTCAACTTTCGTTCTTCGTATCAAGTTCAGTGCTAAAAATCCCGCCCATCGCCAATACGCGGCACGTTAGCAGCCATTTTAAAGACCAACACGACAATCAAATGAGTTACGGAAAATTTCAGAAAGAAGCTGGCATTTACACAACTTGGAGGAGAAAAAACAATCTTCCTTACTTGGACTATGAGAAAGTTGACGAAATCATACGGGACAAATGGATTACGGACAAACGGTACAAAGAACTAATTGCTTTCATTCTTGAAAATTGGGACTCTGGAAATTGCGATGACTTTATCAGACCTTTTAGCAAACACCTTATTGACAACAAAGAACTGAACTTTCACAAAAGACTTTGGAAAGGAATAATCAGAAACCGACTTGACAAACTTTGGAATGAATATGATTACCTAAGACAAGAGTTACCCAATTTTACAGTTGAGAAAATAAAATCAGTCAACATTAGTGGTTTTAATCAATTTTCATCAGAAGAAAGTATTGAGCGTTGTGTTGCTTGGAGACGATTGTATATCATTCAAGGCATTAACGAGTTTATTAAAGGTCTTGAAATTCTAAAAGACAATGAAGAAATAACAAAACAAATCTCATTGCTCAATATAGTTTCAAATCTTGAAAAGCCAAAACCCAAACCTACGACTGACAAAAGAAAAATTAATGAAGATATATTTTGGCAACTAATTGACGGAAACCGTAAAGTATCAACGGACCAATTCAATTTCCTTGACAATTTAAAATCAACTTTAGAAACATTCCACCCAAAGGAATTGCGAAAATTTGATAAATTGTTGATTACAAAAGCTAACGAATTAAACACTTGGGAACATTGGGCATTAGCATATATTATAAGAGGAGGTTGCGGAGACGATGAATTTGATTATTTCAAAGTTTGGTGCGTTTCTAAAGGACAAACAGCTTTTGAAGCAATAAAAAACTTAGATGAAAATCAGCTTTTGCAAATCTTTGACGAAGACCCACAACTTGAAGAATTGTATTATTTGGCTGAACAAGTTTATGAAACAAAAACTTCCGACCTAATGCAACCAGTAAAGGTTAAATCAAGTAAGTTGACAGGAAAACAGTGGGACGAAGACAAACTTCCACAAAACTTTCCGACACTATGCAAACTTTTCAACTATGAATAAAAAACGGCTGCTAACAAGGGTTTCCTATGTAAAGCACAATTCCTCCCACGAAGGTAAATAAATAATTTTATATGTCTCCCAGTTAGTTGGGGCGGTAGATTTTTCCACTCAATTTTTTTAGCTGCAAAAAGCCCCTAAAAGCTTTTTGCTAAGCGTATAAAAAAAAATTTGTGGTAAAATCAGTTCTCTTGCCATAAGCAATAATCCTTTTTGGGTTTAACAACTCTTGCTCCGACTCCTATTTGTGGTATTTGTGCCCAAATCCACCAGCACCTGTATGGTAAAAAGTTATGAAATTGCAGCCACCTGCTTGCCGATGTAGCAACTGTAATACAGTTCTACCTACCTTGTTTTGTGGTCTGCAAACTTTATGCAAATGAACATTGAGTTAATGAATATTGAATATTTGGCATTAGTAACTAAGTATAGATAATTGATTATTTTGTTTTGCTATCAGCAGTTTTATAGATATTTTCAGCATTTCTAAAGATTTTGTGTAGCATTTTGTTTTCCTTCTAAATCGCGCTAAGTAATGTCTGTATAATCCGTTGTGGCTTTCTACTGTATAAGTCTCTTTTTTACTTTGTACAAGTTGCTCCTTCGGGATTATTTGGTTATAAACTTTCCAATAATCTGCCATTACTTTGCCTTTGGCTTGAGGTTTAATTTGCTCCCAAAGCTTTTTACCTGTCTTTTCTCCTCTATTCCCGACAACGAAACCA
>CAYUXT010000093.1:0-2127 GCA_964448955.1 uncultured Taibaiella sp. | reverse complement strand
CCGAGGAGGTCGTCACAACATGAGCACGTTCAAACTCTCTTCCCTGAAAAAACTAGAAATCATCCTCGCAGGCGAACACCGTGAATTCGCTACTGGCTTGCTTGATCGCGCTGACGTAAAAGGTTACACCATCGTCGGTAATCTTTCGGGCAAGGGCAGCCAAGGTTTTTACGGAGGGCACTTGATGTTCAACGAGGACGATGCGCTGATCATGATCATTGTCGCAGTGTCGCCGAATCTCGTCGATGCGTTGCTCGAAGGCTTTCAGCCGTTTTTTGAGGCGCATTCCGGAGTGATTTTCGTAAGCGATATCCAGGTTGTCCGGCCGGTCAAGTTCATGGCCTGAATTAGGCGGCAGCAGGACCCTGGAGCGAAGCCGATGCACGACGAACCACTGCCGCATAATCGGAAAGCGTTCGACGTTGAGCACAACTTGCTGGGCTTAGGTAATGCTGAGATCGTCGTCAGTGTTCTCATTGTTTGGCTGTTGTGGAGTTGGGCAGGAGCGCAGATATGGCAGGGATTTCTGTTTGGAACGCCGCACGCTGAATAGTTTTCGAATCTGAAGTACGCGACGTTCCGGTATTCTGGTCTGTTTTGGCTGCGCTGTTGACCGTGGCCGCGATTGTGGCCGCTTCTCTTTGGAGCATGACATGGTTGATGCATTGAACCTAGGCAAGATCTTGCGCGTGCATGCCACGGCCTATGTGGCCGCCGAGCCTGTGCCCTTGTTCTGGCCGATGCGCACATTCATTTACAACAATCCCTTGCATGGATTGGAAGATCTGCCGTTCACGGAGGCGGTTCAGGCTGCGCGCGGACTTTTCCATGCTCGCGTGTACCTTCCACGCACCACTTATCAGCGCTATCTGCGCGAAGGCAAGTGCGATGTGCGCATGCTCGACGCGATTACCGCACAATTCGCACAGACCGCACCCGATATAGATGGTATCGATTGGCAACGCTGGCTGAGCGCAGTGCGTAAAGCACCGACCGATGCTTCTCCCTGTGTGCCGTATGCTCTTGCCGAAGATGTCTCTGCAGTGCTGGCCGGCCAGGCCATTCCAGATGACGGTTCCAACGCAGCCGGCCTGGATGCTGCGATGCTTGCCGATCTGCCTCTTTGGCGGCCGCTGACCGAGTGTATCGATTCCCTGTGGGGAACAAATCTTGCTGCTGAGCTCGACGAACTGGTGGTCAAAAGCTGTTTGGATTTTTTCGACGAAGATCAGTCATCGTGGCGCATGCCCGGTCGGGAGCAAGGTTTTTACGCCGCCTGGGCTGACGTTGCTCGGCGCAACGGCCGCATGTTTCTGCGTGGGTTGTCGATCAAGCGTATCCTCGATAAAGCGCCACACGCAGACGCCGCGATTGTTCACGTCATGCAGTCGCTAGGCATTGCCGAAGAGCATTGGAAAGCATATTTCTCACGTGAACTATTGCGGCTGCATGGCTGGGCCGGCTTTATCCGCTGGCGCTCGGGAGCCGAGCATTATTACTGGGGGCGCAAGCACCCGGCCGATCTGGTTGATTTTCTAGCCGTGCGCTTGGTATTTGCGCTGGCGCTGATCGAAGAAAGCGCGCGGCATCGTAAAACACCCGCCAATCGACCTGCGTTCGACGCCTTTCTGCGTGAACAACACGACTGTGCTGTATTGCGCTACGCGTTGCACGCAGGAGAGCTTTTACCCGGGTGGGCACAACGTATCGATGATACGCTGGAGCGGCGCGACGGGAATCGCATAACTCAATTGGCCGAAGACTACACGAAAGAATGGCGACGCGCACGCGCGCAGCGGCAGGGCCAGATATTGCAGAAAATCGCGGTACAGGCTGGAACACCGATGCAGACGCTGGCCACGCTCGGATCGCAGGGCACTGCCGAAGTCCTTAAGGTGTTGCAGAGCTTTGTCGCGCAGGAAGGGTCGATGTGGTTGCGCGCACTCGAAGCGCGCGCCATCGATCATCTGTTGGACCAGATCGTGACCCCGGACGAGCCGGCGGTGCCGAAGCGTGCTTTTGCACAGGCGCTGTTTTGCATCGATGCGCGTTCTGAGCGACTGCGACGCAATCTTGAGAACGTCGGAGATTTCCTGACTTTCGGTATTGCTGGGTTCTTTGGTGTTC
>CAYUXT010000092.1:0-2223 GCA_964448955.1 uncultured Taibaiella sp. | reverse complement strand
TTTAAGTTGACTTATCCGCTTTTTAGGAGTCAACCTATTTCAGGACTATACAGTTTGCGACAATCTGACGATTCGAGACTATGCACCCTTAAAAAAATAGTTTAACTTTGTATTCTAAAATTCAAACGACAATTGCCGGATATAATTCAACAACTACCCGACCATTTAGCTAACCAAATAGCAGCCGGAGAAGTAATTCAAAGACCCGCATCGGCGGTAAAAGAATTACTCGAAAATGCTATTGATGCAGGAGCAAATGATATTCAGCTCATAATAAAAGAAGCCGGAAAAGCACTAATACAAGTAGTGGATAATGGTAAGGGTATGTCTCCAATGGACGCACGTATGTGTTTTGAAAGGCACGCCACTTCCAAAATTAACAAAATAGAAGACCTATTCTCAATCCATACTATGGGCTTTAGAGGAGAAGCTTTGGCTTCTATTGCTGCCGTAGCTCAGGTAGAACTCAAAACCAAAAGACAAGAAGACGAATCGGGTACTTGGATAATTATAGAAGAATCTAAAGTGCTGCAACAAGAACCAACAGCACACCCTAATGGCACAAGCATTGCCATCAAAAATTTGTTTTACAATGTACCGGCAAGACGTAAGTTTTTAAAATCCGATACTACTGAATACAAAAATATATTAGACGAATTTGTACGCATTGCCATGGCAAATCCGCAAATAGCTTTTAGACTTTACCATAACAATACAGAACAAATAAACTTACCGTCGGGAAATCTAAAAAGTAGAATTAAAGGACTATTAGAAAGCCCCAACAAACCTATCGAAAAACGAATAATCCCTATTGAAGAACATACAGAATTTGTAAAAATTTATGGATTTATAGGCAAGCCCGAAGCCGCCAAAAAAACCAGAGGCGACCAATACTTTTTTGTCAATAACAGATTTATCAAAAGCCCTTACCTGCACCACGCAGTTGGTAAAGCGTATGATGGTTTAATAGAAAAAGACGCTTTCCCTTTTTATGTTATCTTCTTCGAAATAGACCCATCGAGAGTAGATGTAAATGTACATCCTACAAAACAAGAAGTAAAATTTGAAGACGACCAAATGCTATATGCTTATATGCAAACTGCCGTAAAGCACGCATTATCTAAATACAATATAGCACCATCAATAGACTTTACCATTAATCCCGAAATATACAATGCAGCAGCAGTAAGAATACCACAAAACGATGCACAAAAAGAAGAAGTAACAAAAGGATATTTGTATAGCACTTTTACCCAACAAGGAAATGCACACTTAATAGAACGCAGTAACGCTCTAAGAGATTGGAAAAATCAAAAAGAACAAATTTTTGATAAAATGCAGGGAAATGACAATATGGATTTTGCTACCGTTATACCCTCAAAATACAACAACAATGACACGCCTATTCAGCAAGAATTTAATATTGTTCCTCATTCTACAAAACATAATGTTATCCAATGGAACGATTACATTATCAGTACTATGAAATCCGGAGTATTGGTATTGCACCAAAAAAGAGCTTTAGAAAGGATAATTTACGAAAAATTAGAAAGAAGATTACATAATGCAACCAATGTAAGCCAACAAATGCTTTTTCCGGCTACCTTACAATTTAGTGCTGCCGATGCTGTAATTTTAGAGAATATGTTAAGCGATTTGTATAGTGTCGGTTACGATATTTCCTCGCTCGGAAACAATACATATTGCTTGCAGGGAGCACCTTCGGATTTACAACCCGGAACAGAACAGTCTATTCTCGAAGAAATAATAGAACAAATAAAAAACGAATCTACAAGTCTTAAAACCGACAGGCAAAATAGACTAATACGTACAATGGCAAAGCGACAAGCACATACCGAATTGCTTTCGCAAGAAGAAGCAATAATGTTAATAGATGAACTTTTTGCTTGTTCGCAACCCCAATACACTCCCGATGGATATAAGATTTTTAATACATTGCAAAAAGAAAGCATAGAAAACTTATTGTAATGCATTATTCCAATTTTCCGAATATTTATTTTCTCCCCCAAAAAAATATCTACGAATAATTTTGTTAGAATAAAAAAAGGATACTACCTTTGCACTCCCTTAAAAGGAGATGCCGCGTTGGTCAAGGGGTTAAGACGCCTCCCTTTCACGGAGGAATCACGGGTTCGATTCCCGTACGTGGTACTTAATAAACTTTCACAGTTTTCGGGGTTATTATTGTCAATCAATAATAAC
>CAYUXT010000091.1:0-2432 GCA_964448955.1 uncultured Taibaiella sp. | reverse complement strand
TGAAAAAAATGAAATAACAAATATTGGTCTATTTATTATTTCATTTTGGTATAACCATTCTTACAGAATTAATTTTTTAGGAGCTAATAATCGTCCTCATTATACCACTCAAGACAAGAGAAAGCAATATCATAATTACTATTTAGGAAACGACTCAAGTAAATGGAAAAGCAATGTAGGCTTATATGGAACTATAATGCAACATAATATTTATAATGGAATAGATGTAAAAGTTTATAGTAGTGCATCGGGAAATCTTAAATACGATTTTATAGTAAAGGCTAATGCAGATTACCGAAAAATAAAATTACAGTTTGAAGGCGTAACTCCTGAAATAACTTCTGAAGGAAAGCTCCGAATTGTAACATCTTGCAACGAAACTTTTGAGTTGCCACCTTATACTTATCAAATAATAGAAGGGGAAAAACAAACGATACCCTGCAAATTTGTATTGAATGATAATATCTTAACCTTTAAACTTGAAGAAAAATACTACAATAAAAAGTACGAATTAATTATAGACCCAGAGCTAATATTTGCTACATATAATGGGACAGATGTTATATTACACGAAAACTCTGTAATCAACGATAATAAAGGAAATTTATATTTTGGAGGTACTTGTTTTGTAGGAAATTGGCCCACAACTGTAGGTGCATTCCAAACCACTAATGCCGGAAATAATGATATAGTAATTAATAAATTTAATGCAAACGGTAGTGATTTATTGTTTTCTACTTTTTATGGAGGAGCGTTAGCTGAAAGGTATGGAGGGTGTAAAGTAAATAGCTTAAACCAATTAGTAGTATTTGGGAATTCAAATTCTATAAATATACCGGTAACTAATAATGCATACGATATTACACAAAACGGGTATAATGATTTCTTTTTGGCTAAGTTTAGCGAAAATGGCTCGCAATTAATAGGAGGAACATATATTGGTGGCAATGCTAATGACTACTTAAGTGTATTTTCTAATATCTGTATTGAAATAGACACAAATGATAATATATGGTGTGCTGGCAGATCTAATTCTCATCCACAGATACAAAATTTAAATACTTTTCCTGTAACTCCAAATGCATTTCGAGCTAACCCTTATATTTACTTTTCTGGTGGATTATATCAATCTTATAATTCTGTATTTTTTAAAATAAATAGCGATTTAAGTTCATTATTATATAGTTCGTTTTTTTATGATTCAATCCAATGTCAAGGTGTTACTACTGATATTAGAGAAATTAAACTCAATAACGACGATAATCTATTGATATTTGGTAGTGGTTGTCCTCCCATAACTCCGAACGCAGCCATTCTTAATCCTACTTTTACTATTGGTCAAACTTCATACTTACGAAATTTTGTTTCCTTAATTAATACACAAACAGGAGGTTTAATGTATTCTACTTATGTAAATAGATACCCTCCGCTAACTAATCAAGCTATTCCTAATATAGGACAATGGAATAATAAACTTAATGTAGATTGTAATAACAATGTATATGTCTTGGGAGCATTTGATTATATGAATAATAATGGTTGGACTAATGATACATTAGGTCAATTAACTTTAACTATATTTAGTTCTGATTTATCATCTGTTATTAATTCAACTCGTTTTGGATTTAGCAACTCTTCTTATGTGGGAAGACATAGAGCTTTAACTATTGATGGTTGTGGCAATATATACATAGTTGCAGATGTTAATAGTTTAACTCCTATGCCAATTACTGCAAATGCTATAGATTCAGTACAAAAAGCGTATTGGAAAGGAGTATTCGGACCCAATATTTCGTCCTTAAAATATGGTTCATATTTTGGAACAGATTCTTTATTTCATTTACAATCAAATACCAACTATACCGTTAATTCTACAATAACCAAATCTGGAACACTATACGATATTGTATTAAGCAGAAATACCCAGCCATGGTCTCAAATATCTCCTTGGGCATACCAAACTACTCCCACGACTTCCTCATCAAACCGTAATATTATATCTTTTAAATTCCGGTTCGATGTTTTCCCTGTACGCACAAGAATAACAAGTGGTGGAGGTGCAGGTGTAGATAATATTCACGTTGTAAAAAACTGTACTCAAGCCCAGATAGATTTTGTAAAAGACACTTTAGATGGCTTGCCGCTTGCTGTTCAGTTAGAATTACTTGGAGATGCCATTAATGGCGTAGATTACGAATATGTAGCCGATAGCATAGTATTTAGTGTTAATGATACCGTAAAAACAATATTTATTAAACCTACTCCTAACGCTACTCCCGGTCGATATGTTGTAATCAATACCATTGCACCTTGCGAATGTGATAGAGTTCCTATTTCGAGCGATACAGTTTGGATTTACGAAAAACTAAAAGTGGAATTAACCCACATTGCGCAAATGAGACTATTTAAAAATTTTCAAAAAAAATATTGGC
>CAYUXT010000090.1:0-2722 GCA_964448955.1 uncultured Taibaiella sp. | reverse complement strand
AACTGCTGATAGCAAAACAAAATAATCAATTATCTATACTTAGTTACTAATGCCATAATTTTAAGTTATTCGTTATTTTTAACCTTTATGCACTAAAAATATTAAAGCGAACATTGTAAATTTATCTTTATGAAACTATTAAAAACATTATTATCTGCTACATTTTTATGTGGAAGTTTTTTAACAACTTCCATCATAACCTATGCACATGGAGGCGATGGGCACGATTATGGTAAAACCAAAGAAGTACCTAATCTACCTTTTAGTTTAGACTTTATAGAAAATAAAGGTCAATGGGAAGATGAAGTTAAGTATAAGGCGAATATAGGCTCTTCTGCTGTTTTTATTACCGAAGACGGCTTTATGTATAATTTTGCTAAGCAGTCTGATTTAGACAGAATACATGCATTGACTTGTGGTCCTGACGCTTCTCCGGAAGTTGATTTGACTAATGAGATAATTAATCGACATGCATATAGAATTAGATTTGAAGGGTCTAATAAAGATGCAAAATTTTATAATGAAAAGAAAAGAAAATACTATCATAATTATTTTATCGGAAATGATGAAAGCAAGTGGGCGGGTAAAGTAGGTTTGTTTGGCAAAGTAAATCAAAAAGAAATATATCCGGGAATTGATATAAGCGTATATAGTACAGAGACTCAATCTTTAAAATACGATTTTATAGTAAAAGCCGGGGCTAATCCTTCATTAATAAAACTTTCTTTTGATGGAGTAAAGCCAGTAATATCTGAGAAAGGCGACTTATTAATTAAAACAAGTGTAAATGAAGTAATAGAAAGTGCACCATATACTTACCAGATTATTGATAATAAAAAAGTAGAAGTAGCTTCAAATTACAAATTAGACAAGAAAGGAAATTTAACTTTTGAATTTCCAAATGGCTATAACGCAAATTATGATTTAGTAATCGACCCCGAGTTGATATTTACTACTTATAGTGGTACTATGGTAGGTGGGGCTTATGCCTATTCTACAGGTTACGATTCTGACGGAGGTACTTTTGCTGGGGCAATATTAGATGGTTCATCAATATGGCCGGCAACTACAGGCTCATTTATGCAATTATCTCCTGGTGCAAACTGTTCGGGTATTAATAAATATACACCTGATGGATTAGGCTTAGTATATTCTACATATTTTGGAGGAAATAATGGAGGCACTCATCCTATGGTTTTAAGAACAAATAATGCTAATGAATTAATATTAGCAGGAGTTACAACAAGTACTTCCATACCAACCACTTCCGGAGCTTTTCAATCTACGTATCAAGGAGGTAGTTTAGATATTTATGTTACACATTTTAGTTTTGATGGTTCAACTTTAATTGGTTCTACGTATATTGGAACTTCTGGGACTGAAGGTATCACTCTTTCTGGTAGTCATGCTGCATGGGCGACAAATGTAACATATAACCCAAGTGCAGGTTTGGCTAGCCAAAATGTTACAACAAGTATTGAGCTTGCAATTGACAATTCAAATAATATTTGGGTTGCCAGTTCGACAACAGGAAATAATTTCCCCCTTACTTCAAATGCTTTTCAATTAACATATGGAGGCGGCGGAACAGATGGTGTGGTTTTTGCATTGACGCCAAATTGTGCAAATTTAATTTTCTCGTCTTATGTAGGAGGGAGTGAAATTGATGGTGTAAATAGTATTGTAGTTAATAAAAAAGGCCATATTGTAATAGCAGGGGCAACGGAAAGTGCCAATTTTAATACTACGACGAATGCTTTTAAAAATACTTATTCAGGGGCAAGAGACGGATTTGTTATGGTGTTTCAACCTAATAATGGAGCAATAGTTGGGAGTACTTATTTAGGCACAACTAGTCGAGATGTCGCAACACATGTATATACAGATGAAGAGGATAATGTGTATGTGATGGGCAGAACGCTTGGAACATATCCTGCTCATCCGGGTAATGTATTGCAGGTAATCAGTGGGCAACAAGGTAGTCAAATATATGTAGAAAAGCTAAACGATAGTTTGACATACTCCATTCAAGCCACTACTTTCACAGGTCCCACACATATGTTTCCTACTGCATTTATGGTTGATATTTGTAAAAATGTTTATGTTGCCTTTATGTTTGGAAGTAATACTGCTGGTTATCCTTTAACAAATGATGCTTATGAAACTGCCGCTCGTCAATTTTGGTTTGGAGTACTAAATGAGAATTTTACAGAATTATTATATGGTAGTTATTTTGGTTCTGTTTCAGATGACCACAACCACATGGGCGTAAATTGTCTTGATCCTAATGGTATTGTGTATCACTCAATTTGTGCTTTTGATGGTCAAACATGGAATCAACTTACATATCCAACCAATGTGTTTGCGCCTTCAAAACAAAATAGTGGTCAAGAAATTATCACATTCAAATTCAACTTCGATAAAGCAGGGGTAAATGCAGAGTTTAAATTAGACCCCAATACCAATGCTAAAGATTCTGGTTGTGTACCATTTACGGTAAATTTTGCTAATAACTCTACGCAAGTAAATGAATATTATTGGAGTTTTGGAGATGGAGGTACCTCTATGTTACAAAGTCCAAGCCATACATATACTACCCCTGGCACATATACCATTGAGCTAATCACAGTAAATGATACAGCTTGTGTAACCCACGATACTGCATACCTTACAGTATATGTATTCCAATTAGATACTCCTCAGCTTGTAGTAAGAGATACAG
>CAYUXT010000089.1:0-2777 GCA_964448955.1 uncultured Taibaiella sp. | reverse complement strand
TGCACAAATGTCCAATCGAAGCCGTTCAGCCCCGCTTTTGGCAATACCTTGTTAGTGGCTGCCTTTTCTATTTCAGAATGGTAAGTCATCGTGTTCTTCTTCTTTGTGTTCGTTTGAAAGTGTCGCATTGATTACATAGTCATAGTCTGCTGTCCCATCACAAACAGAACAAGTCCTAAAATTTAATCGTTCTAATAGTTGTCCTTCAAATGATAAGTCGGGGTTATACTTAACTCTGTAATATTGGATTAATAGTTCCTTTATTGGTTTCTTGAACTTGGTGTCATATTCCAATAAGAACTGTCTTAATTCATCATCAGAAAGTTCTGTGTCGTTGATGTCAATATTGCCTTTCCTATAAGCAAGAAATGTCAATTTTTGAAACCTTCTTATTATGTGTTGTTTGTCCTTGTTGTTTACGAAATACCGACCTGCTTCACTGATTATTTTGTCAATTTCTGTTTCAAGTTCAGTCAAATTAAGATTGTCAATAGTTTCAACTCCTGAGTTGTCTCTTTCAATTTCGCTTACATTTCGTTGAATATTCCATCTTATGTCGAGTTTCTTTAAAAACTCTTCAGTATCCGCATTAAAAAGTTCAAAATTCTCTTTAAACCAAACTCTAAAAACTTCTACTTGCTGTTTTTCGAGTTCAGTAATTTCTTGTTCCGACTTACCTTCTTTTTCTGCTCTTTCTCTAACTCTTGCTTTTATTTCAAATGGGACTTCAAAGTTTTTGAATTTAGAAGTCAGTCTCTCACAATTTTTATTTGAATGATATGATGGTGGTTGTTCGCTCTCAAAAACATATTGAAAAGTGTCTTTGTTTACAACAGGGTGATAAACTTCAATGGCAAATTTTTCTGGCTCTTTTAGTAATGATTGCATAAGCAATAAATACTTTGTTTCCCATTTACTTAAAAAGTAAATAGGTTTTTTATAGACTTCTCCTGCAATGTCAGGAATGTCATTAAGGTTTATTTTCCTTAAAATTCGTTTCGAGTTTGCTTTCGTTATGTATGCCATTGTCTTTTTTAAGGTTGCCACTAACGTTTTGGCGCTTGGCGAAGAAGCGGATTTCGAAGCACAAAACTGTCTGCCAGCACTGAACTTGATACGAAGCACAAAGCTTCATTTAAGCACTGAACCCGCTTTTTTGCCAAACGCCTGTTACAAGCTGGTGTTCTGTTTGTCACGCTATTTTGTTTTTAAGTTGGTCAAATTCTAATTCAGTCAAGCTGTCGTTGTAAAGTTCATTTACTTGCCAAAGTCCACTAACTTTTATTTTGTCCTTCGTTGATTGATTTCCTAACCAATTTTCCGATGATTTAATGTCTGTTGCTTTTGCCAAAGTTGAAACAATTTTGCTTTCCCAAAAAAGTCGGTCGTCTTTGGTGTCAATTTGAAAAACACAAAATGAAAGATTTGTCTGAACGTAATTACTTATTCTTTTTTCTATTTTTTTCTCAAAGTCAAGGTCGAGAAGTTTTAAGTTTTTTTCTTTCTCTGCTCTTGAAGTTATGTCAAGTTCCCAAAGGCTTAAATAAGGATTACTTTCTTTGTTTAAGAAACAACGACCAATATTTTTTCTGAAGATACTTCTGTTTTTGTTCTCCTTAATAAAATGCTGGTTAAGTCGTGAACGTAGTTGATTATTTCCTGTATGAGTTCCTACTCTAACAATTCTGTCAAGGTTTTTATATTTTTCCCCATTTTCAAAAATAATGTAAATTCCATTTTTAGGTATCTCATTTATAAAATGTTCAAAAGGAAAAGAATATCTTTTTTGCTCATTAAAAATTTGATGCAGTTCTAAAACTATATTTCTCATAATGTATTGTCGTTAAGGAATTTTACTCTTTCGCCTTGTCGAAGTCCTTTTAGTGGATTTGCAAAATGTGAAATGTTGTCAATGATTGGTTTAATATATTCCTGTCCTGCTAAAATTATAAAGTTGTCATTTTTTAAATCGGCTTTTTCAGCAAGTTGTTCGATTACTTTCTTTCCCCATTCTTTTTTCTCTGATGGACTTAATATTTTAAGTCCTGCTTTTCTTTTGTCTTTTGGAACGTTGCTTAATGTTACGTTATATGGCTCAATTTCTTTGTCAAGGTCGAGAAGGTGATGAAGTGCAGAAAGAATATATATTTTGTCTGGATTTTGTTTGTAAGCATATGCTAAACTGCTTTTGAAAAGCGAACTTTTATAAAGGTCTTTGGCTTTCGTCTTTTTGTCACCTTTTAGGGAAACGCAGGCTATTAATATTATCTGTTTCATTGTCGGTTTACGGTATGTCTTACACTTGCTTGTAACGTAAAAAGCATTGGCGAAGAATGGGAATAGATGGCACTTCGCTCAATGATAGTACAAAAATTTAATTAATAAACGAAGACTCAATAACATTCATCAGCCCATTTTTTGCCAATGTAATGTTAGCAGTAGCCTTTTTCGGTCAGCATACAAAACAAGTAAAAAATGAGAGATTTAAAAGAAATTTACGAAGAAGTTAGCAAACAATGCCATAACGATAATTGTCAAAGTGTGCCTGTCATTGCAGTTGTTGCAATGGGAAAAGCGATAGAAGAATACAAAATGTTTGTGGTTGAAAAACTTGAAGAACTATCAAATAATTATGAAGTTTCAAATGGTTTGTACTTAATTCAAAAACATACATTAGATAATTTCACAGAAAAATTAGAATGTGGTACTCTTTAAGGTTACTGCTAACGTTTTGGGTATTGCCGTATTCTAAGACCACTAAATTACCAAATATATTT
>CAYUXT010000088.1:0-3012 GCA_964448955.1 uncultured Taibaiella sp. | reverse complement strand
TTGAGTTACAAAAACTTTCTCTTTTTTTATATCGTTTAGGACGCTATTGATTTATCCTTAAAAAAATATTAAAATATGGTTTCCTGTATTTTATTTCAGGCTAATATCTACCTCTTGTAATTAATTAAATGTTTTTTAATGGCAATTTTTATCATTTCCTAACTGCTACCTATATTTGTTTTATATAGGAATATTGTATTGGTTTACAAATTGCAAAAGACCGATTACGGTATGTGTTTCGGTTTTTCTAAAAATATTTTTTCGGTGCGTTTCTACTGTTCTCTCACTTATAAATAATTCTGCGGCTATCTTTTTATTAGAGTATTCTTTGGCTATTAAACTAATTATTTCGATTTCGCGTGGAGTAAGCAATGCTGCTTTTTTGTCGGTTTCTTTTTTTTGTATTTGTGCATTTTTTAATTGTTCTAATATCCCGTCGCTAAAATAGCAACCACCGTTTGCTACTGTGTTTATAGCGTGTATTAATTCTTCTTTATTAATTGTTTTTAATAAATATCCTCCAATATCCACTTCGTTTATTAGCTCTTCTACAATGGCAGCTTCGTTGTTCATAGATAGTGCAATGATGCGGATAGTTTTATTTATTTTATAAACCTCTTTTGCTAATTCTATACCTGTCATTTCAGGCATATATATATCTGTTAGTAAAAGGTCTATTTTGTTTTCGGTAACTAATTCAATAATTTTTTGAGGGGAGGAGGTAGCTGCAATTATAGAAATTTCTTTTGCATTATTGAGCAAAATTTGCAAACCATCTAAAACTATTTGATGGTCGTCTATAATAGCAATTTTTATTTTATTCACAATGAGGTTATATTATTCTAAAGCGTGAAATTAGAAAAAATTTACAAACTATATACCTTCTTCTTTCTTTTTTGTAGGTATTACAATTGGTGTATCGGGTAGGGAAAAACTTACAAATTTTATAATTCTATTGTCTTCGAGATGGCTTTTTTCGTAAAATGTTTGGATGCCTAATAGCCCTTCCGGCTTACCATTGGCATATACATTGCTAATGTTTTGTTGGATAGTACAGCCTTGTTCTGCTATTGTTTCTAAAGTAAATTCGTAAAGTTCGGTAGAGTCTGTTTTTAAATTAATTTTTCCTCCTTTTGGCAACAGTCTTTGGTATATTGCCAAAAATCGAGGGTGTGTTAATCTGTTTTTCGCTTTAGATTTTCGGAGGAATGGGTCGGGAAATGTTATCCATATTTCTTCTATTTCTTGTGGGGCAAAATATTTTTCTAAATCTAAAATTTGGGTTCTAAGAAAGGCAACATTATATATGTTTTCTGCCAAAGATTTTTTAGCACCTATATACATTCTGTTTCCTTTAATATCTACTCCCATAAAGTTCTTTTCGGGAAACATCTGTGCCATACCTACAGCATATTCACCTTTGCCACAAGCCAATTCGAGTGTAAGGGGAGTGTTGTTTTTAAAATATTCGTTCCATTTTCCTTTCTTGTTTTCCGGCATTTGAAATACATTGCTAAAGGTTTCGATAGCCGCAAAGCGTTCTAACTTCTTTTGACCCATTATGGTTTATTTTTTTTGAGTTGGCAAAATTAGTAAAAGCTGTATTTTTTATCGTAAAAAAAATACAGAATAGTTAATAGAGATATACCCGATAAGATATTTATGTTGTAAATGCTCTTGCAGTAGGCGTACCTTGTACTACACTAATAAAAATATCGTTTAAGCCGGGTAGTATTTCTTCGAAATGTAAAATAGCAACTCCATTGTTGATATAGTGTAAAAGCACATCATTGGCACTTTGTCCGTCTTGTAATTGAAATACTATTTCATTGTTTTGGTCGGATAGTATGCTAATATCTGATGGTGGCGCAATATTAATGCCGTTGTACACTAATTTGAATTTATTTTCTTTAAATTCTTGTTTGATTTTAGAAACATTACCACCCAATACTTTTTTCCCTAAATTAATTAGAGCTATCTCGTCGCAGATTTCTTCTACTTGCTCCATACGGTGTGTAGAAAATATTATTGTCGTTCCTTCTTTTGCTAATCTAAAAATTTCATCTTTTAATACATTAGCATTTACTGGGTCGAGACCGCTAAATGGTTCATCAAGAATGAGCAATTTAGGGTTATGTGCTACGGTGGTAACGAATTGTAGTTTTTGTCCCATTCCTTTACTTAGGTCTTCTACTTTTTTATTCCACCAACTTACCATATCTAATCTTCTAAACCAATCTTTGGTTTGTAGTTCCGCATCTTTTTTAGACAATCCTTTTAATCGAGCCAAATAAATAGCTTGTTCTCCAATTTTCATTTTTTTGTACAAACCTCTTTCTTCGGGCATATAACCCATAAGAGAAGCGTGTTTCATTTGGTCAAATTCTTGTCCGTTAAACAGTATTTCGCCCGAATCTTGATGAAAAATTCCGGTTATCATTCTTAATAAAGTGCTTTTGCCGGCACCATTAGGACCAAGTAATCCAAAAATACACCCTTCGGGAATATCAAAACTTATATCATCTACCGCTTTTTGGGTTGCATAATTTTTTTGGAGATTTCTGATAGAAAGTAAAGCCATTCTGTATTGTATAAATTAAAATTAGAATTGCGAAAATAAGGCTATTGTCGTAATTTTTCGGTTAATTCTTTTTTTAGGAGCTATGCAATCTAAATGAACTATATTTTAAAACTTGATTTTGTTATTCTAAAAATGCTTTGTTGCAATAAGATGATGGTAAATTGTAGGGAAATTCCCCTCTCCTTTGGAGAGAGGTAAGGGGTAAGGTGAAAGGGAAATGTAAATTAGCTCAAAATATTAATTATCTTAATAAATTTAATTAATACCGAATAGCTCCAAAAAAAGAATAAGCCAATTTTTCTAAAAAAAGAAATCGTGTTATCTTAACCCAAATCAAAAATTAGGTTCTTTTTATAAACAAATTATTGTTTCAAATCCAATAGCGTCCTAAACGATATAAAAAAAGAGAAAGTTTTTGTAACTCAAATTAA
>CAYUXT010000087.1:0-3125 GCA_964448955.1 uncultured Taibaiella sp. | reverse complement strand
ATATATCTTTTTAGGAAATTATTGGTCTTTATTGTAATTCACTTTGGTATTACATTACCACATTTATCATTCTGCCTTTTACGAAGATTACTTTTTTAGGTGCTTTGCCTTCTAACCATTTTTGTACTATTTCATTAGCCAAAACAGTTGCTTCGATTTGCTTAGGGTCTGCATCTAAAGCAAACTCTAATTCTGTTCTTGTTTTACCATTGATTGCCACAGGATATACTTTACTGTTTTCGGTAACATACCTTTCTTCCCATTGTGGAAATGGCGCAACAATTACACTATCTTCATTACCTAAGTTATGCCACAAATCTTCTGCAATATGTGGCGCATAAGGTGTAATTAATCTTACCAATGGTTCCAAAACTGCTTTTTTATAGCATTTCAAATCTGTTAATTCATTTACACAAATCATAAACTGGCTCACCGCTGTATTGAATGCAAAGCGTTCTGTGTCTTCTTCTATTTTTTTGATGGTTTTGTGCAATACTTTTAATTCGGCATCTGTTGGCGTATCGTCTGTTACTTGCCAGCCGTTTTGTTCGTGAAAATACAAACGCCACATTTTTTTCAGAAAACGATGAACGCCTTCTATACCTTTTGTGTCCCAAGGTTTGCTTACCTCTACCGGACCCAAAAACATTTCGTACATACGGAAAGTATCGGCTCCATATTGCGCTACAATATCATCTGGATTAACGACATTGTAATATCGTTTACTCATTTTTTCTAAAAGTGTACCGCAGATATATTTACCATTTTCTAAAACAAATTCCGCATTGGCATATTCTTCGCGCCATTGTTTAAATTTGTCTATATCTAACTCTACACCGTCAACAATATTTACATCTACGTGTATAGCATCTGTTGGATAATCATTTATTAAGCCTACTGAAACAAATTTATTGGTGCCGCTTACTCTATAAACCAATCTCGAATTGCCCCCAATCATTCCTTGATTCAACATTTTTTTAAATGGCTCATCAAAAGCAATATAACCTAAATCGTATAATACCTTCGTCCATAGTCTGCTATACAGTAAATGCCCCACTGCGTGCTCCGTACCTCCTACATACAAATCTACTTGTTTCCAATAATCGGTAGCACTTCTTCCTGCAAACTCATTTTCGTTTGCGGCATCCATATATCGTAAGAAATACCAACTGCTCCCTGCATATCCGGGCATAGTATTGGTTTCGCGCTTGAGGAGTTCTCCTTTATTGTTTTTTATTGATACAAAGTCTTCAATGTTTGCCAATGGACCTTCTCCTTCGGGACCGGGCTTATAACTCTCCACATTGGGCAGCGTTAAGGGCAATTGCTTTAAATCTTCCGGCAAATCTATTTCTTGCTCATCAATAGTATATGGAATATCGTCTTTATACACAATCGGAAATGGCTCGCCCCAATATCTCTGACGGCTAAATCCTGCATCGCGGAGTTTGTAATTTATTTTTTTAGTGCCAATGCCTTCTTCTTCTAATTTGTCTAAAATTATTTTGGCAGCTTCTTTTATCGTTTTTCCACTAATAAAATCACTGTTGTGTATTGTGCCTTCTTTGCTCGAAAAGGCTTGCTCACCATTGTACTGTTCGCCAAAAATATTGGTAATGGGTATATTAAAATGTTTTGCGAAAGCGTGGTCTCTATCATCGCCTGCCGGTACTGCCATAATAGCTCCGGTACCATATCCTGCTAATACATACTCCGAAATCCATACCGGAATTTCTTTGCCGCTAAATGGATGTATGGTATATGCTCCGGTAAAGCAACCGGTAATTTTTTTCTCTGCCATACGCTCTCGCTCACTGCGGCTTTTTACATAAGCCTTATATTGCTCTACTGCCTCTTTTTGCGATGCTGTACTTATGGCATCTACCAATTCGTGCTCCGGTGCCAACACGATAAAGTCCACACCAAATATAGTATCGGGACGGGTGGTAAAAACGTCAATTTTGAATTTTGAACTATTCTCTTGCGAAGCAAAATTTTGAACTTTGAATTTCAATTCCGCTCCCTCACTCTTCCCTATCCAGTTGCGTTGCATTTCTTTCATTGCATCAGTCCAATCGAGGTGGTTTAGGCTGTCTAAAAGTCGGTCGGCATATTCCGTAATACGCAAAAACCATTGACGCATTTTTTTTCTTTCTACAGGATGTCCGCCTCTTTCGCTAACGCCATTTACCACTTCGTCGTTTGCTAATACAGTACCCAAAGCCTCGCACCACCACACTTCTGCATAGTCGAGGTAAGCAAGCCTGTATTGCATCAGTGCCTTTCTTTTTTCTACTTCGGAAAATGTATGCCAAGCTTCTGCGGTAAAATGCAAATGCTCATTGCCCGGTGCAGCGTAATCTACATTTCCTTCTTTTTCAAAAATGGAGATTAACGATGCTATACTTTGTGCTTTGTTCTCTTTGCGGTTAAACCACGATTGAAAAAGTTGCAAGAAAATCCATTGTGTCCATTTATAGTAATTAGGTTTGCTTGTATTTACTTCTCTGCTCCAATCGTAGTTAAAGCCAATATTATCTAATTGCTCTTTGTATCGAGCTATGTTTTTTTCGGTAGTAACAGCGGGGTGTTGCCCTGTTTCTAAAGCATATTGTTCTGCCGGCAACCCAAAGGCATCGAAACCCATAGGGTGGAGTACATTAAATCCTTTTTGTTTTTTGTATCGGGCAAAAATATCTGATGCTATATAACCCAACGGATGCCCTACGTGTAGCCCTGCACCACTCGGATAGGGAAACATATCGAGTACATAAAATTTAGGTTGATTGCTATCGTTGCATACCTTATAAATATTGTTTTCTTTCCAAAATTTTTTCCAGTGTTCTTCTATCGAACCAAAATTGTATTCCATTATATAAATTTAATAAGAAAATTCTAAGAAAATAATGTGCCGAGCATCGTAAAATTATAGGTGTTTTTAAATAGTCAAAACAGTTTTTTTGTTACATAATAATGTAATGATTATTTAAAAATTAATGCTATTTCGCGGCAAATTTTTTTAGGGTTCAAAATTAATCAAAAAAAACAGTTACGCGTGTCGGTAGTTTTATTATAATAAACCGCTATCAAGTATATTGAATAGAGAAATTTGTTAACTGTTTAAT
>CAYUXT010000086.1:0-4215 GCA_964448955.1 uncultured Taibaiella sp. | reverse complement strand
GCGTGGTAGAATGTTCAATTAACCACGTCACCCGCCATTGAGCCAAACGCCTGTTATAGCCAGTGGTTCTTGTCCACCGTTCTTGTAAACCATTTTCAATATTGAGTTTATGTGTCATTGAGTGTCGGCTGAGCATTGCGTTTTTTATTTTTTTTGAAGGGCTGGAAATTTTTTTAAACATTTTTTGGGGTCGGCTTTGCAAGCTCTATTAAAAACTTTGGTCGTGTGTTGGATTGTGCGGTTTTTAATTGTGCTTGCAAAATGAATTGGATATTATGTATTGCTTTTATATGTGATTACGTTTTCTCTAAACAAATATGCTTCAGACGAACCTAAATCTACCATTCGGTTTAAAATCCAAACATAGTCGTCAATTAGCATTTTGTCATTTTTGATTTTTGAAATGTGATTATAGAAAAGTCGTTTTATCATTCTTTCTGCCGAACTTGTTGTCAAAGCCAATGAAGTAATAACATCGGATTTAAATACTTCTACCAACCAACTTATTCCGTCTGGCAGAAACTCTTTCTCTCCAACTGTTGAAAACACGTTAATTGCAGAAGTAGAATTGTTTTTTCCTTTTTCAAGAAATATTTTTTTGTAGAAGTTTTTCTTACCACTTAAACAATTCCAATTATTTTCATTCGGATTGCCTTGATAGTCCCAAAGTAAATATCTGATGTCTAACAAAAGCTTTTTGATTAGTGGGTGAGTTCCGTCATTTGGTATTAAATCAAAAAGAACTTCCCATAGATTCCAAAAGTTTGTCTGTTGTTGCGTGTATTTCGTTTGGTCTATTTTCAAATTGCCGTTATCGTATAGCTTCAACACAAAGTAATCCAAAGTAGTATTGACGAAATCAAACAAGGCGTCTCTCCCAAATCTCTGTCTTTGCGTATTTCCTGCTAATGAATTAACCATTGTAGTCAAAACAGATTTTGAAAAATCAAAATTTGCCTCTAAAAATAAATTGGCAAGATATTGTTCAATGTCAGAAATTGATTCGTGATGAAATTGGCGTGCTTCTGCTTCTCTGCTTCTGTTATATGAATAATCTTCTTCTTTGGTTAAATCGCCAAGAACTATCGGCAATATGTGGTTTATGAAATCTGTAAAATCTTTATCTGCTGTATCGTAAGGAGTGATTACAAAAGCTCTAGCTAATAAATATCCTTCGCTTTTTTCCAAATTTATTTCTGTGAGGTCTAATTTTAAGTTTTTGTCAACTGAAATATCTTGAACAAACTTTTCTTCTTTCTTTTCAGCTTCGTCTAATTCGTCTTCATTTTGGTATCCGAAATTTATAGGTTTAGCTTTCTTGTAGTTTGAATACTTGATAAGCCCAAGCCAAACTCTTTTTGCTTCATCAGGAAATTGTTTGAAAAACACTTCCCTAACGTATTGTATGATTTTATCAATTTCGTGGTCGTGAAACGGTGCGAATAGCATATAAATCATTGTTGCTATTATTCCGTTTTTATCTTCTTCGCTATCTACATTTTGCATAAGTAGGTGGAAAGAGGACAAAGCGATTTCCTTTTCCATTATGTTGATACTCATATTAAGACTGTAATCTCTCCTAAACGTATCTTGAAGAATAGAAGTAATCGCCTCTGCAATTATTTCTAAGCACTTTGTTTTTTGTTCTTCATTTAAGTTTGTTGAGAAATCTCTCAGCCCCAATACCGCCAATGTAATTGGTCTATCATAAAGAATGTTTAATACTTTTGATGAAGAATATTGTTCATAGCAAGACAACCAAGATGAAAAATCTATAATTTCTTTCTTTTCATATGTTTTTGAAAGTTGTCCTGAATAATTCATAGACTTGGTATCTGATTCAAAACTTTCTTTATTAGATTCAATAAACTTGATAGCTTCATCATCGTATTTAGGTTGAATTGGAAAACCACCAAGTTTTTCATCATATTCTCCGACTTTATGGTTTCTAATATCAATTTCAATTAAATTCTTTTTCCATATAACATCATCGCCCTTGTATTGAACTTTAAGTTTGTCAATTCTTTGGTGAATTTCTTTGTTTAATTTTCTTACATTAAATTGGTAGTCCAAAACAAAATCTCTCAAACCCCTTTGATATTTTTTCCTATGAGGAAGTTGATTTGATTCCCAACGCTCTTTTTGTGCAAATGCAATACGATTATCCATTGGAGCAAGCACTGAATGTTCTTGTAGTGCTCGGCTTAAATCCCAATCATAAAATTCTCGGACAGATAAAAGCGGCAACATTGCTTCTTCAACTTCTTCGGGAAATGCAATTGCAACGCTTGTCAAAACAGATAATGGGGCGACATTATTGCTATTTTTGAGAACATAATTAAACACATACTTTAGGTTTTCTTTGCTTACTTCGGACTTTCGTCTTGCAGTTTCTAATAGAAACTTTTCAAGACTCATTAGCAATGATTCCAAAGCATAATTTGTCACACTTGAACCTCTGTAAGCAGCCCACAATTCCCACGCAGCATATAGTTTTACTACTGTTCCGTCATTCAATTCAATTTCTACTTGTGAGATTTTGTGTTTGTATTCACAAGTAGCATTTACATAAAATTCAACAGAATAGTTGATGAAATCAACAATGAATTTTAATCCAACTATTGGATGAGCCCACAATAAATTGTAAAAAGGTGTTTTGTAAATTCCTGATGGGAAAAATGAATGTTTATCTCTGATTCCCCAACACTCTTCATCTCTCAACGAATGTCTTGCTATAATTCCAAATCTATCATTGGGAAAATCAGTTTCTTTTGGTGGAACGTGTTTCCAGTTTTTCCAAGCTGTTTCAACAATTAATTCGGGCAATTCCTTTATTAAACGTTGATTTCCTATACCTGAAAGACAACTTTCAATTACGTTTTCGTAAAAAGAATTTAGTTTCCAAGAATCACGACTTTCTTTATAGGCGAATGCTCTTGCAATAAGTTCTTTAATTTCTTCTTTTGAAATTGAAGCCAAGTCAAACAAAATTGTAATCAGGTTTGATGATTTGTTTTTGGCGTTTTCTTCTTGCCAAAATTCTTTTTCTTCCTCAATCTCTCTCAAATAGGTCAGGACAATTGACTTTGCCGCTTCTAATTCTGAGTTTTCAATTTTGTTGTATTGAACAAGTAATCGGTAATACCAATCGGCAAGAAAATTCAGTATTGAAAGTTTTATTGTTTCTAATTGTGTAATGTGCTTTTGAATAAAAAACAATGCTTCTTTCCAACCCGAACCAATTGGTAAAAGTAAATTGCTACTATTAGATTTTTGGTCGCTTTCTTTGCAACAAGTTTTTATGATATGCAAACATCTGCTGAAGAAAACAGCATTGTCTGCAAGAAGTTCTTTCTCAAAAGCGGTAAAAAAGGAATTACTGTTTTCAGATTTAAAAACAGCAACTAATAATTCATCAGCCCAATATTTTTCAATCGTTTGGTCAGAAACTGTAGCCTTAATTAACTCATTTATTTTGCTGCTGTTATCAATTAAATAATCTTCTACCCATAGGCGAAATGCTCGTCTGATTGCGGGTTCGTTACCCAAGTTATCGAACAAATCTTTTGGTTTAGGAAAATCTTCCAATATAGAGGAAACATATTTTACTAAAGCCCAATCTTCTAAAATATCGTGAGTAGGTGCATACTTTCTATTGTTGTTTTCCTGAAATACTATTTCGTCATTTTCTAAACAAACAATTGCTTCCGCATCAGATTTATCGGGTTTAGTAAAGAGTTTCATCTCTTTTGCTCTCTTTACGGCAATTTCCTTAAACGCTTCTTCTCGCTTAATTGGCAGTCCGTTTTTAGTATTTGTTGAATCTACAACTAATGAATTCCAAAGCTTATCTTTAAATTCAGTTATTGAAACATTCGCATAATCATCGTTTGTTTTACCAATTGCTAATATTGAAAAGTCAAGATATTTCGGGCTTTGAAGTAACTTTTTGACTTTGTCATTTTTCAGAACACTACTTAACTCTGGAAATTTTTCAGATACAAGTATTAATTCTTCTTCATTAAGTGTTGGAATATCAATTATGCAAGTGTCGTTTTTATCAATACCGAATTTTAATGTGATTAAGTCAATCGCATATTTTCGTGATGAAGCAATAATTTTGATTTCGGGGTGTTCTTTAAGCAACGCCAATAATTGTTTGAAAGCACATTCGGGGTCTGCTTCCAATAATTTTTCCAAACTATCAATGAAAAT
>CAYUXT010000085.1:0-4504 GCA_964448955.1 uncultured Taibaiella sp. | reverse complement strand
GGCTCCAATAGCATTTACTCTTCCTCTTGCATGCCAATCTTTACTTGCATAACACTTATCTCCTTTTCTGCTGTAACCATTATTTCTTGGAGCATCAAGTGCAAAACCGCTTTCATCAAGATAAACGATAGGGCGTTTTTCGATAAATTGATACTGAAATAGCCTCCAACGAAAAATAAGTCTGGATCAATTGTCTGCTTTAGGATGAAATAGAGTTTTTTTTAAGACTGATTTTTAATCGCTGTAATGCGTAAAATATAGTGCTTTGGCTAACTCCAAACTTTTTCGCTCTTTCGTATTGATAACTATCAGGATGCTGTTTTACATCTTCGTCTAAAGCATCCATATCTATTTTTGTTGCAGGTTTATCACGCTTGCTCTTGGGCTCAATACGCTTTTGCCAACGAAATAATGTTCTGATGGGAATATCAAAGCGATCACTTAACTCTTGAAAGGTCAAGTTTTCTTTCTGTTTAACTTTAAATACCTGTTTGCGAAAATCTAATGAATATGCCATATGCAAAGACACAAAAAATATGACAAAATATTTTGATTTAACTATAGTGTTTTGCTATTGCGTGCACAAGACCCTCTGTTTGTAGGTGGAGGCATCTATATAGGGTCTGCAGATTTAGCGCAATGGTATGGCGATGTAGAGTTTGGCGAAGATGCCAGAACCTATATGGAAAACGCTTCCGTTGTCCGTTTTTATGGCGAAGAAATGATAATAAACGAAGATGCCGAATTTTATTCTGCAGCCGCTACGCAAGTAGGTACGGGCAATATTATCTTTTAACAGCCTAATCCTAATTATGGCAATCTTGGTCAGCAAACCCTCAATGGAGGATATAGTACCGGCGCATAGCCATCTTTGCTCAACCTTTCTGTAAATAATGCAGCAGGGTTGTCTCTGGCGGGTGCCGACACCAGGGTTACCAATACAACCACTCTAACCAACGGACATATCTTCTTAGTAGACCAAAATTTGGTAAAAGATAACGATGCTACCTTTAGCGGAGCAGGAGCAAGCAGATACGTAGTAACCAACGGTACCGGACATCTGGTAAAAGAGGATTTAAACAACTCTTTTGTATTTCCGGTAGGTAGGGCTACAGCAGATTATACACCTGCCATAGTGGATCCAACTACGGCTACTAACATTAATGTACAAGTTAAAAACTATACCGAATCTGCAGCAACTGTAAATACTGCATCTGAAGGTATGAATAGAGCTTGGCATATATTTGGTGCGGTATCTACTCCGGCTACAATTACACTGCAACACAATGTGAGCACCAATGGTGCTGCATATACAGATATAGATGCTTTTATTACCCAATACCAAGGTACAGGCACTTGGATGGCACAAGCATTAGGAGTAGATTTTGTAAGTGCAGGAATACATACACGTAGCAGCTATACACTACCGGCAACGAGTGCCGCTAATACAAGTTTCTTTACCAAAACAAGTGACCCCATTACCCCATTACCTGTAAAAATCGAATACTTTAATACAAAAGCTGAAAATTGCGATGTAGTATTAGAGTGGAAATCTACATTGGAGCAAAATTTTAGCCATTACGATGTAGAGTATTCTACTAATGGTACAGACTTTAAAACAATAGCTAAAATCAATGGCGGAGGTGTAAATGGTACATATCTGTATAAAGCACCACAATCCGACAAGAGAGGCTACTACCGCCTTAAAATGAACGATTACGACGGCTTTGCCGAATATACTGCAATCAAAACAGTAGAAACCAATTGTAACACAAACAACGACATTAATATTTATCCTAATCCGGCAACAGATTTAGTAAATATTAAAAGCGGTAATGTAACAATAAACAAGATTACTATCTACTCTGTTACCGGACAAGCAATCAGCATACAAAGCAATGTAGCTGCATTAGCCAATCAGGTAGATGTAAGAGGACTTGCAAGCGGTAATTACTTTATTAATGTGATGTTAGAAAATGGAGCGAGCAAGGATTTAAATTGACCATTAAAAGGTAGAAAGAAAGCATAATAACGCTAAATTTTGGTGATACAGACTGTCTTGTTTAAGGCGGTCTGTTTTTTTTATTAGAATACATAAAACTAATACCAATTAGTGCTTGCTTAATAACGCAATCTCATTATTTCATTTTTTTGTAACACAAAGCAACACTAAGATTACACAGAGTATTATAGCTTGGTGAATCTTTGTGTAATTCATTGTAACACGTTGTGTAATCATTAAAGGCATTATAATTATTTTATTTGCAAGCTTTTATAGTTGTTAAGCAAGTCCTGTAAAAGCACTATGTAGAAAAACATTGCACCCTTTGCGATAACTATAAACACATAGTATCCAATTAGGTGTTTATATCGAAAAAAACAGTAAACCTATTTTAGAAAGAGACAAAATTAGGCTAAAGATGTGCATTGTTTTTTTTGATTTTGAAATGGTAAAAATATTTGTATAATCCATACTATGCAAGAAGTTATTGAAGAAGAAAAATCGAAAAAGAACAAGCATAGTGCTTCATTGTTTTGAAATTTTCTTAATTGTTTCAGTGAGTACTTCTTAGATGGGCTAATGTATTCTTCATATTGGTATTACAAATACTAATAGTACTACTCCATTACGGACGTATCAAGACCGTCTTCTGTTGTCCTTAACTTTTGCTCGCATTGTTTTGCCAATGCTCTTGCTTCGTTTATTTTTTCTGTAAGGCTTTCTAAAGCAATGTCTTCATTTTCTATTTCCGAAACCAATTGTTTTAATCTGCTATACAATTCATCGAAGGTTATATTGGCTACATTATTCATTATTATCTATTTTATTAATGGTGCTGGTAATTGTTGATTTGTATAAGATGGTTTGTATGTTTTCTCCTGCTGATAAAGTTTCTGTATTGCTTATTATTTTGCCTTGATGCGCAATCATTGCAAATCCTTTTTTTAGAATATTAGAAGGGTCTGAGAGCTCTATTGTCTTACTGATGTATTGTAATTGTTGTCTTACCGAACTGAAATAAAGTTTTACCGCATTATGCATTTTCATCATCAACTCTTCTGTTTTGCTTTCAAAAAATAATGCTTGCTCCACTATAAAAGTAGCCACCTTAGTGGGTGTTTTAAATTGTCGTGCCATAAGGTCTGCTATACTTGTGTTTCTATCGTGCCCGATGCCGGTAAGTACCGGTACGGTAAACGATGCAATAGTTTTTGCTACTTCAAAAGAATCAAAAGGCTTAAAGTCCGTTGCAGAGCCACCACCACGAATAAGTACTATCGCGTCATAATGCGTTTTGCTTTTTTTAATTTTCTGAAATTGTTCTACAATTAATGCTGCCGCAGTATCGCCTTGTATGGTACATAGATATTGGTCTGTACGGAATTTATAACCATAGGGATTGTGATGCATTTCATTCAAAAAATCTCTTTGTCCATCGGAGTCGGGAGCTGTTATTAATGCTAACCTTTGAACAACAGTTGGTAGCGTAATATTGTTGTTAAATGTAAAAAACTCTCCGTCGATTTCCCGTATCCATTGAGGAAATTCTGCAAGCAAACGATTTATGGTTTTTTGTCTTTCTATCTCCAAGCTACCAATGGTATGCGACACATCAATATCGCAAATTTCGAGGCTCAGTCCAAATTTGCTGTGGTACTTTACTTGCACATCGCAAATAATTTCTATACCCGATTCAAATTTTTGTCCTGTTGCTTGTTCTAACTTTTGAATGGCAGCATATCCGTTATTCCACACTACACCGCGCATTTCGGCAATAATATTTTCTCCTGCTTTTTCTACAAATTTCAAAAAGCACCAACGCTTTTGCGGATACTTTTTTACATCGGTAATCTCCGCCTTAATTTTTAAGATTTTATCTTCAAAATAAAAGTGTACGGCATCGCTTACGGCTTCGGTAAGTGCAGTGAGCGTAAGGTGTTTGTCCATAAAGACAAAGTTATACCAAATAAATTAGAAGATATAAGTTGAAAAATGCTATAATTACCATATAGTAATGATAAAAGCAATCTCACCTCTTTCACAACTTAAATATTTGCTTAAATTTGTAGAAATCATCAAAATATAGTTAAGTCAAAATAAAACGTCATAAAAGTGAGGATAAAAATAGTTCTTCTGGGGTATAATTAAATTTTCGTCTAATACTTTTTGCTTGTGCCCATTTCTTTTCAATAGGATTTAGCCCACATTGCGCATTACAATCACCTAAAATTGCTTAGATTGGGGCTTTGTAATTTTTTGAGTGGCGGTTTGTGTACTACGGATTTTTCTGATTTCCTTTTAGTAAATGGTCGTGCTGGGAGTTTGAGGATGTCGTACAATTGTCGGAGCTTGTCGGTGGGTTTTGAGCATTTGCGTACAGTGATTGCATTACCTGCCGAGTTGTAACCGGTAGTGGTGATTACTTTTTGCGTATTGCCTATTCTTACGTGTTATGCAAGTAAAGATTGGCATGCAAGAGGAAGAGTAAATGCTATTGGAGCC
>CAYUXT010000084.1:0-4515 GCA_964448955.1 uncultured Taibaiella sp. | reverse complement strand
TGAAAGCACATTCGGGGTCTGCTTCCAATAATTTTTCCAAACTATCAATGAAAATAATTTTTTCCGGAATGAGCGAAATACAAGAGAAAATATCTTGTATTGTTTCGTTCACGCCTTGACTTGAAAAAACATTTGCAAGTGTAGATTCATTAAATTGGTCTGCTCTGAAAACAAATACACTCGCATTGGGAAAATTCGTTTGAATAATCTCTTTTATTTCGGCTGATTTACCAACACCTGGTTTACCTGTTACAATCGTAAATTGAGAACCGCTTATCGCTTGCAATATTTTTTCTCTTGCTTCGGTTCTCGGTAATTTAAATTCATTTTCGCCTTTTCCAATTGAGGTTTTTATCGGTCGTAAAATTTCTTTGCTGTCCGATTTAAGTTTTTCAACAGCTTTGAAGTATGGACTTAATTGTGCGTTGTCAAAATGTTGAAAGAAATCTTTGTCTTTAATGCTTTCAAGTGTTGCACTTCCTCCGTTTGGATTAAGAGTTGCAACATAAGCGAAAACACTATCCCAAATTTCTTTTTCAGTTGCTGTTGATTCTTTGCTTTTACTTAGCTTAATCAGATTAAGGAAGTAATTTCTGTCAATACTGCCTTCGTTTAGCAAATCGTATTCCAAAACATCAACACACTTTAGAAATTCCCATAGTTCTTTGTCCGTCAAATCTGTATTATTGTTCGCTTCCTTTAATAAGACACGAAAAACATCTAATCGCTCTTTTTTTGCCTTAATTCTGTTTACTTCTGAAAGAAAATCTTTTTCTGTTGCGTGGTTTATTGCCCAATTAAACAGAGATTTAAGATGATTTCTTTCGTCTTTCGTCAAACCATTTTTAACAACTATAAGTTTATCTCTTGTCTTGTCAAAAATTGAGGTATTACTATAATCTTTCCAAAAGGCACTAATTACTTCTTTGAACTTTTCATTCTCAATAGTAAATGATATGTCGTGTTTTACTTGAATTAATAAACGATGCTCTCCAATTGGTGATTTTGCAATAGCCAAAAAATCATCAGTTTCATAGCCTCTGTTGGTTACTTGCAGGGCAACTTCTAATAGTTCACCTGAAGCAATACAAGGAACATTGCCACGAATGATAAGCGTTGTGAGAAATGCTGTTTGAACCAGTTGTTCAAAGTTTGTCCCTCCACCTCCTTTTTGAAATACACTTCCTTTATCTGACATAAATAGTTGTTTGTTTTACGGTGGCTAAAAAGTGGCTCTTTTGGTTTTGCGAAGCGTTGGTTTTGTGTGTCGGGGCAAAACCAAATGTGCCACTTGTGCGGCTGACTAAAATTGCTTTTAAAAAAGTGCGTTGGGGAAAAAAATAAAAAACATAGGGTCGGTTAGAGTGTCGGCTTACTAACTGTCCAGTTGCAATATGGTCTGTATGTTTTTGGACACCTGTCAAAATGGTTTGTCTTTGGTTTTAGGTTTAAATTTTGGTCGGTCGGTCGTCTTTCGAACGGTCGTAAGGGGGGTAAAACCAAACCACAAAATATAAGTATATATAAAAAGTGCTAAAAATGCACTGTTGGCGCAGGTTACAGCCGATTTTATTAACATTGTGCACGAAAAACGAAACCGCAAGAACCGACATTTACCGATATTTGAGCGATATTATAACCTACCCAAACCGACATTTAGAGCCTTTAACCGATATTACACACCCGAAACAAGCCCTAAAACGCCCATATTTACGCTATTTTAGCCTATTTATACATATTGAGAAATTATACAGACAGCCCAAAAACGGGCTGTTTTTTTATGCTTTAAACCGAATTGAAAACCCCTTTAAAAGTGCCATTTTTACAACTTAGATGGACACTTAGGTGGACACTTAGATGGACAAAAAGAAGTTTTTGGAATAGGGGTTGGGCTTAAAAAAAGTGCGTTTTTTGGCGTTTTTTGCCAAAAATATGCGAGAATATACCCCCTTATTGAATTTATTATTTGTAATATGTAATTTGTACTGCTATTGAAAACCAATGAGTTGTGAAAGTATATTTTAAATAATAATGCAAAAGGTATAGTTTTTGGGAAATAAATGTGCGATTTCGTGCATTATTCTAACCGAATTACACCCACAACTAATGCAATATTGCGTACATCGGAAAGAGGAAGTTCGAACTCATCGTAGTCTTTATTGTCAGATTTGCAAACAATGTGATTTTCTTTAGTACTTTTCTTTAAACGCTTAATAATGGTCCCTTGAGTGGTAGTATCTAATACATACGTTTTATTCCACTGTATAAAAAGTATCTCTTTTACAAATCTGCACGCTACTACATCGCCACTATTGTATTTGGGATACATTGAGGAGCCCTTTACCGGAACCATAAAGTCTATATGCACTCCCCGGAACAGAGGTACATCGTAGCGTTCTTCTATGGCATCGAAATTATAGCCATCTAACAACTCTGCGCCAATTCCGGCAAAGGCATCTAATGGCAGTAATGGAATGCCTTTAGATGCCGGAGATTGCTTTAACCCTAAGGGATTAGCACTATTGTTGCCACCTGTCTTTAGCATAGAGCCATTGCCAGTAAGCAACCATTCGGGATTTATTTCTGGACTATTTTCTAATATTTTTAATAAAACACCTTCTCCTAAATCGGCATTTCTGTTCATTTGTTTAGCTATATAGCCATTTGATACGGAAATTTTCTTCTCAAAAGAACTGTTATTAAGTCCTTGATAATCAAGTATTTTCAATACTCTTTGAATAGCCTTCATAAATTATTTAGAAAAAAGGTTAAAAAATATTTGGATAATTAGCCAATAGGCTATTTCTTTGCTGTATTATTTCACAATACAAATAACACAAATGAGCAAAGGTACAAAAAGGAGATATGATGCCAAACGTGCAGAGGTGGTAAAATTTTTGGCACGAGAATTTGGAGTAGAGCCCGACACCGTACGCAAAGCGATAAACGGCGACCGAAAAGGCGAAAACGCCGAAGCAATAAAAAAAGCATACAACAAAAAATACGCCGAAGTAAAACAAGTACTTTCTTAAAAATAGAAATATGGAAACAGTATCAGTTAGTAATATAACAATAACAGAGAAGATATATAGTGAGCTTCTGAAGGCTACTAAAGTTAGAAAGGTAAATAAGGTAGATTACCAAATATATGTGGACGGAGAGTTGGTATATGAAGAAGCCGGAACACCAAAAATAAAATCGGGTTCCGGGTTAAAAAAATTTATAGACTGGCTCGATGGAATTGAGGCTAAGAATCACTCTTGTTTACATTCTTCCGAAGAAGCTCAAGAGATGATGAAAAAGACTTTAGCAAGGACTCTCGACTCTCTTGGGGTAATCCAAGAGCAGTAAACTCTTCTTCAAAAAACCTTTTCAGGTTCGCATGGAGATTTTCTTGATACTCGTCAGCCAATTCTTTTGGAAGTATAGTATCAACTAACGATTTAACCATTGCTTTGGCAAGTATAGCATTGCCTAAGGCACTAAAAGAAACTTAATTCATTTTGCTTATATGTTTTTTTAAGGGGTTAGAAAAATGCAAATATAAGCAATAGCCCGATAGGCAAGCTGCAACGTTCGAGCCCTTGCCGGGCGCAAATTTTACAAATTACACAATATTATGCCGATAATTTGGGAAAAAGATATAAATAAAGTAGGTGTGCCGGTAGAAGAATTAGTACCGAGATGGTTTCCTTCGTACGATGCCTTGCATAAAAAAATTGCACGTACTGCCGATTTTGACTATGGAATAAAAAGACTACAAAAGGGATTGGGCAAGGGTAATCGTGTATTAATAGACTTCGACACACTACCACGTGAAATAAAGGAGGATTTAGGCGACCCGAGAAAATGCACCCACCCGATGGAAAAATGGTATGTAGGAGATGCTACAGCACGGAGGTTTTACAATAATTACCAATTTGAAAACCTTACCTATCTAAGCGACAAGCACAAAGAAGATTACATTGTTAATGCAAGTGTACTGCAAGCCGTACACAGATATAAGGAGGAGCATATTAGTACCAATAAGAAAGCTAAAAAGCTATACGAATTTATGGCAAAAGAAGCACAGCTATTCCAAAAAGTGCTCAAAACAAAATACAAGATAGAGCACACCCTACCGCCTTCGGATAGGCAGTTTAGAATAGTGTACGATAAGTTCTTTAACGCTATGGAGTACGAGGGCGAAAAATACGAGTTCGACTACGTAAGTCTTATCTCCGGTAAATTGCAAAACGAAAATGCCAAAGTGGTAAACGATAAGATTTCGGCTCTATTAGACAGCATATTTGCCAAAGCCGGAACCAAGCCAAACAAACTGATGGTTTCTCGCAGGTACCAGGCATTTATGGACGGTGTGTTGGAAGTTATTAACGCAGACACTGGCGAAAATTACAACCCGGCAGAATTTAAGCCACTCAGCGACCGCTCTATTACCAAATGGCTAAGTAAGTGGGAAAGCAAAATAGGGCTCACATTATTTTTCTGGGGATTAAGCAAAAAGTTTTTCTAATC
>CAYUXT010000083.1:0-4681 GCA_964448955.1 uncultured Taibaiella sp. | reverse complement strand
GTATTAATTATAATGAATTATTTAAAGATAAAATTAAGGTTTTGCAAACATAGGACGGGTTTGGCAAAAGTGGCGGTTCGGTGCTCCGCAGACACATTTGTGGTTAATCAAAGTTTGGTTCTCCGCATCAACATTTGTGGTGAAAATCGCCACCTTCGCCAAGCCCGAAACCGTTATGCCTCATTCTAAAACAAACTAAGTGCAAAAATAAAACTCTGATTCTATGATATCAACAACAGGAACAAAGAAAGAACTAATTGACTTTTTGTGGGAATGGGCAGAAAGTAACGGAGAATGGAGTAAATTGCTTTTGAGCAAAGTTGTAGCAACAGAAACGGCATTATCTCAAAATGAACGTCAAAACATTTTTGATTACTTTTTACAACCACTTGGTTTAAAAGATAATTTACCCGAGTTAAATATAATCAAACCTACATATACCACTCATTCTAAAAGTATCAAATTAAAATCACTTGCTGAAGTTAAAGGAGTAAATAAACTTGCTGAAAATCAAATTATAAATTTCAGTCCAAACCTAACCGTTGTGTATGGAGAAAATGGAACTGGTAAAACTGGATACGGACGAATTCTAAAATCTCTTGGATTTAGTTACGAAACAAATAATCGAATATTCTCAAATATATACAGCACAGAAATTCCTCAAACGGCAAAAATAACATACAGCGAAGACGATACCGAAAAAACATTTGATTGGAATGGAAATAATTCAAACTCGGACTTACAATCAATATCAGTTTTTAATAATAATTGCGTTCAAATATCATTAAGTGACGGAAGAAATTTAATTGTTTCACCAATAGGATTTCACTTATTTAACCTCGTTACTAACGTAATTAAACGAGCTTACAAACATACTAAATACAACTATTACAACTTATTCAACCAAACTGGATTGGATAACAAACTTAAATAACGATACACCTCAAAAAGTATTTTTAACTTCGTTAAATAGCAAATCAAAAAATGAAGATTTGAACAAATTAGCTTCATTTTCCACTCAACAAGAAAATGATATTCCTCTAAAAGAGAAAGAATTAAAAGAGTTAAACAAGTCTTTGCTTGAAAATGAATTAAAAACTCTTTCATCACAAATTACGGAACTGAACACAATAAGCAACAAAATAAAAGCTATTGAGCTGTCTTTCAATCTTGAAACTTTAAAGAGCATAAAAGAGTTTAATGAGAAAATCAACAAACTTGAACAAACATCTCAAACAGGAATAAAAGATATTGCAGAAAAGAATGGAATTGAATTTTACGAAACAAAAGAATTTCAAACATTTTTAAAATCAGCAGAAGATTATATCAAAATCTTAAATAAACCTAATTACCCAGAGAACCAAACAGACGTATGTGTGTATTGTCATCAATTAATACAAGACGAAAAAACAAAATCTTTGCTTGTTAGTTACAGAACATTATTAAACGACACTACACAAGAGGAACTCAAAACATTGAAACAGAGTAAAAAAACTTTGGTTGACAAAATAAAAGCGTTAGATATTAATTTCAAATTTCATCAACAAACTTTTGGTGTTAATGAACAGCAAGAACCAATACAACCGAAAGAGATAACAGAGTTTTCAAAAAAATTAAAAAGCTTGATTACAATAATTGAAACAGATAAAATTGACGAAAACACTTCTTTTTCAATAGACTATAAAACGATTTTACAGTTTTTATCAGACACTAAAGAGAATATTGATAAAGTTGTAGAACAGAAAAAAGACGACTTGACTAATTTAGAGCCAAAAGAAAAATCATTAATTTATGTCATTAACGAATTAAAAGACAGAAAACTATTATCTGAAAAAGTAAAAGAGGTCGAAAATGCAATTAATAACTTTAAAATAATAGCAAAAATTGAAAGTAAAAGAAATTCATTTTCAACTAATGCTATTAGCAGAAAAACAACAGAAGCAAGAGAAGAACTAATTAAACAGAACTTCATTGAAAGTTTTAATCGAGAATTAAAATCACTTCGAAAATCCCAAATACAAATTGAACTTAATTTTGGCACAAGTAAAGGACAATCCAAAGTTCAACAAAAACTAAATTCAAATTATTTACTTACAGACATATTAAGCGAAGGAGAACAAAAAGCAATAGCATTGGCTGAATTTTTAACAGAATTACAACTTGATAATTCTAAAGCACCTGTAATTTTTGATGACCCTGTAAATAGTCTTGACCACAATATTATCGATGATGTATCAAGAAGACTAATAAAACTTTCAGAAGACCGTCAAGTTGTTATATTCACACATAGTGTGTTACTTTTTAACAGTATATTATACTTTAGCAAACAGCCATCTTACAAAAGTTTAGCATATAAATTTTACAATTCGAGAAACGAGTTTGGACAAACAGGACATATATCAGAAGCAGAGGAAGAAATAAACAGTGTGAAAAATTACATTTCAAAAATTAATCCTTTGATTAATAACACACCCAAAGATAGAAGTGAAAGTGATATTGCTTCTGACGGTTACGGTTACTTACGTTCTGCAATTGAACTTTGTGTAGAACACGAGATTTTTCAAGGAACAGTTAAACGTTATCAAAAAAATGTAGCCTTGACTTCTTTCGTAAAGGTAAATGGAGATTTAGTAAACCAACACAAGGATAAATTAAACGAACTATTTGAAAGAAGCTGCGGATATATAAAAGGACATAGTAATCCGACTGAAATTGACAATACACCAACACTTGAAGAACTAAAAACTGATTTAGCAGAATTTGCAGAAATTAGAAAGGTATTTATTAACTAAATTCTGTAATTTGATTACAGCAGATAAATTTGATACCTTTGTTAAAAACGAAATTTTAATGCTTTTTGAAGAATATACATATTTTAATTACCAATTTCCTGAACCTCAATACTTAGGTGCAAAACATACGCATTTGGCTTGGATAAAGAAATTTATACCTGAAAATACAAATGTTGCACTTGATGCATTTTCAGGTTCCCAATCCGTTTCTTTCTTACTGAAACAAATGGGTTTTCAAACCATTACTAATGATTTTTTGAATTTCAATCATCAAATAGGATTGGCTTTAATTGAAAACGGAAACGAACAATTAACAAAAGAAGATATAGAGATTTTATTTGCCCCTTCTGTTTCAAAAAGTGATTTTACACTAATTGAGAATGTTTATACGGATATATTCTTTGAAAAAGAAGAAGCTGAATTTTTAGACAATTTCAGAGCAAACATCAGATTATTATCTTCTGATAAAAAACAAGCTCTTGCTTTTGCAATTATGAATCGTAGTATGACAAGAAAAATCACAATGGGGCATTTCGGTCATACGCAGGCATTAAAATATGCAAGCGACCCAGAACGGATAAAAAGAAATAGAAGTTTAATAAGACCTTTGAAAGAAATATTTGAAGAGTTAGCAGTAAAATACAACAGTGCGATATTTGACAATAAACAACAAAATAAAAGCTACAATAAGAATATTTTAGACTTATTACCAGAATTAGAAAATGTTGATTTAGCGTATTTTGACCCACCTTATTGTGATAGCCACGCAGATTATCAAAGTTTCTATCACTTATTGGAAACATATACCGAATATTGGAAAGACAAGCAATTTATCAATGGAATCAAACGATATGAACCACAACGTTTTAGTGGTTTTGATAAAAAAAGAGATGTAGTTACTTCTTTTGAAAAACTTTTTGAGTCTTCTCAAGATATTCCACACTGGCTGATTAGTTATAATGACAGAAGTTTTCCGTCCGTAGAAGAATTAAAAGAAATTATATCAAAATATCGTGATGTTTCAGTAGAAACAAAACCTTATCAAAATGGACGTGGAGGAAAAGGAAGCGTTGCAGGAAGCCACGAAGTTTTATTTGTATGCAAACCCAAGAAAAAGAAGATTATAAAAACAACCATAAAAGAAGAAGTGATAAATGAAAGATTTTAACTATTGGAAACAATTACACGAAACTCAGAAATTAGAAGAATTTAGTTCAGATAAAACAGGGCTTTTATGGTTAAAAACTAAATCAATAACACGTAAAGAATTAATTGCCGAATTTATCGGACAAAATAATATAACTCTTAAAGAAACCGCAATTGGAAAGCAATTTGTAGAATTGTTTGAACTATTGTGCAACGATATTGATAATTCGCATAAAATTTTAGATGAATATATTAATGCGAAAAATCAAATTCAAGTTCAAAGCATCAATGTAGAACAATTGGTATCAGAATTGTACAAGTTGCAAAATTTCAAATGGGGAGGTGACTATCAAAATTCATTGGATAAATATTTAGTTAGTAGATACATTAAAGTTCAAAATCCATCTTATGATATTCTTTTATCAAAGTTTGAAACTGAAATAAATGTTGCTGTACAAGGATATGTTTTGAATAGTTGGTATAACCATTGGAGCAGTATTTTAATTGAACATATTTTCAAATCTCATTCATCTGTTTTGCCCACTGTCGGACAAATTAAAAGTGTAGATTTCTTCATTGACAATGTGCCTTTTGATTTAAAAGTAACGTATTTACCGAACGAGTATATAAAAGCCAAAAGAAAAGAATTAGGATTGCCTGTTGAGCTAACTTTCTTGAAGAAAAAAGCAACTGTATAGTCCTGAAATAGGTTGACTCCTAAAAAGCGGATAAGTCAACTTAAA
>CAYUXT010000082.1:0-4882 GCA_964448955.1 uncultured Taibaiella sp. | reverse complement strand
TTAAAATCGTAAATAATTGAAAATCAATAACTAAATTTGACGTTAGTCAGAATTTTATCCAAAAAATGCTCAAAAAATCAGTAATAGACGAATACGTTGAAAGAAAAATTCTATTTTACAAGGATTTAAGAAAATTTCATAATGAAAATATTGAAATTACAAGTTCAATTACAATAAACAAAGATTTTATAAAGAGTTTAGAAAATGACTTTGCAGATTTTTTAAGTTTAAGAGAGAAATCAAATAAAATTCCTCGTAAAGAAAGTGAAAACTTTAAAAATAGCTTAGTCGCTAAATTTAAAAAAATAAGAAATATAAAAGACAACAGTAATAAACCAACAATTTATTGGTTTGAGATAGTTAATAACTCAAATTTATCAAACGAAAAATTATACAAGAAATTTGTTAGTTCCAAGAAAACTGGAGCTGGCTGGTGGACAATTGAAAATAAAAATGCAGATTTAAATAGTAATATATTGTATTTAGGAAAAGTTGAAAAAAATCTTTTTGGAAGGTTTTTACAACATTTGGGAATTGGTCACAAAAAAACTTCTTCTTTAAAACTACGAAAATGGTTTAATGAATTTGACGACATTGATTTAGAGTTCAAATATATTCAATTTGATGAAGATATATTACCATATTTAGAAGATTTTGAAAATATTTATTGGAGATATTTTCAACCTTTGTTAGGACAAGAACCAAAAATTAAATAAAAACTACGGCTAACATCGCATTGGCAAAATGGCGGGTTTCAGGGAAAATTGAAAGTTTCTGCACATTAAGCCGCCGAATGTGTTCCACATTCAGCTTTTTTTAATAATTTAGCTTCTGTGGAAACACATCGGCTACGTTACTGCTAAATTGAACTTTCCGTCCAATTTATCCGCCACTTCGCCAATGCGTTTCCCGTTGTACGCAATTTCCGTCCGAGCGTTCCGATAAAAGTTTGGCTATATAATAAGGAGTTGTTTTAATGGCAAATAATGTAATTTTTGCCGTCAAGCTTTGCAAAGAGACTTTGCTGAAAACTCGTTTTCAAAGCGAATCGCTCAAAAAGCTTGGACGAAGCTAATAGAAAAAAATGACAATGTCAAGCCTTTGCTATTTTTTCTTTTAGCTAATACAACAACTTCACTTAAATATTTGCCAAACTAAAGTTTCCGCTACTTCGCAAATCAGGGATTTACAAAATGTCAGAAACTTGTTTTATCAGGAATCTACGAAGGAAACTGTGCAAGATAAACTTCGTACAACTTGCAGTTTTGCAAATGATTGGACTAATCAGCTCAATGATGGCTACGGCTTAAATGAAGCAAAACCGATTTATTTCCGCTTTTTGATTAACTTAGTAATCAAAATCTATTTTGCTTACGTTGGGGTTAAGCTGAAAGTTGCGGCTATATTTCCCACTCCTTCACTAAGTTGCGAACCGTTGAACGTCATTTTAACGAAACTCGAAAACAAATAAAAATTGAGTTGTATAAATAAAATATTTGGAACAAATAAGGAAGAGGAAAATCCAACTCAAAAAATTGGCTATATACAAATAACGAAAGATTGCTACGCTGATCCAGTTTCACCTAAAAATAGAATTAAAAATAAATAGAATGGACTTAAATTTCAATTATTTTCAATTCGACAAATAATCAAGAAGGCAACAAAGTTACAATCAGATTTAAAAAAATGTGCGGAGTATTGTATGAATACTTGTAATGAAAACGGATTTTACTACGGTCAATATAGAATTAAATTTACGGAATTAAAATGGGGAAAATTCTATGAAATTAAAAGGGATTAGATATAAGATTGCCTAAGCGGCACTGAAACTTTTTAGACTGATATTATTATTGACAGTGGAAACAAAATAGAATTCTAAAATTGTCCTTATAGATGAAACGAAGAAGGTGTATATCACAATTTTGGAGCAACATCCTAAATATTAAACAACCTTTTATTATCATTTACTCATAAGTCTAATGAACTTTTTGGGTTAATACTGAAAAATAATACATTTAAGGTCATTCCTTAATGCTTACCTTCGCTCTTATGAAAGTGTTAGTTATCGAAGACGAATCTACGCTTAACAAAAATATTTGTGAAGCACTTTTGGCTGAAACCTTTTTAGTTGAAAGTGCTTTTGACGGTTATTTAGCAGAGCGTTTTTTGAAAAAAGAAAAGTTTGATTGTATTGTAATGGACATTAATTTGCCTAAAAAAAATGGCTACGATTTATGTAAGGAATTTAGAACCTACAATACCCATACCCCCGTTTTGATGCTTACGGCTTTCGATGAACTCGAAGACAAAATAAAAGGATTTGATAGTGGAGCAGACGATTATTTGACCAAACCCTTCTTTATGAAAGAGCTTATCCTTCGGATAAATTCACTTATTAAAAGAAGTCAAGGTTCAGAACAGCATTTACAAGAAAATATCAATGTTTTGGATATTGCAATCAATACAACTCAAAAAAAAGTTACAAGACAAAATCAAGAAATAAAACTTACTCCTCGAGAATATCAAATCTTAGTGAAGCTCTGTAAAAATACGGGAGAAATTATCTCAAAAAATGAACTCATCAAAGATATATGGGGAACTTCGCTTGATGTGAACACAAATACAATAGAAGTTTATGTAAATTTTTTACGGAATAAAATTGACAAACCTTTCGGAAAAAATTCTATTAAAACAAAAATAGGGTACGGATATTATTTGAGTGATGAATTATGAGCTATGAATTATGAATGATAAGTTGTAAGATATAAGTAATGAGATGTGAGTTATAAAAGAAAATATTTAAGTTATGGATAAAAGTGTTTTAAAAGAGAAGAGTCTTTAATTTGCCATAAGAACAGTAAAACTAGATACATAACTGTCAGGGACTAAAAAAGAATAAGTTTTAAGTACACAATTATTACGAAGTGGAATTGCTGTAGGAGCGTTGATAAGGGAAGCTCAAAGTGCAGAAAGAAAAGCAGATTTTATTCATAAATTGAGTATTGCACCAAAAGAATGTAACGAAACATTGTATTGGATTGAACTTTAAGAAAGTAACAGAATTTATAACAAAGTCGGAATTTGAAAGTTTAAGTTTAGATTGTACTGAATTATTGAAAATGATTCGTAGCTCCATAATTACATCAAAGAAAAAAAATTACAACTCATAACTTATCACACATAACTCATAACTATTTATCGTGAAAATCAGAAACAAAATATTAATTTACTTTTCGAGTACCGTTATTCTTGTATCGGCTGCCTCGTTAGTGATTGTTTTTGTGTTATTTTCTGCGCATCGTGAAGAAGAGTTTCAACAACAACAATTCTCCAAAATTAAATATACAGTTGGACTTGTAAACGAATTCAATAAAATGAGTGCAGAAGTTTCTCTTTTGTTGGACAAACAAGACATTCACGATTTTTATGATGAAAAATTACTGATTTACGATAGTAATAAAAGACTTATTTTTTCGAGTATTGACAGCTTGGATATAACCAAATCCAATGCAATTCTAAATAGCTTATCGGTTGCTAACGATTGGATTGAAACCAAAGAAGATAGTTATGATTTGATTGGCGTTTACCTCGAAAGTGATACTAAATCTTATTATGGAATTAGCAAGGCTTATGATTACTTCGGTCATTCAAAAAAAGATTTTCTACAAAAAGTGCTTATTGGCATTTTTTTGGCAATAGTAATTATTGTGTTACTTGTTTCGCTTTATTTGTCTAATATCATTGCAAAACCTATATCTGAATTAACTGAAAAAATTGCCGATTTCGATTTAAGCAATGAAGGTAATAAACCCCTAAATATAAAAACTACAACATCAGAATTACAGAATTTATCCGAAAAATTTAATGAACTTACATATCGAGCCAATGAAGTTTTTTTGTTTCAAAAACAAAGCATTCAGCACATTTCGCACGAACTCAGAACACCAATTGCGGTCTTGGTTTCTGAACTTGAAAAGCTCCAAAAAGAAGAAGATATTAATCAGTTAAAGTCCGAAATTTCGGAACAAGCACAAAAAGCAAAATCACTCGGAAATATTATTAATGTACTACTTCAAATCTCAAAAATTGAAGCCGGACAAGAAATTTTCCAAAGTTCTATTCGTATAGATGAAGCTATTTTTGACTGTATTTCTGAAATCAACATTTTGTATCCCGATTTTAATTTTGAGATTAATTTCACCCCTCGTACTTTTAATGAAAGCACATTGAGTATCACTGCAAATGAACCACTTATCAAACAAGCATTTCTGAATTTACTTATCAATGCAGTGCATTATTCCAATAATAATAAAGCAAAAATAACTTTTGATTGTTCCGACAACAAGCTAAAAATATCCATTTCAAATTTAGGTAAAACGCTATCCGAAGAAGAACAAAAATTCTTATTCTCACATTTTTTCAGAGGAAAAAACTCTCAAGACAAACAAGGTTTCGGACTCGGATTAGTACTCTCTCAACGAATTTTTACCATTCATCAAGCCTCTCTTTTTTATACTACCCAACAAAACACCAATATTTTTGAAGTCCAATTTGATGGATAATGTGTAGTTATATTGAGAGTGGAAACTAATACTTTAAGAAAACAAACTAATACAATAATGTAGGGTTTGCTAAATAACTCCTACCACTTTATTTACAAGCATTTCAATTGGATTTTAGCTAATGTAGCTACAAGGGGCTTAGCACTAATACCCAAAAAAACCTTGCATTACTTTTTTCCTGCGGACAAATACTTTAAGTCTTTCCACGATTGTGGCGATATATTTAATTTAAAAAAAACTCCTAACATTTAGGAGGAGGTTTTGTATTTTGGAATTAGTAACTAAAGATAGATTTTCTTATTTTTACCAAAAAAACTATG
>CAYUXT010000081.1:0-5085 GCA_964448955.1 uncultured Taibaiella sp. | reverse complement strand
ATTAAACAGTTAACAAATTTCTCTATTCAATATACTTGATAGCGGTTTATTATTATTGTTCGTAAAAGCAAACGAGAGTTGGGAATGAGAAGAGTTTAAGTATGTAAATCGACAACATACTATTAATAGCAAAAACAAATAGGCTGTCTTAACGGCAGCCTATTTGTTACATAATAATTAGTATCTACAATTTTTTATCTTGTAATATTAAGTTGTGTGGTTCGTTTGCCTAAGTTGGTTGTAACTTCTATTTGATACATTCCTGTGGATATGCCATCTAAAGCAATAACACATTCGTTTATATTTTTAATTGCTTTTGTATAAACTAATTGACCTAATGTATTGTAAATATTTACATTTTCGATAAGTACATTTTCGCTGGCTTTAATAGTAACTTGCCCTTTAGCAGGATTAGGATATAGGAGAATATTATTTTCACCAAAATCCACATCATCTATTTTAGTATAAATATGTGCCGTAACTGTATCTGCTCCAAATCCACACACGCTTGCTAAATTTAGTGTTACTACGTAATTACCAATATTAGCGTAAGTATGTATAGGGTTGGTTGTAAAGCTATAATTTCCATCACCAAAACTCCACTGATAACCAATAATGTTTAATGGATTAACACAAGTAAAAGAGAATGTATATGGGTCTAAATTATTAACCATAATACCACCAGAAGTTGGTAATTGTCCTTGCATATTTACCATTATACTATCTACTTTTACGCATCCATTCTCTCCGGTTACTTGTACTGAATAAGTACCGGGATTGTTAACATTAACAGTAGGGGTTGTCTGTCCTGTACTCCAATAGTATTGGATACCTTCGTTACCTGCATCTAATTTTAGGGTTACTCCATTACATACCACGGTATCTTCTCCCAAATCTACTTTAGGGTTTGGTTTAAAAGTAATATTAATTGTATCGTATAATACACATCCATTTGGTAAAGTAACTTCTACCCAATATGTACCAGACTTGTCCACCACACGCACCATACCATTATAGTTATTATCCCACTTGTAATCTGCGCCATAATTAGCTGCATTTACAAATTCCAAATGCCCTTCATCGACGCACAATATTCTATCGGGACCTAAATTTAAACTACCAGTGTTAAAATTTATGGCTATTTCGGAAGTAGTATCGGATTCGGCAGATGGAATACAGGTTACAATACATCTAAATTTTGTGCTTAAAGTAATAATGCCTGAAGATTCTGAAGTGTTACCACTTCCAAAATTAGTCCAACCATTTCCGTTATTGTATTGCCATTGATAGGTAATTCCATTACTATTAGATGCATCTACTAAGTGAAGCATAGTGCTTTGACCACATTCTACAACATACATATCTGCCTCTATCTTGCCTACATCAGGCTTACCATCGCATGAGTCCGGAAATAATGGGTAACCATACCATCTTCTCTCTGAGGTATTACATAAAAACAATCTTTTATTGGCATAGCCAACATTAAACCAACTTGTACCAATTGCTGTTCCAGGAAATTGTGTATTACCGGTATAAGCATAAGTATTTCCATTTACGAAAATAGCTCTGCGGTTAGAATAATCGTACAATACTATTTCGTAATTAGAAACTCCTGTAAAGCCAATGGCAAAATCTGTAAGGTTAGTACCTACCGGAAGACCCGTAACAGCATTGGTAGATACAGTAACATTGGTAGCTCTATTAACTCTTACAATATTTCCTGCATTGTAGTAAATAAAGTGATTATTAATCCAATCGTACTGTCCAAAACTTTGTAAATTAGGCTGCACGTTTGCTGCTTGTATAACATTATTGGTAGCTGTGGCATATCCATTACCATCTAAAGTTTTTTGATAAATACCTGCTGAGTTATACGTATTCATCTCTAATTGGTTTAGCGTAGGATTCCACCATACACCTCGTACATCTATATTAGCTGTGGCCGTAAACAATAATACACCAGTACCACTATAGGTTTCAAACTGATAACTTGCAGCTCCTGCAATATTTCCGTAGTAAATATCTAAAGCAGGATTGTAAGCCACACCACTTCTGTTAGAGCCGGTTGAAGTGAGCGAACCTTGTAGTGTAATGTCATAATTAGAGGTTGTAAATGGAGTTTGTGCTTTGATTGAAACAAAACCATTTAAATTTAGTACAAATAGCAGTAATAATGAAGTAATAATGCGCATAAAAAATATTTTAGAAGGTTGTAAAAATTTCTTTCAACACAAACCAATACACCCTACCTTAATAGACATAAAATTACTGTAATTGGTTGGATAAAAAAATAAAATAAATATTGCAATGAAATTTCAATTCATATAATTAAATTTCAACACAATATACATAAGAAAATGCAATAATACAAAAGATTAAATCAGCAACATAGCGTAAGAAATCATTAATTCGATATTATACCCTTAGAGGCTTTATCGTTTTCTGCAGGGGAATAATTGAATGACAACTGCAATTTAGTAGCCATATTGAATACATTAGTAACAATAGCAGCTTTGTCGTAACCACATTCTTTGTATTGTTCTTCTTGTTTGCCGTGCTCAATTATAGCATCGGGAATACCGAGTATTTTTACATCTGGTTTGTAAGTATTTGCAGCAAAAAACGCTAACACAGCAGCACCCATTCCACCGATAACAGTACCGTCTTCTATGGTTATAACGCCTTTAAAATTTTGCCCCACTTCGTGCAATATTTGCTCATCTATTGGCTTAGCAAATCGCATATCGTAGTGTGCTACATCAAGACCGGCGTTTTGTAATTCTTCTTGTATTTCTATTACAAAATTACCTGGATGCCCTATGCTTAATATAGCAATATCTTTACCTGTTTTGATTACCCTACCCTTCCCTATTTGTAATTTTTCAAAAGGTGTTTTCCACTCCGGCATTACACCTTGTCCACGTGGGTAGCGAATAGTAAATGGGTGGGTGTTTTCGTCCAATTGAGCGGTGTACATAAGATTGCGCAATTCTTGCTCGTTCATAGGTGCGCTAATAATCATATTCGGAACAGCTCTCATGTAAGCTATATCGTAAGCCCCCTGATGTGTAGCACCATCATCGCCTACCATTCCTGCTCTGTCGAGACAAAATATTACAGGTAAATCCTGAATGGCAACGTCGTGGATTACCATATCGTAGGCACGCTGCATAAAAGAACTGTAAATATTACAAAATACCTTCATTCCTTGAGTGGCTAAACCTGCACTTAGGGTTACGGCGTGTTGCTCTGCAATACCCACATCTAATGCTCTGTCGGGCATTTCTTCCATCATATATTTGAGCGAAGACCCCGAAGGCATAGCGGGTGTAATGCCCATTATTTTAGGGTTTAGTTTGGCTAACTCTATTATGGTATGTCCAAATACATCTTGATATTTGGGTGCTTGTGGGGTATTAAAACTTACTTTGTTTATTTTACCTGTTATTTTATCGAATAAACCAGGGGCGTGCCAAAGAGTTTGGTTTTCTTCGGCTAATTTGTAGCCCTTTCCTTTTACGGTTTTGATGTGCAATATCTTAGGTCCTTGTATTTTTCTTAAATCTTTTAATACTTCTACTAATTTTACCACATTATGCCCATCTACTGCACCAAAATATCTTAGTCCTAATGCTTCGAATAGATTGCTCGATTTAGAAACTACACCTTTAATACCTGCTTCTATTTTAGAAGCAAGACTTTGTTGTAGTTCGGAATACGGTAACTTACCGAGAAGTTTCCATACATCATCTCTTAATTTATTGTAAGTAGAAGATGTGGTAATGTCGGTAAGATATTCTTTGAGCGCGCCCACATTGGGGTCTATGCTCATATTGTTATCGTTAAGGATAATTAGGATATTAGCATTGCTTACCCCTGCGTGGTTCATAGCTTCGAATGGCAAACCTGCCGTCATAGCTCCATCGCCGATTACGGCAATGTGTTGTCTGTCGGTTTCGCCTTTAAGTTTAGATGCTATTGCCATTCCTAAAGCGGCAGAGATAGAGGTAGAAGAGTGCCCTACACCAAAAGTATCGTATTCGCTTTCGTCTCTTTTCGGAAAACCACTAATGCCTTTGTATTTTCTGTTGGTATGAAAAACTTTTCTGCGTCCGGTAAGGATTTTGTGCCCATAAGCCTGATGCCCTACGTCCCAAACTAATTGGTCGTATGGGGTGTTCATAGCATAATGGAGCGCAACGGTTAATTCTACTACTCCTAAACTTGCGCCAAAGTGCCCACCATTAACACTAACACAATCTACAATAAACTGACGAAGTTCATTACAGACCTGTTGTAGCTGCATTTTGTCTAATTTTCTTAGATCCGAAGGGTATTCAATTTGGCTGAGTAATTTTCCCGCCGATAAATCTTCCATACTCAAGAAATGGGATTGAATGGCAAATGTAAGTAAAATTTAAAATTCAATTTCAAATTCAAAAATTGTTTATGGCTTATCTGGCTTAAATGCTGCTTTGCCAATTTGTAGAAATAAACTTAAAATCGGTAATTTTTATTGTATAGAAATAGGGGAATTGTTATAAAGATTTTATCTCTTGCAGATTGTTTATTTTACCAAATACCACCTTCTTTTGTTATTCCTGCTAATGCTAAGCAAAAATCTACAATTACAAATAAGAAACTTATTATGACAGAAAGTAAAAGTGCAAGTTAGTTTACCAATCCAAATCGCCTTTTCCAAGTATCATTAATGTATTGAGCTTTAGATGTAATTCGCCTAAGGCAGAATAATAATTTTCATATAAGTAACTATAATCTGCTATTCCAAAATTAGCCTTAGTAATATTATTCCCACAATGAATTTCGAACCAATGTGTTGCTGCATGAGAAATATTTCCCAATACTATTTTATGTCCCTCTTCTGTAATTTTGGGGAATCGATTTTCTATTTTAATAAATATATCAGAGCAATTATTGAATTCCTGTATTGCGTCCAAATTCTTTGCTATAAATCTAAAAATAGATTGCCCTTTAATTATTTTTTTGTTCTTAATTTTTATCTGTTTTGTATATTTATCCCAATTATAATATTCCAAAATAAATTTATCCTTCTGTTTAAATAGG
>CAYUXT010000080.1:0-5166 GCA_964448955.1 uncultured Taibaiella sp. | reverse complement strand
TAATATTTTGTTTTTTAAAGATTTTCTTCTTTTTTAGTCCAAAGGAAGGCGGGGATTATTAGCACAAAAGTTCAATCGAAGAACAAATGTTGAACCTTGCACAAATGCTCAATCGAAGCCTTTCAGTCCCGCTTTTGGCAATACCTTGTTGTATGCCGTTTTTTTCTTATTTCACTACTTTTTTCCAATTGTCAAAAATCTCGTCAAATATTTCTTTATAAACAAATTCAGGTGGTGAAGCTGGTATTAAAATGTCTTTTAATCTATCTCCTTTGGGTTTTCTACCATACGAAAACTTGAATCTATTCGCTGTTATACAAATTGAGTAAAAAAGTTTTTCCTGTAATGTCATTTCACTTTTAGGGATTAAAACTGAAACATTACTATTTGGCACAAATTCAAAAGAAGATACATAGGAATAGGAATGGCTACCTTGTCCGTCTGTTGAAACATAAATTGTATTGTCTGGATAAATATATTTATCGTCAATTTGCATCGTATCAACATATCCTGCAATACTTCCTGAATAACTTTGAGAAGGTCTTATGTATCTTACATCTGTGTCCGTTTCGGGTTCGTCTTTTACCTCAACTTGTGAAGAAGCTAAACCGTTATGGACATCAAAAATAGTGTCTAACTTTACTAATTTGTTATTGGTTTCCGTCTTTTGTTTGCTTTCAAATTTTATATCTAAAAGGTCGTTTAACAAACGATATGCTAAATATTTTTGTGTGTTTTTCTTAAAAACTTCATAATCTATGCTTTCATATTGAGCATTCAAGTAGTTTTCTGCACACCATTCATCATTTGCTTTTAATTCCTTTGTAACACTTAATTTTTCAGAACTTTCTCTGTTTATGTAAGTATTTAACCAATTCTCTTTTATTGAAGACCAAGTATCGTTTAAGTCAATTCTACCTTTACCTTTTGTTTTAACAAAACCATCTTCACGCCAATAGCCTAACCAAGTTTTTTTACCTTTTGGGTGTGGAATATGAGCCGAAATAACCATAATACAAGTGGTTACACCAACTTTGGAATTATGAAAAATATCTTCGGGCATAGACATTACAGCCTCCAATGTGTGATTTTCTAAAATTTGTTGTTTTCTAACAAAAACATCTCCTTTTGTCGCAATGGCACAACTTAATGGAATAATTGCTACACATTTACCTCCTTTTTCTAATGCGTTGAGATTATTTAGTACAAAATCTAATTCTTCAATATCAGATTTTTTACTCTTGTATGGTGGGTTTAGAAATCCAACATTAGGTTTAAAAGTGTCTTTGACTTTTAAAATTTCTTCAAAACAATCCCCTAAATACACATTGGTTTTGCCATCTCCGTGAATTATCATATTAGAAATCCCCAACGCATAAATATCGTCTTGATACTCAATGCCTATTAATTGAGATTTCTTTATACTATCAATTTTCGTTTGGTTTCCTTTGGCTTGTTTTATCATAGTTTTCATTGCACTAATTAAAAAACCGCCTGTCCCCATACAATTATCAAGTATTATAGAGTCTTGATTTACTCCTGCTAATTCAGAAAAAAGGTCTGTTATATGTGGTGGTGTCAAAACAATACCCAAACCTTTATCGCTGTTTGCATAACGCAAAAACTCAATATAAAACTGGCCCAATGTGTCAAAATATTTATGAGTTTTCATAAAGTTGTTTACATTGGTTTCAATACTTTTTATTAACTCAATAAAAAAGTCTTTGTCGGTTGTAATGGTTGTATTTGTAAGAATAAAAGAATAGGCTTGTTTTAAATTATTTACTTTATCAGTTGGTAAGTTTGCATTAGTAAATTCATCTACAATTGTTGAGAGTAAATTTTTTGCCAATTGTTCAGGCTTCTTATGTGCTGAAAAACTATTTTTAAAAGCTGCATTTTGAAGTGCTATCAAAATTCCACTAATTAAAAGGCTTCTTTGGGCTTCTTTTATTTTTTTTGTATGTAATAAGTCGTTTAATTCTTTGGTGTATTCTAAAAGTTTTAGATAATCCTGGTTAAACTTCATATCACTTTGCAAGAAAGCATCATAATAATTGTTTAATGATAAAATTTCGTTACCTAAAAACTTGTGAGATTTATGTGTATTTTTTAAGTGTAAGTATTGAGAAATTCTTAATTCTGTTTCATTTTCTCCACTTACAGCAATCGCTAAAACATCAAACTCTTTTGATAGAAAAGAAGCATATAGTAGAACACCATCAACTGCAAACTCACTATATTTATCTAAATTTATGCTTTCGTGTTTTTTGGTGTCAGCTTTACATTCGACAATAATTACAAAGTCTGAATAGTTTTTTGAGCGTATTATAAATTCAGGATAACCTTTCCCTGTCCCCTTTTTAGAAGCGTTACTCAATAGTTTGTCTATCAGAGTAAAGTCGCTTTTTTGCTCCTCTACAATAATAGACATATCGTCAAAATACCCACATTCAGTTAGATATTTTCTTACGATATTTTCAGTTTTCCTCTCGTTTGCCATCCAAATTAATATTTTTGCAAAATTACAAAATTTAAGTTAGTATTTTTGTCTTTCAGTTGTCGGTTTGCTGTCGTCCTAAAATGGCATACAACGGGAAACGCATTGGCGAAGTGGCGGATAAATTGGACGGAAAGTTCAATTTAGCAGTAACGTAGCCGATGTGTTTCCACAGAGCTAACTTACAAATAAAAAGCGAATGTGGAACACATTCGGCGGCTTAATATGCAGAAAGTTTCAATTTGCCGTAAACCCCGCCATTTTGCCAATGCGATGTTACAGGCAGGTTTTATAAAAACTTTGGATTATCCATATTCAAGTCACCACTTTCTGGCCATTGTCCGTTTTCTAAATGAAGTTGGATATTTGGCCATACTTTCCATTTCTTTTTTTCTATTTGGCTTGCGATAATTAAATTGTCAATCAGAATTTCAATATCTTCTAATCTCCATACATCTTCGTTTGGGTCGTCTTCAAAATCTTGCGTTAATTTTACAGCTTCTTCACCTAATCTTGACAGAATAATTGTAGAACAAGGTGGTGTCCAACAGCCCAATCCCGAAAACGAACTTATAATTTTATTGGCAACTTCAATTCCTCCTACTGAATCCATTGAGATAATTGTCGAAACAGGTTTTCCGAAAAAAGCGTTTGTATTTTCAAATGGTGTGCAAACCTCAATAAATCTTTGAAGTGTTGAACTGATATTATTCCAATATGTTCCTGATATAACAATATATGCGTCAGTTTTTTCTAACAGTGCATATACTTCCTGAACCGTACTTTTAGGATGTGTCAGGTCGTAGATTTCTACATTTGCGTTTTGCGTTTTCTCTATATAATTTTTGGCAGATAAGGCGATTGCGTAGGAATTTCCTTGTTGTCCTCTTATTGATGCGTTTATGATTAAAATCTTACTCTTCATTTTTCTTGTCTTTATTTTTTGTTGGCAATATTTCAAAGTTTGCAAGTTGTGAAACCGTTGCAAAAATACCTAAAAGAATAGGTATAATTGATAACCATCTCGAAATATTATCGTTGTTATTTGAAGCGGAAATGGAAAAATAAGTCAGAGCAAAAGTAACAAACAAGATAAATGAGATATTGACTAATCTTTTATTTAGGTTGATGGTATAATAGTTGGAATGATAGCTTTTGTCAAACAGAGGTGGATTAGGAACAAAATCTTTCACTCTTATATTGATTAGTTTGGAAAGTTTTGATTGCAAGTTTTCTTTTACTTTCAGAGGACTAATGTTGTTTCCGCTTTCTATTGTTTCCAGATATTCCAAATATTTAAAAAGTCCGATACAGGCAAACGCTTTATCCTCAACAGGTGTGTCCGGTAAATTTATTCTTTCTCTAAACCAGTTAATTATGCTTTCAAGTTTATCTTCGTCAAATGTTCCGCATTTAGCTTCTGAGATAGACCATAAAACCAAACCGTTTGACCAAGTTTCGGAAGTCCAAAGGACTGATTCACTCAAGTTGATGTTTGATTTAAGAATTTGTTCACAGCTTGTTTTTATATGATTGTCAATAATCGTTTTGTTGGTGTCGTCTAAATCAAATTTTTTGGAATTAACTGCGAATAATAGATACAGAGCTGTACTCGACCAATTTATTAAAATTCCTTTTTTAGGAGTATCATAAAGGCTGTTTATCCAATTAATACTTCCTTCGAAATATTTATAATTTTCGCTGTTTCTCAATGATTTGCTTCTGGAATAAGTAATTGCATTTAGAGCAAGAAGCGTTTCCCAAACTTCTTCATTCCAAGATTGACTTACTGTAATATATTTTGATTCAATCCAATTCAGAGCTTTGAGAATTTTGACTTTGTTGCTTTCATAATCGGTAGAAAGTGCCATTATTGCAATTGAAGAATCCCAAATTTCCTCGTCCCAATTTATAAATCCATTCGATTCATTTGCTTCTTTAGAAATTCTGTCAATACACCTGCTTCTTAACTTATAGAAATCAAATTCAGGCAGACAAGCGGTTAATGCTAAAACAGCGTCAGAATTGGCTCTTGTCGCTCCCCAAAATGAACTGTTTGAACCAATTTTAATGAGTTCTTCAAGACTGTCTATAAGTAAGTCGGTTAATTCTTTTTTTAGTTCCAATTTCGTTTCTGTTTGTAAATATCAATACAAATATATTGTTTTTAGCCGTGTAGTTTGTTTTGTGACGAGCGTTCAAATAAACTTGCCTGTAACGTTTGGCGCTTGGCGCAGTGGCGGATTTCGGAGCACAAAACTGTCAATACACCACAAAAGTTGATGCGAGGTAGAATGTTCAATTAACCACGTCACCCGCCATTGAGCCAAACGCCTGTTAGCAGTAGGTGTTCTTCTTTCGTGTCGTCCGATGCTCATTTTTTTATTATCTCTTTTAGTTCGTCAATTGTCAATGGTGGATTTTGTTTATGTAACATAGAATGGCAGTTTGGGCAAACAGGTCGCAAGTCCTGAATTGGGTCAACTTTATATTCTTGTTTTCTTGTTGCCACTTGTGTCAAATGATGAACGTGAATGAATTTGTAACCTAAACTACCATAAATTTTTTCAAAGTTGAAGTCGCAAACTGAACACGAATAGCCATAATGTTTTAATAATAAACCGCTATCAAGTATATTGAATAGAGAAATTTGTTAACTGTTTAAT
>CAYUXT010000079.1:0-5189 GCA_964448955.1 uncultured Taibaiella sp. | reverse complement strand
AGTTGACGGTAAAAAATATTGCTTAAAATGTTTGTTTTTTAACACAGTTCATGTTGGTAGCTGGGCTTCTCTGTTTCTTACTGTCTTTCCCGTGTCATTTCACAAGACCTTACAACACTATATGTTTCTTATAAGAAACACTAAAACCACTCCCCGAAAATACGCTTTTTTTGTCATACTGAAAAAGTTGGTTTAAAAAATGTTTCGTTTGGTTGGTGGTTGATTTAGTTTTCTACTACTTCTGTTGTTATATCTTCCGTTTTTCCTTTCATTTTGCAATTAAACGGACAGCCCAAACATTGATGTGTTTGGTTGTAGCATAATCGGTCTTTATGGGCTTTTATCATTTTTGCTTTCAGTCGTTTGAAGTTTACTTTCTTCTGGCTGTAGGCTTCCAATGGCGTAAGTCCGTTTAGTGAGCCGTGTGGTCGTTTATCGTTGTAGTCGGGAATGACGTAATTTTGCAGATAGTTTGTAAGTTGTGTCTGGCTTTCTAATTGCTTCGGAAACAGATAATCGTATTTGATAATCTTGTTTACGCTCTCAATAAGTGCGTTTGATTTCAGAATATCTTTGAGTGCCACCAATTTTTCAATCGGATAATCTTTGATAAAGGCTTCAACGTGTTTGTTGTTGTTTTCCGTGCCTCCGTCCACGATGAGCGAAGTTGAGATTTCGTCTGTTTCTGTTGGTGTGATTTCTGCGTTGTTGATGGTTTCAATAAATGTTTCCAAGCGGATTTTTGCCGAAATAGTATCCGCCACACGCCACGATGTAATGTAGCGTGAGAAATTGTCCACCACAAAATAAATGTACGATGTCTTGCCGTCTGCCGTTTGGATTTCGGTAATGTCTGCGTGCCATTTTTCGTTGGGGTAATTTGCCCTTACGCCAACTTCGTATTGCTTTACAAACTTGCGTTTCCGTCTGCGTTTTACTTTTAAAAGCCGTGCATATTTGTACCAAGTATTCGGGTGGGCTTTGAGCAAATTTTTCTTTAAGCCGTAATATGCAACGGAAATAATTGGCCAATGCAAATATTTTTCATTGGTCAAAAGTCGGTGCATTTTATGCACTTCGTTTACGGTAAGTTGGTGCGGATAGGCATTATTGCAGAGATTGGCTACGGAATGGTTACACTTAAAAAACGCTTCCATTGCCCACATTCGGTAGGTGCTTCGGCTGATACCGAACACCTTTATCGCCTTACCCATTCCGATTGTTTTTTTGCAACGCTGAATTGCATCGACAATTCGTTCTTTATGGTCTTTGAGTTTGTTTACATATTCTCTACCTGTGCCGATGATGTCTTTGAATGTTTTTGTGATGCGGTAAAAACCTTTCAATGCGGTTTGCATTATTTTGTCTTCCGACAGTTTTTTCATTACATCATAAAGCTCGTTAATATCATCGTTCAGCTCGTAACCTACATATTTGTCGGGGGCTTCACGTTTCCATTTACTTATCAGACTGCGGTGTATTTGCTTGCGGTACACATCGGGTAACAAATTTCTTTGCACCAAGTATTTTACTCGTGTGTCGTAACTTTTTCGGGTTGCAACTGCCATTATTCCTCTTTTTCTTTTAAAAATTCCATTGCGGTTTTTTCGTCTTGTTCAATGGCGATTTCAACGGCTTGTTTTGCCACTTCCAACAAGTTTTCACTTTCGTGTTTTAAACGAAAACTTTCTGCGACTAATTGAGCGATTTGTTCTTGCTTTTTGTAATCAATTATTGGAACAACAACCTGTTCAATTTCTTCTTTTCGCCAATGCAAAATTATAGAACCTCCTGCATCTCGTTCGGCTTGCATTTGAACCAATTTTGAATTTAAAGCCAAAGTCAGATATTCGGGAATTACTTCGTTGGTGTTTTTTATTTGTAAATGCAAAATTGCACCCGATGTTATTCCGTTTAAATCTTCACGCAACAAATAAGCTGTGCCAACGCTTCCGTCTTTACTGAATAAAATCGTTCCTTTTTTCGGTTTTAGTTTTTCAATCAAATCTTTGTTGTCCGCAACATAAGAGTTTGTGAGTTCTTTATCGGGTTTGCTCAAACCAAATTTGCTGTAATCGGAAACTCTGTAAAAAGGCAAACCTTTTTCTTCTGCATAATGGTTTGAACCCGGCTCAATGGACTTTGAAATATCAACTATATTGATGAGCGAACTGTGTTTTTGCTTTACAATTTTTGCAACAACTTCTTCATACTTTTTCTGATAATACTCCGCATCTAAACGCCCCGAAGTGCCAAAACTTTCTTTAAAACTTTTGATGTTTACGGCTTCTGCATTGGGTGTAAAATTTTGCAAACCGATTTCTTGCAACAAAAAGTTTTCGGCTTGGGTGTAGAGTTGTTTTGACACCTTACTTTTTTCAAACGAAACGGAAACAAGAGTATCTAATAAAATTTGGAATTTTTCTTGAAGTATGGGCAACTTCAATTTTTCTATACATTCGGTTCCTAAATTTCTTTGTCTAATTCCTTTTGCGTATCGTTCAAGTTGTTCACGGCAATATCTATTTGAAAGAACAATAAACAAAACTTGACGGCTGTATAATTTCGTTTGGTTATCTTTTAAAAATATTCTTGCAACACGCTGATTCCAAGTTGATTTAATCCCGTTTTGTTTAAAGATATTTACTTTTCCAACATCAGGTGGGTCGCCTGTGAGTGTCATTAAAATATCATCTTCAATTAAATATCTGCCTTTTTGCTTTTCAAATTCCTCAGATGATACCCAAACCCAATTTTCATTTAATCTCTTTTGGGTTACATCTCCAATTTTGGAAACCTTTATTCCATTTTCAATAAATGATTCCGAAAATTCCTCTGAATTATAGGCTCTTCCATTTTCGTAATCAGCGACATTAAAAAATAATACATTTTGCTTTTTTGCAAACAATTCATCTGTTTTCAAAAAACGCTTATCAAAATATTCTGCTTCTACTCGATAGTCTATTATTGATTCAAGCGTTTTGAAATTTTGAATTGTTATTTCAAGCCCTTCCAACAAATCCCTATATTTTTTTTCGTTGAAAGGGCTACCTAAAAAAAACTTAATCGTTCTTTCTTGGCAAACTCCGCAAAGGCTTCTGCAATGCCGTCTTTGGTTAGGTTGTCGTGGTTAAAAAGGTCGTGCTTTACAATTAAATGTTGGTGTGTGTCCAACTGATATTCTCCGTCTACTTTTTTTACATAGATTTTTTCTCCGCTGTTGTCTTTGCTCTGCTCTTGCATTGTGGCAAAAAATATCGGGTAATCTTCCACTTTCGGGCAAAGCGTGTCGTCCCATTTTTGCACCAAAAGCACACTTGTTTTTGTGCCTGTGTGTGGTTTAAAAACGTTGCCGTGCAAACCTACAACCGCCAAAATTCGGCATTGTTCGGCAATAAACTCCCGTATGCGTTTGTCGCTACTGTTGTTGAACCTGCCTTGTGGCAAAACGATTGCCATTCGTCCGCCCGGTTTTAAAAAGTCCAAATTACGTTCGATAAACAAAATATCTCTGCCTACGGCAGTTTGATATTTTCCGTCAGGTTTTTTGCCCAATTCGTATTTTGCCAAAATGCGACTTTCTTTGATGTCGCCTGCAAATGGCGGGTTTGCCATTAAAACATCAAAACCAAAATCACGGTTGCTGTTTTTGTCGGTGCGTAGTTTTTTGAGTTTTTTCCAACCCTCGTTGTAGGTGTCAATCCAATCCGTATCGTTTGTTTTTTCGTCCCAACGCTCGTAGTCCAATGTGTTTAAGTGCAACACGTTGGTTTGTCCGTCTCCTGCAATCAAATTGAGTGTTCGGGCAACACGAACGGCTTTTTCGTCAAAATCAATGGCAAACACCTTTTCGTTTACATAATCGGTACATTCCTGCGGTTTATCTTCAAGGGTAAACAAATGGCTTTTGTCCAATCCTTTCGCTTTTAGAATTTGTTCCCAAACGTGAAAAATGGTATGAACAGGGAAACCGCAACTGCCCGAAGCCGTGTCAATAATGGTTTCTTGTGCAGTTGGGTTCAGCATTTTTACACACATATCAATCACATAGCGAGGCGTAAAATATTGCCCTTTTTCGCCTTTACTGCTTTTGTTTATCAGGTATTCAAAGGCTTCATCAACCACATCAAGATTTGAGTTAAACAATTTCACATCTTGCAAACTCGAAACGCAAACCGACAAATGCGAAGGCGTGAGCATCAGTTTTGCATCGTCCGTAAAAACGCCTTCCCATTTTTGTTTGGCTTTGTCGAACAGGTTTTGGATTTTGTTTTTCAGTTCCGTTTCGGTGTCGCCATAATTACGAAATTCCAAATGTCGTGAGCGGTTTCGTCCGCTTTGCATTTCGTCAAACAATTTGGTAAAAATGAGTTTGAAAAGTTCCTCGAAAACATCAACGCCTGCGTTTGCCAAAACTTCGTCTTCCATTTCCAAAATCAAATCTTTGAGCGATTTGCGTTCGCTTACCAATTTGTCTTTGTGAATGAGGTCGTCAATCGTCCAACGCTCCTCTAAAATGTCGGAAAGCTTTTGGTCTGCTCGTGGAATTTCGGGAATATCCTCAAAATAATTCGGGTCTTTGCGGTGGTAAAACGAAATACTGTCGCCATTACTCCAAATTCCGATTGGTGCACCTGTGGCGTTGCAATAGGATTTTAGTTGCTCTTTTCCGTCTTTGAGCTTGGGCTTTTTCAACTCCACCATAATAAACGGTGCGGTTGTTTTTTGCTTGTCGAAAATAACGATGTCGGCACGTTTTTTCTCTCGTCCGAATGAAACGGCATATTCCAATTCCATTCTTTCGGTAGCGTAGCCGTATTCGTCTGTCAGCACCAACACATAAAGTTGTCTTACGGTTTCTTCGGGCGTGAGTTTGATTTCCTTTTTGCGGACAAGACAAGTTATGTAGTAGGCTTCTTTGTCTTTGACGGTTTTGGTGGTTATACTTTTTTCAAGTTTTTCAATCTGTTCTTGTGAAAATTGTGTCAGCTTATAGTTGCTGTCTTTTAGAATATCTGCTATTGCCATTTGCCTTGTTCCGATTTACGGTAACAAGTCAAACGGTTCATTTTTGTCCGTCCGTTGATGTTTGTACGGTCGTCCGTTAGCCTTGCTACCAACGGTTTGGGTATTTCCGTATTCTAAGACCACTAAATTACCAAATATATTTTTGAAAACATGTTTTTTAA
>CAYUXT010000078.1:0-5541 GCA_964448955.1 uncultured Taibaiella sp. | reverse complement strand
ATCTTAAAATCGTAAATAATTGAAAATCAATAACTAAATTTGACGTTAGTCAGAAGCGTAAGACGACAGTGCTACAATCAACGGACTGACCAAAAATCAAACTTTCGCCAATCAAAAAAGCAATGTTTCTTATTGGCGACAGCATATCTTGCGAAATTCTACAAAAAATGACTATTGACATAGCTAAAAGCACCTAAAACCTCAAATCTTGTAAATCATTTACATAATTCAATATTTTATCAGATTAAAACTTATCTTTGCAACTGAAACGATAACAAGCAACGAATATGTTAATAGACATAACATCTAAAAATTACCGCTCAATTAAAGAAGAGCAAAATTTCAGCTTAGAAGCAAGTTCTTTGAAGTTGAAACCAGGGAACACATTTGCTCCTCTTTCGGACTACAAAAATTTAAAACTTTTAAAGTCAGCGGTAATTTACGGTGCTAACGCTTCAGGCAAATCCAATCTAATTCGGTTAATGTGGACATTGCGAAACTTTGTTTTAAATTCTTTGGAATTAAAAGCAGGCGACCCAATACCCAACAGATTTTACGACCCTTTTTTATTAGATGTTACTTCACAAAATGAGCCGACTGAAATAACCATAAATTTTATCCCTAAAAACAAGAAACGGCACAGATACATCATCAAGTATAACAAAACGGAAATACTGTATGAGTATTTGGGCGTTTATGAAACAAATTGGATTTCAAAAATTTTTGAAAGGAAAGACGCTAACGAGTTTGTTGAATTTGGCGAGGCTATGAAAAACAAAAAAGAAGATAAAAGAGTTACTAAAAACACTCTTTTTCTTTCAAAGTTTGGTGGCATTCCCAATGACCAGCTTAGAGATATTTACTTGTATTTCAAAGAAATTGAAGTTTGGAATATTCCATCCGTTCATCACATCAATGAACTTTACAACAATGTTCAAAAAAACTTCAATAAGCCAGAAAGACAAGAATTAAGAAGAAAACTAAGCAAACTAATAAGTGTTGCAGATACTAAAATTTCAGAAGTTCACGTATCGGAAAGACCCGATAAAGATTTTGAAAGTTTACCTGAAAATATTAGAGAAAGAGTAATAAAAGACCTAAAATTTGAAACCTTTGGTGTTCACAAAGTATTTCATTTAGGCAATGAATCGGGTATTCAAATGTTGTCTTTCAATGACCAAGAATCACAAGGAACAAAAACAATGTTTGCGATTGGCGGGTTGATGCTTGAATCCTTTGAAAAAGAAGAACCTGTTTTGATTTTCTTAGATGAGTTTGACAACAGCTTACATCCTGACCTTGCGAAGTTTTTGGTTGAATTGTTTCATAATCCCAAAGTCAATAAAAACAATTCACAACTTGTTTTCGCAACACACGAAACAACCTTACTTGATAAAAAAGTCTTTCGCAAAGACCAGATTTGGTTTGGTGATAAAAACAAATACGGAGTTACTGAATTGTATTCAGTAAAAGACTTCAACGATTTAAAAAATGTTCGTTCTGATATACCGTTTGATAAATGGTATAGAACAGGAAAATTCGGTGCAGTTCCTAACATCAAAAAATTTGAATTTATCGCAGAGTATGAGTAAGAATAAAAACATAAAAAGGTCTTTGTATATTCTTACCGAAGGACATACTGAACAAGCGTATTTTTCAAGAATAAGCGAAATTTTAGGCGATGAAGACGAATGGAAATACTCTGTAACTGTTGATGTAAGAGAAATTGTTGACGGGAGCAAGACCGACCCCGTAAATATGGTCAAAGAAGCCAAGAAAAGTCAAAGGTCTTATGACGAAATCTGGGTTGTTTTTGACAAAGACAGAGATAGAGACCAACAAAATTTACAAGCGATTGAACTTGCTTCTAAATCAAAAATAAAAATTGCTTTTTCAAGTATTTCGTTTGAAGAATGGGTATTGCTTCACTTTGAAAAAAGCACAACAGCATTTCAAAGAAGTGATTGCGAAAGCAGGGGACAAGAATGCACTTGTCAAGGGGCTATTTGTGTTTCTACTTACATAAAAATAAATCACTACCCAGCCTATGTAAAAGGTAAAGCAAAATTATATGACGACCTAAGCGACAAACGTGATATAGCTCTTGAATATGCTGCGTGGTTGAAATATCACCACTCAAACATAGCAAACTATCATTTATTAAATCCATTCACAGACGTTGACAATCTTGTTGCACAACTATTTGAACTTCCTACAATTCGTTATACAGGAATAAACAATCCTTTCTCTTTTGAGGGAATCGACATTTGTGTTACAAATTATTCAACAGCAAACAATATTGTTACAGTTTCAATACAAACAAACAACAACTCAAATAGGACTTTCATTTTTAATAACGTTCAACAAAACATAAAGCTATTAGACACGAATAATACCGAATTGACTTATACCATTCCCCAAGCCACGACAATAAACACAGGAGACAACAGAACAATAGACATACAATTTGCTATTAACGAACAGTTTCAAGCGACAAAACTCAAATTTCAGACAGCAAATGAATGTGTTTACGTGGAATTATGAAAAACGCCAGCCACCAACAGCGGTTTGGCGTAATGGCGGGTTCAGTGCTTCGTATGACAGTTTTGTGGTAGGTTCAAGTGCAGTTCTTCGATTGAACTTTTGTGCTAAAAATCCGCCACTACGCCAAGCCGCAAACCGTTAGGTGCAAGCGTAGGAAACAACACCAAAAGATAGAACGGATAGTAAAATAACAAGCCCCAAATACTTAATTAGAAAATTAAACAAATAAAATTTGTTGAAAACTTTTAAGGACAAAATTTGTCCATAACGATATTTTATTCTACTTTTGGACAAAATTAGTCCTTTATGACAGATTCCTTTAATAAAATTTCTTCATTTGGTGAACGACTACGCTCATTGCGAGAGCAACGTCAGTTATCATTGCGTGAAGTTGCAACAGAAATTGGAATTGACACTTCATTGCTCGGAAAAATTGAGAGAGATGAAAGGTATCCAACAAGGGAGCAAATAAAGCTTGTTGCTGGTTTCTTCAAGTATGACGAGCAGAAACTCATCAGAGAACATTTAAGTGACCAATTTGCCTATAAAATTATTGAAGCAGATACCGATTTAGATATTTTAAAGGTTGCAGAACAAAAGATTGAATATTTAAAAACTAAAAAGTAATATGAAAGTAGTTTCATTGTTTGCAGGTTGTGGTGGTTTAGACTTAGGCTTAATAAAAGCTGGACATAAAATTGTTTTCGCGAACGATTTCGACAAAGATTGTCAGTTAACCTACGAGAAAAATATTGGAAAACACTTTTGGCTAGGTGATGTTAAACAATTAGATTCAAGTATGCTTCCTGAGTATGACTTGTTAACAGGAGGTTTTCCTTGTCAAGGATTCTCAGTTGCAAATTTATATAGGGATGCATCTGATAGCAGAAATGAACTTTATTTAGAAATTGTAAGAATCATTTCTGAAACAAAACCTAAATACTTCCTTGCTGAAAATGTACCTGGTTTACTTAGTCTTGCAAAAGGAGAAATTGCAAAAATGATTCTAAATGATTTTAAAAACATTGGAGTTGATGAAGGTTTTTCAGGTTATGACGTAAAAATGTATTTACTTAATGCTGCAAATTATGGTGTGCCACAAGGAAGAAAAAGGGTTATATTTTTGGGTGTATCCAATGAAATAGAAAAAGAAAAACGTGATACATTATTCCAAAATTTTCCTCCCCAAAAAACCCACGACATTAATAACCCTAAATTAAAACCATTAAAGACATTAAGAGAAGCTATTGGAGATTTACCTGAACCATACACTAAAGAAGCTGAAAAATTTTTAAATCATTATGGCACTAAACATAAGGTTAAGATTAATGGCTATATGGGTAATAGAAAACTTGACTGGGACAAACCCGGACCAACAATGGTTGGAAGAGGTGGAGGGACTGGAGGACCAGTTATAGCAGTTCATCCAAATTGCAATAGAAGATTCACCGTTAGGGAAACTGCTAGAATACAATCTTTTCCTGACAATTTTGAATTTCTCGGTTCTATTTCTTCACAATTTCGTCAAATTGGAAATGCAGTTGCTGTTGATTTTGCTATGCATTTGGGCAAAGTATTAAAAGATTTTGAAGATGGAAAATTAACTCATAGAACTAATAAAATACAGGTTAATACAGAATTGCAATTAGTTTAATCTTGCAAAAGCTTTTTGTACTTCAAGTTTTCCATTTCCTGCATCTTAATCTTGATACTATTCTCATCAAAAAAGACATCAAAAGATTCTTCAACTTTGAAATCAGCGTGTTTAATTAGTAAATCTCTATCAACTCGAATTGAATTTCCTTCCCACCTATTGATAATCATATTTGAATATCCTTCGTTTGTGTTCAATAAACTATTATAAATACCATTGACAAAAGATTTGTTGCTGACTAAATAGAGTTTTAATTTTTCGTGCTCTTTTATGTATATTATTACATCTTCTTTAAAAATTCCTGAGAAAACAATTTTCCATCGCTCCAAAAATATCTTCCATTTGCCATCAGCCTTGATATATTCAAAGAATTCAGATAATTGTTGCCTTGAACCTCTTCCAATTTCAAATTCTCTCTCTCCTATAATCTTATTAATTTTACTCCTCCTTTCTCCTAATGCCAAAAATTCATCAGGTAATATGTCTCTTATCAATGAAGCAAATTCCAAAGCTCCAAAATTTATTTCTTTATTTTCGGCAATTAGAGATTTTATTGATACTTTATAGCTAGAGTTTAATCTTGAGTCATAAAAAATTGCATCACCTTTTTCTCTAAAATTTGAACAAATTTTTGCTTGTACTTCTAATGGTAACTTTTCATATTCTTTTTGACTTAATAAAGTAGAAATTAGTGGATCTTTTTTAGGCAAAGCATCAGATGTATTTCCGTGTCCTAAAAGAGCAATTCTATTTTCTAATGCACTTGCCGTGGACTTCTCTTTATATATTGCAGGGTGATTTATATAGTTTTTCCAGTCAAACAAAATTAATTTTGCAAGTTTTGAAGCCATTGTTCCATTTGACTTTGCATCCTTAACTAAACCTGTAATTAATTTTTTGAAAGTTTCGTGATTTGAAACAGGAGTCTTCTTTATTTTTCGATACTCAATATATATCGATTCAGGTATTACAGGAAATTTTAATATACTATCCATTATATTTCTTTAATCTTTGAATAATTCACTCACATCGATTTTTAGAGCTTTCGCAATTTTTTCAATAACAACAATTGATACATTTCTTGCACCTTTTTCTATGCTCGGAATATAAGTACGGTCTAAATCAGCTGTCAACGCCAATTTTTCTTGCGACCACCCTTTTTCAATTCGCAACTGCTTGACTTTATTACCGAATTTTTTCTTAATATCCATTTTGCAAAGGTTATAATATGTAGACAACTATACAACGGACATCTGTCAACTAAAACAAAAATGATTAGAATTAACGCCAGCACCTAACATGAACTGTGTTAAAAAACAAACATTTTAAGCAATATTTTTTAC
>CAYUXT010000077.1:0-6116 GCA_964448955.1 uncultured Taibaiella sp. | reverse complement strand
GTTTTTTAAAGATTTTCTTCTTTTTTAGTCCAAAGGAAGGCGGGGAAATCGAAGCTCAAAGTTTCGATTTTGCACCGAGGCGAGCCAAAACGAATTTTTGTGAGTTAAATTTAAAAATAAAAAACGAATAAAATTCGTTTTTGGCGGAAATAGAAGTACTAACCTTGAATTTTGCACTTTAACCCCGCTTTTGGCAATAACTTGTTAGCTACAGGGCGAATTTAGTCTGTCAATATTTTTCTTATTTTTTTTATATTACTTCGGTCTTTATAAATTGTTACTGGTTGATTAGTTCCGCTTGGTCTACTGTTTACTAAAAATGTATTTCCGTCCTTTATAATAGTAATTCGCTCTCCCCAAGAAAATCCTGTTAGTTTAGTCAAAACTTCTATCATTTCTAATTTTTTGTCGATATAAGAGTTGTTCGTGCGAAAATTCTTCTCAATTGCTTTTTTTAAGTTCTCTATATCAAGATTATTTTTATTTTCAATTGTTTCATATTTTATGTTCTCATTTAGTCGTTTTAGAGTAAAATAAGCGAATAAAAGCCCTAACGAAATAGGAATCAATGAAATTAATAGTTGTCCGATTTCTAAATTATGTCTGAAATATCCAACTATCATTGAAAAACCAATAAAAGTTATTCCTAAAGGAAAAATTAAGATGAAGTAGTTTAAATAGTCCTCAAATTGTCGTTTCATCTTTTTTGTTTTCTTAATTTTTTCTATATAATTTTCGTCTGTCATTTTCTATCTGTCGAATATAAATTCTCTGGTTTGTCTGTTTGTTGGAGTGTGTCGTTTACGCCTTGTAGCTAACGGTTCGGGGCTTTGCGAAGGAGCGGAAAAAGAAGCACGAAAGTTCAGTTTAGCACTACCGTAGCATAAGCCATTTTCTATTTGCTAATATACAAAAAAGGAAATAAAAATGGCTTATGCGGTGATAGAATTACTGTCGTTGAATTTTGCACTTAACCCGCTCTTTTGCAAAACCGATGTTATATGCAGGCTTTGTTATTAGTTTGAAATGATTCTAAATAATGGTGTTTGATTATAAATTATGATACAAATGTATCGAATAATGATACAAATGTTTACTTTTACGCAACGTAATTTTATTTTGTATGACTTTTTTAGGTAAATATTTTACAGATAAATCAGTTAATAAGGCAGAAATCTCAAGAAAAACTGGTATTGCAAAATCAAGGTTAAGTCAGTTGAGTACCAATTCAAAAACTAATCTTAAAGCCAATGAATTGTATTTAATCGCACTCGCAATTGATGTCAATCCGAGTGATATTTTAGAAAAAATGTATGGACATTTAAAATTGCAAAAATAATTATGGCAAAATATACTTCTCCACTTGAAAGTGCAACAAGAACTAAAATAAACAATTGGCTAATAAATTTAGGATGGAACATTGATGAAAATAGTCCTAATTGTAATTGTTTTACAGAAAGAGCAAGAACTGTTGAAGAAAATTCAAAATTTAAACGGAATAAGCCAGATTATGTATTATATTCTTCTGATTCTTTTGAACCAATAGCAATTATAGAAGCTAAAAAATCAGGAGAGAGTTTAGAAAAAGCTTTAAAACAAGGTGTTGAAAAATATGCAAAACCACTAAATGTAAAAATCGTTTTCATAACAGATGGACTTTTTATACAAGGCTATCATATTGATGATGAAGATTATTTATATTACAATTCTGAGTTAGTTACTGAATTTCTATCTGAAAAACGAATAAAACTTTTCGTTCAAGGCGGAAGTAAAATATTTAGTGAGCAAAAAGTTACCCACTCAAAAATTGAGTTAATTAAAATTTTCCAAGAAGCAAATGACATTTTAAGAAAAGATGGATTAAGTGAGGGGCGGGAGAGATTTTCTGAATTTTCTAATCTTTTATTTTTAAAGTTAATAAGTGATATTGAAAATCAAAGAGAGGAAAGAGGTGAAAAAAGAAGATTAGAAGAAATGTATTGTTGGGAAACATATAGTGAAAAAAAAGCTGTTGAACTTCAACAATATATTAATAAAATTGTCTTGCCAAGATTTGATAGAGAATATAATCATTCAAGTGATATTTTCAATAAAAAGCTCTTAATAAATAAACCTGAAAATCTAAAAGAGATTGTCAATAGGATTTCCAAACTTGGGAATTTGTTAGACACAAATTCAGATATTAAAGGAGATGCATTTGAATATTTCTTGAAAAATTCTATTAGTGTAGGAAATGATTTAGGAGAATATTTTACTCCAAGACATATTGTCAAGTTGATGGTTGATTTACTTGATTTAAAGTTTGAAGAAACTGTTTATGACCCTTGTTGTGGAACTGGAGGTTTTTTAATTGAAGCTTTTAAAAATATCAAAAATAAATGCAAGCAAACTAAAAAGAATATTGAATTTTTAGAAAATAATACGGTTTTTGGTAGAGAAATATCTACAACTTCAAAGATTGCAAAAATGAATATGATTATTATGGGTGACGGACATAATAATATTGAGCAAAAGGATTCTTTAGAATTTCCAGTTAAAGAGAAATATGATGTTTGTATTACTAATTTTGCGTTTTCTCAAAAAACAGATTATGGTAGTTTCTATGAATTTGATACAATAGATGCAAATCCAATATTTATAAAGCATATCTACGATTCTATAAAAAAAGATGGAAGATGTGCAGTAGTTGTTCCCGAAGGAGTTTTATTTGATACTCAAAAGGAATATGTTAGAATTAGAAAACTATTAGTTGAGCAAGCTAATGTAGTTGCTGTAATTCGCTTACATAATTTTGTCTTTAAGCCTTATACTGGTCAGCCAACAAGTATTTTGTTTTTTGAAAAAGGTAAAACGACAGAAAAGGTTTGGTTTTTTGATGTAGAGGAAGATGGGTTTAAAAAAACTGGAAGTAAAAAAGGACGAAGAAAAATCCAAGATGATGACTTGATTCAATTAAGTATAAACGGAAAAACGAAACCGCACAGTTTTAAAAACGAAACCGCACAAAAACAAACAAGGGCGTTTATCTCGCTGACGACCTTTCCGGCAGCATCAATAAATCGGGCTTATATATATCTTTTACGTCCGTTGAGGGCTCAAAGGTACTGTATAGCGCATCTTGTCTTTTTCTAACTACAACACCCTTTTGAATGTCGTTTAAAGCCTGTTTAAATAGCCTTACGCCCATTGGCATTAATTCGTTTCGCCAAATAGTAGCAGCCGCTTTTTTAGGCTCAATAAGCCTTAGCCTTGGGTCTATCCAACACCAATCTTGATAGGCTATATCGCCTCTGTCTATGCCGGAGTTAAGCCAATATACAGTACCACCTGTTACAATGTCGCCAAACCTAATAGCCCATTCAATTGCACTTCTGCCTCTGTGTCGTGGCAATAGGCTCGGATGATAACCTATCCACCCATATTTAGGAATATAGCGTGTTTTTTTGCCAATATAATCAAAGGAGTGCGCCGTAATGCCTAAATCGCATTCGGGCATCGCCTTTGCCGTTAATGTTCCCGCAGGGATAATCGGCAGGTCGTTGATAACAGCTAACTTTCTAATGTACTTATCGTCAAGTGGGCAACAAACGCCTACTACTTCAATTTTAAGTTCTAAGCACAATCTTAGAACCTCCTCGCCAAATTTCTTTTGTCCGCTAATGAATACCCTCATATTTAAAACTTTGAATTGCCCGAAAATGACCGCCGTACCCGGCAGACGATTTTTTAAATTTATCTGATTTTGATGTTCTTACTAAACTTGCATTGCTTTTTGTTTTGTTTGCGCCATACAACATTGCTCCGGTTTGCCGCCAGCCTTTTGCATTCCGTAAGTATCCACAAAGCTGCGGGTGAGATGTGTGGAAGAAAGTCGGAAACCTTTTATTTTTCCTGCCATTGCCCTCCAAATGGTATTGGCAAACAAAATTTAAAAATTTAGAGCCAACCCCTGCGCCTTGCCATTCGGGCATTACCACAAGCCTTGTAGCCCTGTATGCGCTCGCTGTAAATAATGGCGTTACCGCCAAATGGCAAACAAGCTCGCCATTCACAGTTCCAATAAAGTATTCGGCGCAGGGAGGGTGTGGCAAATCTAAATAATAATGCTTTTTAAAATACTTCCAGAAACTTCCGCTGACCTTCCAAATCTGCATCTCAATTTGTGGTCTTTCTCCGACTTTTTTCCAAAGACACCCTCCCCCGTATCATAAACCCAATCGGGCTGTACCCACTCCACAATATCATAATGACAAGACAAAAGAATAATTTGCTTACCCTCATTCCGCCGCCAACTTTTAGCAAACGCTGCAGCCCCTATTTTAGCAACCTGCCTATCGATTACAGAGGTAAATTCATCAACAACGCACTTATCCGGAGGCTCGCAAATTAACCTTGCAAGACCCGCCCGGAATTGCTCCCCATTACTCAATACGTTAAACGGTCTTAGCCAAGCCGGAACATCGCCAAGCCCCACAGAACCAAGTGCAGCGGTTACGGTGTTAAGCGAGAGACCGGGGGCGATGTCGTCCACAATTGGGGCATTAACGCCCCAGCCCTCATAAAGGCTATGCACTTTATCGCCGCCCCAAATAGCATTTCCAATGGACGACTTACCGCTTCCGGACGGTCCCACAATTAGCCCGATTTGCCACTCCAAATCGTCAATGGGCAGTTCGGCAACGTGCGACCATTCGTGTCCGCTTTCGGCATTAAATAATGATTTTACTTTTTGCGCACGAAACGAGCTAAAGTTCCTGCAGCTGTGATTGATTTCAATTTTCATACACTTACTACTTTTAAATTTGTATATCCTTCTTTTTTTAGTTTTTCAAAAAGTTTTTTTTGCTCCGTTTCGCTATCAACTTTGATAATAACAGCGTGTTGCTCCTTATATGTAAAGGGCTTTGTTTTTGGTAAATTTTCCATATTATATTTTATAGTTTGTAGTTAAAACCTCAATTTTCTTTTTTGATGCGGGTAATGCTGAATTTGAAAGTAAAAGTTCCTTTTTATGCCAACCCAAATTTTCAACAAATCGGTCAAGTTCGGGGTTTGGGTAGGTAGTTAATAAAAACTTACCTTTCAAATTAGACAGCGCATTTAGTAGCAAATTAAAGTCTGTTTGCGTGTACCCGGAGTAATGACCTTGATTAGCTCCAACGTATGGGGGGTCAATGAAATAAAAAGTATCCTCACTATCTAAATGCGCTAACAGTTCAACGGCATTTTTATTTTCAATCGCTACACCTTCGAGTCTTTCCGATATTTCGGCAGTAAAATTTCTCTTTTGCCCAATAATCTTTTTTTCATTTTTACCCAACAGGCTACTACCTCTCCACCCGCCTTTCATATCGCCATTAAAACCCCAGTTAGTAAGCACCCAAAATGCCCAAGCTCTCACGGTTCTATCAAATAAATGGGGCTGACCGCATACAACTTGAGCGTGTTTATGTGTGTCCCTGCTGTATATGGTAGACTCCATCTTTTCCTTTAGTTCCGGAAAGTCATTTTTCAATACCTCATAAAAATTTACAACAAGTCCGTTAATGTCATTGATGCACTCTACCTTAGCCTTTCCCTTTGCCCAAAAGACTGCACCGCCCCCAAAAAAAGGCTCGCAATAAACCTTATGCTCCGGTATTAGTGGAAGCAGATAATTTAACATTGACACCTTACCTCCGTAATAAACAATCGGCGTTTTTAAATTAATCTTCATTTTAGTTTTATTGGTTGTTTTAATTATTAATTACTTTTGCATTCTACCACAATTTTTTAAAAAAAAGTGCCACAACACTTGCTAAGAGCTTTAGGCTCTCGGCTAAGATGTTGTGGCATCTGTTTATCGCCCGATGTGGTAGTTGGGCGGTAAAGTCGGGAGCTTTTTACTCCCCCAATATTTTAAGCTAATATCTGCAACTTACCACTAAGGCACTTCGCTGCATACAACTCATCGCTTTTGTTTTTTGCGGTCAAAAACTCTGCAATAGCCTCGTTATATTCACTTTCCTGCATATTAGCAAGTAGCTGCGTTTTAATGTCTTCCAACAATGTATCAGCCATACCAACAGTACAGCCATAAGCCTTGCTTTGTATTGCATCGTAGCATTGCATTAGGG
>CAYUXT010000076.1:0-6427 GCA_964448955.1 uncultured Taibaiella sp. | reverse complement strand
GTTGACGGTAAAAAATATTGCTTAAAATGTTTGTTTTTTAACACAGTTCATGTTATGTGAAGGCTTTTTTTTCATCCCGTGATTGTGAAAGCTCTTTTGCATTTTTTTGTTGGCTTTGTGCGTTGGAGAAAAATGCAAATGTGCTTGAACTTATTATAATCCTTCATCTTTTTTTGTTTTCCACCATTGTCTAAGTTCTATGATTTTAGGTTCTCCGATGTTTATTAATCCTTTGCCAGAATCTAATTTTTTGATTTCTGTTTCAAGTTTATATTTACTACTTGGTGTTCCTACAAAATTACTGATTGCTTTATAATCCTTGTTTTGAATATTCAAGCAAATTGGCAATTTAACTTGTGAAGCAAAATCAAAATCTTTTGTTTTGTAATCTTCAACTCCTTGAGATAACATAACAACAATAACTCCTTTTGACCTTAGAAGTCTTAACAAATCTTCAAGTGCTTTTCTTGCATTTTTGTTTTTTAGATAAATATGAGCTTCATCAATTACGATTACATATCTAACTGGGAAAATATGCTCTTTCGGCTCGCAGTCATTTGTGGAACTAAAATATGAATTAAAATATCTGAGTAAAAGAAATACAACTAACTGACGTAACGTGTCGGAAAGTGCAGGAGGTAAATTTAAGTATAGGCTTTTGCTTAAAACATCTGGATTGTTTGGGTCGCAATTAAAAATATTAGTTGATAAATCTCTTATTACAGAGTACAAAGTATCTTGTCTAATTCCGTTTTCTTCGTAGTAACTTTCTAAATCTTCAAATAATTCAGTTATGGTTGGATATGAACCATTTTTGCTGTCAAGTAAATCATTGATTAAACTTATCAATATATTTTCTTGACTAACCCCCATTTTTGGAACGAATGTAGAAATAGTATCTACAAATGCACGAATACTAAAAGGTCTTTGTCTTTCGTCTAAATTTATGGATAAGAAAGGATTAAAATCAACTCCACCGTCATTGACAACATCGACAAATTCAGCTTTTGTTGCTTCTAAAAATGATTTTAGTTGTTCCGGATTTCCTTCTCCTTTGTAATCAAAAAATATAAATTTCAATTCATTGTTTGAGTTTTTAGAAATCTGATAAAGAATGTCTTTTATTAGTTGGGTTTTCCCCGAACCAGCCATTCCTGCAATTGCAATATTTCTATTGTCAAATTCTCGAAGATCATTAATATTAATGACCATTGGTTCATCATTTTCTGATTTCCCAATTTCAAATGATAACAATTCTTGAAACTCTTTAACTTCTGATTTTTTAGCATTAGTAGAAATATGAGTAGTATTTGACCTTAAAGTCAATCCCTTTTTTATTGGTTTTAATAGAATATCTATATGATTTCCTTTTGTAATTTCTCCATTTTCTACACTTTCATTCCATATCTTTAAACCGTGATTTAGATGAAGTTTAAAAAGTTTTACAAATTCATCTTCGAAAGTGTTTTTGTTATAATGTTGATCCAATATTGATTTATAAATAACAACATTTGATGTATCATTGATGAGAGTTCCAAAAAGAGCTTTATCGTCCCTAAATTCTTTTCCATCAGATTTCGGAATATTTTCATTTTCTAAATCAAAATATTTGCCTGTTTGCAAACTTAATGCAAATGCAATACGAGGAGCAATTCCCTCATTTTTGAAACCATATAAACTTTTTAGATTATATAGAATTTCATCGTTTTCTTTACTTAATGTTATTCTCATAATTGTGGAAATAGCCGTTTTTTAAATTAGTATTTGCACCATCGTTTACCAATAGGTATGACTTCGCAATATTTTCTGAAATATCTCTAAATCGTTTAGGCGTAATCTCGCTGTTGGTTGAAAAAAGTACCACTTGTTCGGATAAAGTAGGATAGTATTTTTTTGTAATATTATCTCTATGTTCTTCATCAAGTCTTCCTAATGGTGTGTCAATGAAAATTGGTAAGCTTTGAATGGATTCATTCAGAATAGCTTTAATTAAACACGAAATATAAATTTGCTTTTCCCCTGAGGATAAACTTTCTTTTCTGATTTCGTTATCGTCTTGGTCAAGCAAAGTGATTTTCATTCCTTGTCCCGAAGCTAAAATTGTAACTTTCACATCTTCAATTAATTTCCTATTGTTTTCTTCGCCTGAAAGTTTATGCATCAATGTTTTTAACTCGATAAGAATTGTTTTTTCTAAACTGTCTTTATGTCTGCTCTTTTGTTCCTCTAAAAAAGTATTGAGTGTGTCAATATATTTTTCAGTTTCTTTGATTTTTAATTTGTTTTGAGCGTTAATTTCAACTTTACTTCTGAGTGTAACAAGTTCTTGATTAAATCGGATTATATCTTTCTTTACTTTGTTAATCTGTTGAGTATTTTCTCCGATTTTTCTATTGTTTTCAGTTGTTTTATTTTCGGCAGTTTCTTTCTTAGCCAAATAATCTAAAACTGTATCATCGACTAGATCTGCATCAACTTTACTAAGGATTTTCATTAATTCAGATTTTCTTGAATTAATTACATTAAACTCCTCAATAGTGCTTTGAAATAAGTCGCTCGATTGAGAATGAACAAGATTGATTGCATCAGAAATTAAATTCTTTTCAGCGTTGTTTAAATCGTGTTCAAATTCCAAATCTTGATAATCACTTTCGCTATTAAACAATTCACTTCCTAAACGTTTTGCCTTTTCGTAAAAGAAAGTTTTGTCTCTAAAAGACATTGTTGAATTTTCTGGATCAGGAGGTCTATTGAAAAGTAATTCAATGAAGTTTTCTATTTTCTCCGAATTTTCTTTTGATGATTTTTGAGAAATTTCGTTTGTTTCTTGAATTGAAATATGCTCTTTTACTTCTTCAAGTTTTCCAGCTAAAATTGTCAAAGGAATAATCTCGCTTAATTCAGTAAATCTTTCACTAAGTTCAATTTCCTTTGATTTCAATTTATCAATTTCTGTAACTATGGTTTCTCTATCAAAATTTGAACTTCCTTGTTTGCTGTTTTGTGAAATTAAACTATCATATTTTCTAATATTTTTTTTCAACTCATCAATTTCTTTGAGTTTTTCCGCATTATCTTCTTCAAGTTTTTCAATTTCCAAGTTTGATAATTCAATAGCTTTTTCTTTATCTATTATTTGCTCTTGAAGATTTCTTGTTGCTCCTTCCTTTTTTAAAGTATTGATATAAAACTCTAAATCATCTATAAGAGTTTCGTAAATGTCTAACCCTAATATTCTTCCAAGAGCATCATTTATAAAACTACCTTCTTCTTTTATTGATAGATTGGCTATTTCAGCAATTTTCTCTGCATCAAAAAATACAAACTTTGCTGCATCTATAGGAATGATGTAATCGTTGATAAAGTTAAACTTGTCTTCTTCATTGTCAAAAATTTCTATGTTTGATATAGGATCAACAATGGACAATTTTTCTTCTGTTGTTGATGTGTTTCTTGACCTAGTTATCAATACTTTATCTGTATTTGACAATAGTTTAGAGATTTCGGGTAATTCGATTTCTTCAACCAAAATACTAACTAAAAAAGTATCAATTCCTTCTTTTTGTGCAGACCAGTTTATTGATTGTTGCATAAATGAAGAATAGTTTTTCTCTTTTTGAATTTCTTTTTTGAAATTGTCGTCTATATGAGAAATTTTTTCTCCATATAAACACCAAACAATTGATAGTAAAAAGTTGGTTTTACCATATCCGTTTTTCCCACCAATGACTACAATATTCTTATCTTCATTAGTAGATAAATCAAAATCAACAGTCTTATAATACTGTCTGAAATTGTTGATTTTTATATTAGAAAATTTCATCTTATAGCTTTTTCGATTACATCAACAATTTTTTGTTGATGGTAGTTAATACGTTTTATTTTTTTTGCTTTAACAGAATCTAACAAAGATTCTAAAGATTTGTAATCAACTCCTTTGGTTGAACAAATCTCTTTTAGTCTTTCGCTTTGCTGAATTTTATTATCTTTTATTTTCATACAGTTTGATTTTTCAATATTTCACATACTTTTGAAAAATAATATTTTTCATTATTATCCAACTCATCATTTTCATATAGTTTTCTTTGTTTATAAAAGAATTGATAAAGATTTTCTTCTCCCTGCTTGTTTGCACTTGGTAATCTTTTATTACCTTTAATAAAATCAAGAAGCTCATCATATTTCTCTGTTGAGTTTAATCTTCTTCTACCATTTATTGGAGGAAATTTTTCATAAATTTCAATTATTAGTTTTCCCTTTTGTTCATCCAGTTTTTTTGTTTTTAGTTTACTTTTTTGAACATTAAGCCACCTGTAAAGCCTAATTTCTTCTTCTGGAACTCCATTAGAAAAAGGTAATCTATTTTCAAGTAAAAGAAAATTTTGTAATTCATCATATCTCTCTTCCCAAGAACCTCGCTCAATAATATCAGAGTCTTTTAGTATTTCAAAGTCTTCAGAATAATTTTTATTCTTTAGTCCAACATAAGAATTTTTAAAGAAACTAAAAGTTTCAGATTCATCTATTCTAAGGTTATAGTAGATGCTTTTTTCATTGGAATTTGGTCTATATTTTAATACATATTCTGTGATTTCTGAAATATGTTTTGGATTATCAGATTGCTCAAGAAATTCAGTTGAAATACTTCTGATTGTACCACCTTTGAAATCTTCTAATTCATTTTCCCATTTTTTTAAACCAAATACGCTTTTTCTTCCCACTGGTACAAATCCATTATTCCTTTTCATTGAAGCACGAACTTTGTTTTCGTCTGTTTCGTAATTAGGGTGTATCTCAAGTATTTTTTTAGTAATTTCTTCAACCTTAGAAGGTTTACCTAATATCTCAAGTGCTTCATAAGAATATTCAAATGCTTGTTTGATTGTGTTTCGTTTAAAAACGATATTATCATCTAAATCAAGATATAAACTGAATTCATCATTCATTATTTTTTCAGCAATAGGAAAGGCTATTTCTATTATTTCTATGTCGAAATCATTTATAAACCTTGACAAATAACTTTTAAAATTGAACGAATAAGTTTCTTCAATTCTTTCTTTTAATCTTTCATTTACATCATTAGTAAATGATATAAAATCGACTTTTGAAAATTCCCTATTTACGATATAAAAACTATTCCAATTATGTCGGTTTCGGCTTCTTGAAAACTTAGGTAATAATACATCTTCGATGTTCCCAATTATAACAAAATTATCGCTTAAATACACTGAAAGAATATATGAGATGAATTCTTTTGAAAAATTGGTATTACTGAATATGTTAATTTTGCGAACTAAATTTCCTTCTACTTCAATTAAATTTGTAGATAAGTCAATGCCATAGTTTTGAAATAAGTCATCATTGAAATTTTTAATGAATGACAGTTTATCAAATAATTCATTAATGCAATCTTTTCGTATTTGTCTTACACGTTCTCTTGACAAATTGTTCTCCGAAGCGATTTCGTCAAGAGTTTGTTCTTTATCGTTCTGATAGATTTTTAATGCCTTTTGAATTATTAAATTGTGATTTTCATTGAAGAGTGCATTGTTTTTAAGTAAGAAATCGGTTAATTGAAAAATAGATTCAGACTGTAGAATTTCAGATGGAATTCTAGAAATAGAAAAAGTCCTTTGAATTAAAAAATTATTTTTTAAAGTTATTAGTTGTTTTTCATCATTAGCTTCATTTACATCTATTATAAAGTCATTTACAATAGAAATATAAATTTCCAACTCTGGAATAGATTTTTTCCCAACATTTTCTATATCTACAACCTTGAAATACTTATCTAAAAGAATTTTTTCAGCAAAATGTCTAACGCTAAAATTGTATTTTAAAAACTGTGAAATTGCATTTTTACTTCTTACTGACAGACTATTTGCATTAACAAGAATGAAGCTGTTAATAACTTCTCTTTGTATTCTTGTTAAGTTTGAAAGAATTTCTTCTAAAGGATTTTTGCTTGTTTGTTCATTTGTATTATCTGCATTCGTTGTTTTATATTTCTTACAAACCTCAATCAATTCTTCATTAGATCTACGTCCACAATTACGTAGCTTTTCAAATGAACTATTTGTTAGATAGTATTCTATTAGTTTGTCAATAGAATCAAGACCATTATATCTACAAACATTATAAGAGCGAACACTTATTTCTTCATTCTTATAAATCTCGTCTATTGTCATTTCGCAGAATAATTGATTATTAAGTTTTAGTGTGGTAAGTTAAGAAGTATTTTTTAATTTAAATTACGGTTTTCCTCATTTTGTTAGCGTTGGGAAAAATAGCTCTTTTGGTTTTTTGCTTTTGGTTTGTGCGTCTGGAAAAAACCAAATGTGCTATTTTCGGCTGTTGCAATAAGCTTTCACATAACGTTTTGGGTATTGCCGTATTCTAAGACCACTAAATTACCAAATATATTTTT
>CAYUXT010000075.1:0-7248 GCA_964448955.1 uncultured Taibaiella sp. | reverse complement strand
AGTTTTTTTGGTAAAAATAAGAAAATCTATCTTTAGTTACTAATTCCAAAAAATTATCTTATAAATTCTAAATCGTAGGTTGCAATATTGTCATTTTCATCTTTTGCTGTTACATTTAGTTTATGCTTTCCTTTACTACATTTTTCGTCGAAAACATAAGTGAAAACATTACCTCTTCTCGAAAAGCAAATCCATTTTCCATCTAATTCTGCTCTAAATTCTTTAATAGATGTTAGGTTTTCTTTTACATTAAATTGGATTTTGGTAAGTACCGAAAAATTATTTCCTTTTTGCAAGGGCGTAATTATTGGAGCTATGGTATCTAAGGCTACTTTGTAGCTGCCAAATGTTCTAATATCTGCAACTGCATATCCTTGATAAAACTTTGCTGCAACTGCATTTTGTGGATTGCTCCCCGGTAATTTTGTTGCTTTTATATGATGCAGTAATACTAATTTGTTTCTGAGCGAAAAATCAATAGGTTTTTGAAGTTTAATAGATAATGGAGCAAAGCTGTGTAATGGTACTTTATTGTCGTGCAAAATAATTTCGTAGCTTAAATCGCCATTAGTGTACGATTCCGAATACCTAACACAAATATCGTCGTAAATATTTCCGGATTTGGTTTCAAATGTAAATTGATTTGTACTGATTCTTCCACTTGATGTAGTTTTCCAATAACTATTTATAGTAGTGTCGCAACTTGTTACATGGCTACCATTTCCTTGATACTGAACCGTAAAATTTACTTCGCTTTTATTGCCTACAGCATCTAAAAGTACTATACGCACCGGGTGTATTTTACCATCAGCGATATTTAAACCACCATTTTCACTATTGAGATGCGTGTATATGTTTGTCTTGTAAATAGACGAGGGAGTGTTGCTATTATCTTTAATTACAGGCTCGTCAATTTTATTTCCGTTTAGTTTAAATAAACTTTGGTACCAAATGTTGTGTTCTCTTTTTAATTTGTAATCAGCATACGCATTCATACATCTATTATGTGCAAACTCTATGGCGCTAAGCTTTGTGGTAAATTGCAATTCGTTGTCTAAATAGAGTTTGGTTTCGAAGATGCCAAGTGTATTGGTACTGCCGTCCATGTAATCATCTGCATAAATGCCAATTTTTATATTTGGGCTTTGAACGGAGATAGTTTTATTAGCAGGTTCGTATTTATTATTTCCTTTTGCTGTTAATGAAAAAGTTTTTGGGTTTTGTTCGTATATACTAACTGTGCCATCGTAGATTGCTATTGTTTTCGCTATTGGAGCTTTTTTGTCAGTAATAGGAAATCCAAATAGTAGTCCGTTGAGTACGTGTTCCGATTCGGTATGTCGTATTTCGAAATGCAGGTGCGGTGCCGTAGAGCCACCAGTATTGCCCGAATAGGCAATAAACTGCCCTTTTTTTACCACAAAAGAATCTTTAGGAAGTATTAAATTTACTTGCCAAGATTCGTTAAGATATTGCATTTGCTTTACATAGTTTTGTAATTCGGGATAGAAGTTGTTAAGATGTGCATATACGGTAGTATAGCCGTTTGGGTGATTAATATAAATGGCATTACCATATCCACTATGCGATACCGCAATCCTTGAAATATAACCTTCTGCAGCGGCTTTTACTTTTAGGTTTTCTCTTTGTTCTGTTTTAAAGTCTATACCTGTATGAAAGTGATTGGGTCTAAATTCCCCAAAATTTCCGGCTAAACTAATCGGTATATCTAATGGATTACCAAAATAATTTTTGGGAAATGTGTCTGTGTTTTGAGCATTTGCCAAAACATACATACAGCATAAGTTACATAGTGTAATGAATAAGAATTTCATTGATTTATGAATAAGAATAATGGTATTGCAACTCCAAAGGTGCAAATTAATTTTATTAATTTAAGAATACCGAATAATTTGCCAAAATAGAAAATTGCGGATTGGATTTTTTCCTTTTTTAATTTCTATACCTTTGCGCTATGGAATTACCAAGTTTAGAACAAATAAAAGAAGGTGCTGTAATTTTGGTGGACAAACCGTTTACCTGGACATCTTTTGATGCACTTAATAAAATTAGAAAACAAATACATACTAAAATTGGTCATTGTGGCACGCTCGACCCTTTGGCTACTGGCTTGCTTATTTGCTGTACGGGCAAAATGACCAAGCAAATTACCGAATTTCAAAAACAGGATAAAGAATACACCGGAATATTTCAATTAGGAGCTACTACTCCTACTTATGATTTAGAATCGCTACCGGAAAATGAAAAACCTTATGCTCATATTTCTGAAAAAGAAATTATAGAAACTACACAAAAATTTTTAGGCGACATATTACAAATACCACCTGCACATTCTGCTATAAAAAAAGATGGCAAACCAGTATATAAGTTAGCTCGCGCGGGAGTGGAAGTAAAGTTAGAGCCACGACCTGTTACCATTCGCGAATTTGAAATTACTAAAATAGAACTGCCAGAAGTACATTTTAGAATTGTATGCAGTACCGGTACTTACATTAGAACTATTGCGCACGATTTTGGGGCGGCATTAGCTTGTGGAGCATATCTTAAAGCATTAAGAAGAACCAAAATCGGTAATTTTAATGTAACAGATGCGCCAAGCGTAGCTGAATGGGTGACTTACTTAAATAATTAACTGTTGTAATAGACCTCTAACATAATTATCCATTAACTTCTCCTTTGGAGAGGAAAAATAAAGGAGAGGTAATAAAAAAATGGAATTATGTTAGAGGTCCAATGATGCAATTTCAATAGAGATTTAAACACACTTATATTAAATGCTTTTAGAACAAAATTTTTACAGTATTATAGAATTTGTGGATTCCGAAGGAGTTATAAATGCACAGATAGAATTAAATCCAAACCACGAAATATTTAAAGGGCATTTTCCAAACCAACCAATAGTGCCCGGAGTGTGTATGATACAAATCATAAAAGAGCTATTTGCAACTAACCGAAGCCAAAATTATAGCTTATTAAAGAGTAGTCAGATTAAGTTTTTAAAACTTTTAATCCCTAAAGAAAAAGAAACAGTTCGGGTATCTATAACCCATAGTAAGCAAAACGATAATGGCTATTTAATAAATGCTACAATATCTAATTCAGATGGTGTAATATTAAAATTAAGCAATGGGTTATTAGCTTGATGTGTATATAATTTCTTAGTATAAGCTGTATCTGGTGTAGGATACGGCTTATTTTTTTCTTTAGATTAAAATATTATTTTGAAAATTACTCAGCTTGCATTTATTTTGCGCTCGGAGAGATGGCAGAGTGGTCGAATGCGGCGGTCTTGAAAACCGTTAACTGTAACAGGTTCGGGGGTTCGAATCCCTCTCTCTCCGCAAATGAAAATCGCAAAGTGTTGTATGTCAATGCTTTGCGATTTTGTCGTTTTGTATTTTGTACGATTATTGTACGGCTATGTAGTTTTTAACCAAAATAAGATACAAATTTTACTCTTTAGCATTAAGCATTTTTGTTTATTGTAGAATTGAAATTGACTTTGTTATGTCTGCAAATCCTGCTAAGCTAAATTAATAAGTTCTACATAAATTTTTTTCACTTTTGGAATTTCATTTATTTAATTATTGTAAGATGTATTTTGTAACTTTGAATTTCAAAAATAGAAATTAATAGAAATGGCAGGAAGACCAAAAGGAACTATAAAGACGGGAGGTCGAACAAAAGGACAACCCAATAAAGTAACCGCCGATATTAGGGGTAAAATAGCCGATTTTTTAGACAATAACATTGACAATATGCAAAAGGACTTTGACGCTATTATTGAGCCTGAAAAACGCTTATTGTTTATGGAAAAGCTATTTTCTTATATTGCACCTAAAGGGCAACATATTAGAATTGATACAACCGAAAAAAAGCCTTTTATTTTGCCGGATTGGAATATAAAATCTAAAGAAAAAAGTAATTAATATATTTTCCGGCAGCTTTATTCTAATATTCTTTTTAATTCATTCAATCTGTGCAAATAAGGTAAATATGCCATATTGCCGTTATTGTGTTTTACGTTTTCTAAATGACTTTCAATAAATAAGGTACAATCTGTTATTATACTGCATTGGTTTAACCTTATAGGGTGTGCCGGAATATGAATACCGGCAAAGTAGGTTTCAAGTTCTGCAATATCATTGCTCCAATTTTTAGGCTGTTCAGGTTGTTGAAGTTTAGGAAATTCAACTTTAGATAATGATACATCTTTTTTTTCGGGTTCGGGCTTTGGCTGTTCCTTAATGTTCCGTTTTCTGAATAGTTGCCTATTCAATCTATTAATGGGAAATACGGAAGACAGGAAAATGATCCTTGAGGTCTTTGCTGAACACAATGAGAAAATGAAAAATCTTGAAGGTATAGATTATGTATATGGAACGATTCAACGGTATTCCACTTCGTTCGATCATACCCATGCATTTATATTTTGGAAGTATCAATGCGATGACATTGAGCTAAAAAGATTGGACTACGATTTTTTGAATGATTATGAATATTGGTTGAAGACCGTTCGGAAATGTTGCCATAACCGATTCTTTCAGGGTAAGCGACAGCTTTTGCTGACGGTATTGATTAGGTCTAAATAATTCGATATAATCTTCCTGCGTTATTATTATGGAATCCGGATTTGTTCGGATACCATGCAAATGGTAAACCGGAATTACACCTTTCGGAGCCACAAGCTGATCATCTGGTGACAACGGATAACATAACCTTATTATATCTTTTCTAAAATTTCTTTTTTTACAAATTCGCATGATTCATTTATATCATATACAATTCCACTTCTTAGTAATCCATTCATATCACCTATAAAATCAGCATCTTCAATTTTTTTTTCTATATTTTCGAGAAATTCCTTTTTAGTAACCGTATTTCCTTCTTCGTTCATATAGTGTTTGAATGCTGCAATTACCTTTTCTACATTTACTTCCGAATTATTTAAGGCATACCACAAATCGAATAAATCACGTCCTTTCTTCCGTTGGTATAAAGCTCTTAGTTTGGTTGCCAATAGTTCATCCAAACCATAGGTTGGTATTAAAGCTTCTCCGTTGTCCCATTCAGAATCCAATTTTACAGGAATATCTTGTAAGCCATATACCGAAAAATGCTCTCTGGTATTTACTTCTATTTTTAGTTTTATGGGTATTTCATCTTCAGAAAGAATACTGTACACAATGGTATTGTTATGTTCTTTTTGTTTGATACGAGGTTTTCCTAAAAAGAAAAGCTGTTCTCTTATTCTGTCGATGATTGCTCCGAATGGTTCTGCTTTTACCTGTACTAAATCGATATCTTCCGAATATCTTGCTGCCGGAAACAAAAACAATTTATGGAGGGCTGTTCCTCCACGAAATGCCAAACGTTCTTTGATAAATTCATCACTGAATAAAGCAATCAAAGCTCGCTGTATAATCAAATCCTGTTCTACCTGATAGTTTTCCTGCCAGGGAGCCTGCTTTCGCCACGCTGTTATATACGACTGTGGTATCATGTGTCTGCTTCTATTGCTACGTTAGGCACAATTTTCCATTTGTTACCAGTTATCATATTTTCGGGTTTCTTTTTTTGTGGACGCAATAAAACCGGATAATGTCCAATAGAATCAAGGTAGTTGTATAAGGCATTGCTTAATTCGTTTTCCTCTAAAACACATTCCAATACATATCCCAAACGTTGAACCACAGATATTTCTTCATATTGTATTGCGGTTTCTATTAACTTTTCAGGTTGTATAGTTTCTTTCAATTCTTCGATTACAGTTGCTACCCGGTTAAATCCTCCCACTTCATTATAATAGCTTACCAAATCCAAAGCGGTCAATTCTGGTGATGAAATATTGATATATCCGGTATCTACTTTTTTCTTTACGATATTCTCTTTGTTCCAGGATTTCTTGATGTAAAAATGAATGCCCACCTTGTCATTTTTGATCGGTCTTAAAGCGATTCCTTCTGTAATTATAGAATAGTTTTGAGGTTGTTGATGAGCTGCCCCGTGATAAGCTGCAGCATTTAACAGACCTACATAATAATCCCTGTTTAAAAACTTCATCAGATCATTTACATACAAACTGGTCGGGATAATACCTTTAGCTCTGTATTCAGGTGGCACTATGACATAAAACCCTCTGCGAACCATTACTACGGATTCCTGATTTTTAAGCCGTTGCAATGTTTTCTTCAGGGCATTTTCAGATACTCCCAATTGGCTATGCAAACCTTCGATAGTAAAGCTATACTTACCGTTGGCCCTTTGTTCATCAATATAGGAGTCTAAATATTTGTATTGTTCTGCCATTATTTTAGTAACTAATTGCGATATGGGTTTAATTACAACCCTTTATGCAATGGCAAACTTACGTTTATGTATTATCATAACCAAGTTTTTAGTTAGTTATTTTAAAGTAGACTTTAAGTTTTAGTTTGCAATACAAGCTTAATTGAAACCCATTTCGCAACCTAAATCTTAATTCTTTCCATTGCGTTGAATTGCATCAAATTCAACAAGTAAGTAGATAAGTAACTTTTCATAAAAACAATGATTTTAATCCTTTAAAAATTAAAAAAATGATTTATCAGGATTATAGAAAGCAAAGGGATGTAATTGATTTACTGTTGACTTTGTTTTGATTTGTTTTGGATTGGCAGAAGCCGAAATGGAAGCCAACACTGTAATAAATTCCGGTTTGTTTAACTTGTTAGAAAATATCAATGATATATTTATAAAAAATAATCGGGAAGCAATACTTCAATGGGCAAATAATTCTTTTGAAGGAAATTCAATTGCGAGTAGTTTCATTTTTACACAAAACCCCTCTCTTATTTGCTCTAATAGTCTAATTGAAAATTTTGAACCTAACGATCAAAGGAAAGTAAATTGGATAAATTCTGAAATTTATGAAGGAGAAACTATATACCACCCTTTTAAATTTACTACTGCCGCAGTAGGCTCGAATGAATATTTTACAGTGTTTCGATTGGCAGAGCAATACTTAATTCGTGCAGAAGCAAGAGCTATGCAAGGTAGGCTGGATGAAGCGATTGCCGATATAAATTTGATTAGACAACGCCATGGAGGATTGATGGAAGAATTGTCTGTTCCTGCATCTCAACTGGAATGTATTGATGTAATATTGCGAGAGCGCAGAGTGGATTTATTTACGTCCAGCTAAAGTTGTTGGAGATGAGTTCTATGACTTGTTTGTTTTCATCATCC
>CAYUXT010000074.1:0-7329 GCA_964448955.1 uncultured Taibaiella sp. | reverse complement strand
CAATATTTTTTTTGAAAATTTTTAAATAGTCTCATTTGCGCAATGTGGGTTAAGAATGTATTGTCGGAGTAAGGGCTTGCTACATAACTCGCCCAACTTGGAATGCCGGTCTTCCCATAAAATTATTTTATGAGGATAAGTTAGGTATTGTTTGTGTAAGTATCAAATAGGCTTAATGTAAATGGTTTCTGTATAATGGAATTGTTAATCCTGTATTGAATAAGATAATTGCATTAGTTCAATTCTCTTTTTTAATTTGCTTTTAAGTAATCGAGGTGCTAATACTTTAATATTTTCTCCAAAACCTAATATTTCTCTTTCCAATTCAAAATTCAAAACCACATCAATTCTAATCATCATTCCATTAATGTCTTCCTTTAATATTTGTTGCGAAGAATGAATCGGTTTCGTTTTTACATAAGGTGCATTGTATTTATCTATCCAAAGAATTACTTTATGTGCCCGCATTTTTTGGTCTTTTGTTACACCTAATGCATCTTCATAATATCGTTCAAAAGAAACGCCATCGTAAGGTACAAAATCATTTAATGACATTTCCATAAACTCTACAATCCTATCCAAAGCCAAGGTAATTAGCGTACTTCTTGATTTAGGTTTCGCTATAAGGAACCATCTATTTCTATATTCTTTCAGTAAATAAGGGTAATAAACATTAGCAATGGCTTTGTCGTTTTTAAAAGACTGATAAGTAATTAATAAAGGAACCTTCTTGCGAATAGCTTGATACAATGGCAATACAAATTCAATTCCTTTCAGTAGATGATTACTTTCTAATTGGATATAGCTTTCATTTTTATTCGTTGTTTTATTGACACTGTTTTCTAATCGGGCAATGATATCGTTCATATCATCGAAATAAGAAAAGCCATTCATCTGTCGCAGTACACTTACTATTTCATTCATCTTTTCAATATCTGCATCTGTAATTTTTGTTTTGTTGATGCTGTAATCTGCATCTTCGTAGATGTAATATTTCTTTTCTTTTACTACAATAGGGGCATTGTAACCCAATTTATCGCTTCGCATTAATTGTATATCTGCTTGTATCGTTCTTTTACTTACACCAGAACTTATGCCTTCAAAATCATACAAAGCTTCCGATACTTTATCTATCAAATCTTCCAAAGTCCATTTTCGATATTTGTTTTGAAGACATTTATCGATAGTTCTGTATCGTATCAAAGCCAATTTATTTATCGCCATAATTTAAAATTTTAATGAAATTAGGGTTTATTCAATTATTACGCAAATTATCTACGCAATACAACTGCGTAATAGTTAAAAAGTAACTACTATTAAAAAAAATAAAAAATTACTAATCAATAATAGCAATGCTTTCAGAAATATTTTGCAATTATTATCTATCTACGCAAATCCCTTGCATACTACGTAGTGCATCTTTGTATCGTTGAAAGGGAGAAGATAAAAAACATCGCAGGTTTATAAATCAGTAATGTTTAAAAACGAAGCAAGCGGAAAACCCCATCGAATTATTTTCATTTATCCAATTCGATGGGGAATATCCAAAAGAAGTTCTTTAAAATAATAATAAAGCTGTTGCTTTTAAAAATATTATGCTGTTGTGGCATAATGCAATTTAATCTTTGAGCAAAGTCCTGGTTGGTTGTTTCTGTATAGCAACATAGTGTGTACACAATAGTGAATACATATACTGACAATGCAATTAGTTAAATTGGTAATAAACGCCTGTACGTAGGTTCGAATCCTACTCCTGAAATATGGATAGCTAAGTGGTTATAGCAAGGTTAGTTTGTGGGACGCAGGTTCGAATCCTGCTTGAGATCATAATTCTCAATAACTCAGAGGGTAGAGTAACAAACACTGGATTACGATTCCAGCAAGTTGAGGTTCTAAAAGAACCACCAAAAGAAGTGGTACATCTTCTTTAAAAAATGTACTCCATTACGAATAGTAAAAGTGAATTGTGGGGAAATTGATTTTATGCAAAATCATATTTTCCAATCGACAACCACTTTGTAGTAAAATGGCTATTAAACAGTGAGCTAATTTTTATATTGTCATTTAGGATTAAAAGAATTTTCATTCCTGATTTCAATAAATTTTCATCTCAAGATTTAGTAAAATTTTTACTCCGTAGGAAGAAGATACAAATCACATTTTGCTATTTATTTTAAAAAATGATTAATAATTAAAAACAGAATAAAATGAAACGTATAATCGTAGCAGAAAACGAAATGGCAATTATTTTCAACAAAAGAAATATTACACGTTTCTTGTCAGAAGGAAGTTATTGGTTGAGTTGGGGAGAAAAAGCAGATATTTATGATATGTCTAAGGATTTTTATACCAATCAAAATATAGATTTACTTTTGACTTATGATGCCTTTAAAAACTTCGTAAATGTAGTAATCGTTCCGGAAGGACATATTGCTATGATTTATTGGAATGATGCACTTTTTAGAGTTTTTAATGTAGGACGTTATGTTTTCTGGAAAGATGCTAAGCAATATGACATCAGAATTGTAAAAACTACTGACATTGATATTCAAGAAGAAATTCCGACTTATGTTTTGGAAAAAAACATAATGGCTCCATATATCAGAAAGTACAAAATAGAACCTAACGAAAAAGGCATCTTGTATGTAGATGGAAAATTTGTAAAAGTATTGGATGCAGGAATGTATTATTGGTGGATAAATCCTACTTTGATAGCCATCAGCAAAGCGGAAATGCGTCAAACTATTTTGGAACTTTCGGGTCAAGAGATTTTGACCAAAGATAAAGCACAAATCAGAATTAATTTTTCTGTTCAATATCAAATAGTGAATATAGAAAAAGCCATTCTTGAAAATAAAGAATACGAAAAACAATTACATACTATAATGCAATTGTCTTTGCGTGGATTTATCGGACAAATGACTTTAGATGAATTGATGGAAAACAAAGCCAAAGTGAATGAATATGTATTGACAGAAAGCAAAGAAAAAGCATTGCAATTAGGTATTGATGTGATAGATTGCGGTTTGAAAGACATCATACTTCCGGGCGATGTAAAAGACATAATGAATCAGGTGTTGATAGCCGAGAAAAAAGCACAAGCCAATATCATTATGCGTAGAGAAGAAACGGCATCTACCAGAAGTTTGTTGAACACTGCAAAACTAATGGAAGATAATGCAATGTTGATGAGATTGAAAGAAATGGAATACGTGGAAAAAATTGCAGATAAAATTAATACAATTTCTGTTTCTGGAAATGGTCAAGTTTTCGAACAATTGAAACAATTATTTATAAAATAGTAGAGACGCACTATCATGCGGCTCTATGTAAAGCCGTGCAATTGCACGGCTCAACAAAAAAATGAACAATGTCACAACAAATAAATGGAAACGACCTAATCGCATTAGGTTATCCGCAAAATGAATTATTGGGTATTGCCCTAAAAGCCAATAAAAAAAGAACAGGTTATACCAAAGTAGAAATGCTGCAACACTATGCACAGGTTTTAGAAAATGCCGAAGATTATTTGGACAATAAAATATTCGGAAAACTCGCTACTGCAATTATTGAAGGTGTAGGAACAAAAATTGAAGAAGAATTAATTCCGCTTAAAGAACAAGCAGATGAATATGCAATCTATGGCGCAGCAAATATTGAAGATGGAGCATTGAAACAAATGAATGTAGCGATGCATTTGCCTGTAACCGTTGCAGGAGCATTAATGCCCGATGCACATCAAGGATATGGATTGCCGATTGGTGGTGTGTTGGCTACCAAAAACGCAGTAATTCCTTATGGCGTAGGTGTGGATATCGGTTGTAGAATGGCATTGTCGGTGTATGATATTCCTTATACGCATTTTGAATTAAATCAAGAGTTGTATAAAGAAGTGTTGATGAAGCAAACAGCTTTTGGAGCCGGACAAGGTTTTGTATCGAAATACAGAAGCGAACACGAAGTGTTGGATAATAAATTGTTTGAAGAAAATTCTTTTGTTGCCAATCTTAAAGATAAAGCTTGGTCGCAGCTCGGAAGTTCCGGCGGAGGCAATCACTTTGTAGAATTTGGTTATTTGGATTTTGAAAAAGATGATGAACAACTCAATATCAAAAAAGGAAGATATTTAGCTTTATTAACACATTCGGGTTCGAGAGGTTTGGGAGCTATGATTGCCGGACATTATACTAGATTAGCCAAAGAGCTTTGTAAACTGCCTTATGAAGCCAAAAATTTAGCGTATTTAGATTTAGGTTCTGAAGCAGGAAATGATTATTGGTTAGCGATGAATCTTGCCGGAGATTATGCTTCTGCTTGCCACGAAGTAATACATAATAAAATCAGCAAAGCTTTGGGAGCAGAAGTTTTAGCCAAAGTAGAAAACCATCACAACTTTGCTTGGAAAGAAATATGGAATGGCGAAGAAGTTATCGTGCATAGAAAAGGAGCAACGCCAGCCGGAAAAGATGTGATGGGCATTATTCCGGGTTCGATGACAGCACCAGGTTTTTTGGTAAGAGGAAAAGGACAAGAAGCGGCAATAAATTCGGCATCGCACGGCGCCGGAAGACAAATGAGTAGAACACAAGCCATCAAATCTATTTCCAAATCAGCGATGTATGAAGCATTAGAAAATGCAGGTGTAACTTTATTAGGAGCAGGAAAAGATGAAGCACCAATGGCTTACAAAGACATTCATACTGTAATGGCAGCACAAAAAGATTTGGTAGATGTAATCGCTAAATTTTCTCCCAAAATGGTCAGAATGGCTGATGATGGAAGCAGGGAAGATTAAGGAATAGATGATTTGCAGTAGATAAAGTTAATTAGCACAAGAGGATATATTATATTTTTACAAGAACATTCTTGTGCTTTTTTAATAAATTTATTGCATTATTTATTTAACTTGCTAACTCTATATTTCTAAATGCCAAATTTTAGTATGAAGTGTTTCCTCAAAACTATTATCATATCTATTCAAATAGTATTGTTTCATTCTGCTATTCTTGCTCAAAAAGCAAACCTCTCTGATGAAACATTCAATAAAGATATGCAATTATTAAAACAACTAATACTCCCCGAAATTTACAATTCGGATACTTTGTATTTTTTTGAAATGAAAGACAAAGAATATAAAGTACAAAATTTAGGATGGATAATAAGTGATACAGAAGAAGATTATTTTGTAATAAATATATTTGGAGAAAATGACAAAGAAAATAAAGCAAGAATAAAATCAATAAAAGCAGTTCCGATTAATGATAGTTTTATTAACAATCTAAACAAAAGAAAAAATGAACATCAATTTGGAATATCCACTAAATCCATATCTTATTCCTTAATGGAGTTTACGCCATATTTAATAATTTCGAGTTGGCTATACGAAAAGAAAGATTTGAATAATGCAAAAAAAGTTTATTCTCAAGTTTATACTTCCTTTTTTAATGATACGGTATTTACATTGCTTTTTGGCAATTTGTATTTCAATGAAATGTTAGTAGAATATTCGTATTACAGGAATTATCCAAAAGCCATCGAAATAGGAAAACAATTTAATAACCATTTATTAAACGAGTATGAATATTCCTCTACTGCAAAGCAATTAACAAAACAATTATCGGAGAGAAATCAAGATTTTAAAGAATTAACCATACCCGATTCTGCCGAATGGAGTGCATTGAAACAAACGATAACGAGAAAAGAGCAATTTGAGTACCTTTTAGAAAGTCTAAGATTGCTTAATTGCATACAAATGGGACAGCCTATGGACATCAATTTATTTATGGAGCAAATTTCCATTCCATATTATGGTTCAAATATCAAAGATACTTTTAGCGATTATTGGGAATTTATTAAAACATACAAAGTAATAAATCCGTTTCAAGAATTAATTTTAATGAAACCGAAAATGGACGAATTACACTACTTTTTGCCCCATCTTTTAGATACTACATTTATTCCTACTTTTTCTTATTGGAGAGATTTTAGTAGTGGCAGAAACTTATTTAGATATTATTGGTTAATAGATAATATTATTTACAACATTACAAACAAGTTATTTATCGACAGAAAACAATTCGATACTATTTCTTTAGAAGAAAAAAAGAAAATAGTAAAAGAAATTGCCGATTGGATAGAAGAAAATAAATCGTTGAATGAAGAAATGTTAATAACCAAAACATTGAAAGAGACGTTTGAGCCTAAAGAAATGAAAAGGGCTTTATCCTTAGCAATGAACAAAAAATATGATGCTACCGTAGATGTTTTTAGCAGTAGAATTAATGATTTTGATACCATCTATGAATATAGTTTTAAAAATACAAATGCCTATATTGCAGAAGCAATGTATGTATTAGGAAATAGTAAACATAAAGATTTGGTACACAAATGGCTTTTGCATTCGGAAAACAAATGGGTAACATTATGGTCTTCTTTATTTTTAATGAAAAACGACCCACAGAGATTTAATGTAGGGTATAATAAACTTAAAAAATTATTAAAAAATGATTGTGATGGAAATTCTTACTATCCCTATGCGGTATATGAACTATTAACATTCAACAACGAAAAAGCATTTAATGTAGCCGAAGGAATACTTAGTAAAGAAGGGTACACTTCTTCATTTATTTCTTATTGGTATTTTCATCAGGGAATTATAAAAAGTTTGCTATTAGCCAAAAGCGATAAGGCTTTAGGTTTTCTAATGAATGGATTAAATAATTTTGATAAAAACACTCGTTATTCTAGTAGTGAAAATTACGAGCTACATAATTGTGATGATTTTATTAGTATGCTCGATGAGTGGAGTAACGAAGAAGATAAATTTAGCCCCGAATGGAGTTTAGAAAAAAAGAAAGCACATAGTCAAAAACTCCAAAAATGGTTAATGGAACAATTTGAATTGATACAACAGAATAAAAACAGTTTAATAATAATTAATGCTGGAGACATACAATTCTCAGAATGGAAATTAGATGCTGCTCCCCGATAAGTTTGGCTAAGTGCGTTACATTTGTTGCTTGAATTCAGCCTTTGTCAATATTGCTATTTCTTCATTCTAAACAAATTTCGGTAAAAATTAATATAAATAATCTGCAAAAATCTGCGTCAGAGAATACCAAATATTAGCTAAATTTGTTCTGAGCTAATCGTAAATGTTAAATCTTAAAAAAAGATATGAGATACCTACTCTGTATTGCGCTTTTATTGTTTTGTTTTAAAGCATATTCCTTGCAAGATGCACCTGTAAAAGTCAAAAAGAAGTATGATTTCCTAATTCTGACTAACGTCAAATTTAGTTATTGATTTTCAATTATTTACGATTTTAAG
>CAYUXT010000073.1:0-7531 GCA_964448955.1 uncultured Taibaiella sp. | reverse complement strand
GGTCGTGCTTATCCGTTAGCATCTAAAAACAACTTCGTTTTCGAGTAGGGGAATTACCACTAACAAAAATATTTCCCGATTGTGCTATAACTATTCCATGTATAACGGAAAATGATGTACTTTCTATTTTTGTTACCCAATCAAATTGTCCCTGTGGTGTAATTTTGGCAATAAAACCTTCAGAATTTCCTGTATTTACAAGTGTATAACTGCCAAAATTAAAAGTGCCCGATTCTAAAACACCTCCGATATAAAGATTGTCCTGAATATCTGTAGCAAATACTTTGTAAAAATGTGCAACTATACCAGTACTGCCAGGATTAAGTAACCACTGTAACTGACCATCTGAATTAATGTTTACAATAACTAAACGACTATTGCCAAAAGGTACTAAAACATTGCTTCCCCAATTAGCAGTATCCTGTAAACTTGACATTATATATATATTTCCGGAAGACTGCATAGAAATATTTCCATGTTTTAAATTGGTATGCACTTGTTTCCAAATAACATTGCCTATGGTATCTAATTTAATTATTAATCCGTGTGTATTAGAGTTAAGATTAGACATTAAAGTATCGTCTTGAACTACAGCCGTTCCTCTAAAATCCCCAACAACATATACATTTCCCGTATTTTCTATAATTAAATCACTTAAACTCACAATGCTGGTATTGTATGCGTTCAGTATGTAGGTTGCCCATATACAATTGCCTAATGAGTCAAACTTAGCAATCCAGCCTGCATGGTTGCTTGTTCCAGAAGAAGGAGGTAAGGTAAATGTACCAATAGTAGCAGAACCAAGATAACTTCCACAAGCATAAAGATTACCTAAATTATCTTGCTTAATATTACTAATTCCCATATTTAGTGTAGCAGTTAAGTGGCTTAGCCATTCAAAATCGGGACATTCCAGTTGCTGTGCTTTAATCTTATTTGTAAAGATAGATATCAAGGCAAATATGATGATTATTTTGTACATAATTGATTGTTTGTGGGGGTTTGAAAAATGGTTTGGGTAATGTAAAGACGCACAATTGTGCGTCTCTACTGTTGTACCACCACCTTTCTATTTACCATATTTTCTCCATTAATTATTTGTACAAAATACATACCATTACTTATTCCATTTAAAGGTAGCTGTGCTGTACTATTACTTTTATTATACTGCGTATAAAGCACTCTACCGCTTATATCTGTTATGTGTATAGTGCTGTTGAGTGGTAGGTTGGTGATGGTTATATTTGTATTAGCAGGATTGGGGTAGATAGTTACCGATTGTAGCGGATTGCTTATTTCTTCTGTGGGTAGTGAGCAGTCGGTATTGATTTTACCGAAATAATTATGAGAAGAATCTCCGGTAAAGCGGTGCTGCCCTAATATTGCATCGCCGGAACCCATAAACCAACCATTTACAAGATTAAAAAAATACATCTCCCCACCGGAATCTTCTACTTTGCTTAAATAGATTACCTCGCCTCTTGCTCCCGATGTGTGTAAGCTCCATATAAATTTTACTTTACCCATACCCTCCGCAGGGGGTAGTACTTTGGCTACAAAAGCATCTCTAGAACCATAAGTAATATTATTATTAGCAAGTGTTACCACTATGGCACTATCGCCTATATAAGACGTATCTTCCATTTTCGTGAGTATATATGCTGCTATATATACATAACCCATATTATCCGATTTTAGATTGGTAGTATATATATAGGTACTATCGCTTGGGTTATCCCAAAGTACAGAAGCAAAAGCAGTTTGCCCCCCATTAGTTTCTAATCCCCATAGTACCGTACTCATATATTCCGATATATGTACCGTATCGCCATTACCAAAATCTACTTTCAATTCGGGAGTATTCATTGGACCATATAATGTCAAATACAGTATATTAGACTGACTAACATGAATATTCGATACTCTTACATTATTTTTTATAAAATTATAGTTCCTTTCCCACATTACTTGTCCCGTGCTGTTTATTTTAGTAATGGCACTATCTTTATGTATAAATGTATAAACATTATCATCATTGTCTATTGTAAGTATATGATTTATGTGACTAACGTAATCTCCTCCCGTAATATAAACATGAAAATGAAAATTAGTATATTGTTCTCCCCAATTAATCCATTGCAATTCGCCAAGTGCATTGAACTGTGCAATGCTAGTTTTAAGTTTTTGCCCAAAAAATTGCTGATTATTTATAGAAACCGTATCGTGCCCTGCATACATAGCTATATACAGCTTGTCGGTTTGGCTCATTTCGAAACCAAAAGGACTTATGCCGACAAATTGCTTAATCCAAAACGCATCTCCGGTTTTACCATTGAGCTTAACCAAAAAACCATTTACACTTTGGTTCTGTGTGGTATTTAATACATTACCTATTATTTGTTTATTTCCTACTCTAAAAGTATCTGGAACATTATTATTGTAAAACTTTCCGGTAACATATACATTACCTCTCGAATCTAATTGCATATTATCTAACAACAATCTACTTGCAGGATTATCTCTACCCGTATATGCATATTGGTACCATAAAAGATTATATTGAGCATCTAATTTAAGAATGGTAAATCCATAATACGAATGTTTAATAAAAGGAATAGGAATAGGAATTTGTTTTTTGCCTATATAAAGTGTATCGTTGGGAAAAATACCCATTGTCGATTTGATATTACGAAGAATGATGTATATATTACCGTCTTTATCGTATCTTGTAATAGTGGGTGCATCATACGCTGGATATAAGATACTGTCTCTTTTAATAGTTATTCCCTCTACCCATTCAAACTGTGGGCATTCATCTTGTTGGGCTGTAATGGTATGGCTAAGAAAAAATGATAATAATAATATGATGATTGTTTTGTGTAGCATAATTGATTGTTTTTGCGGGTTAGAATTACGATTTGGGTAATGTAGAGACGCGCAATTGTGCGTCTCTACAGTTGTACCACCACCTTTTTATTTACTATACTTTCTCCATTAATAATTTGTACAAAATACATACCGTTGCTTATACCATTTATAGGTATCAGTGCTATACTATTGGCTTTATTATACTGTGTATAAAGCACTCTACCGCTTTTATCTGTTATATTAATGGTGCTGTTAAGTGGTAGATTAGCTATAGTTATGTTTGTATGTGCAGCGTTGGGGTAGATGGATACCGATTGTAGCGGACTAGTTATTTCTTCTGTGGGTAGCGAGCAGTCGTTAGTTATTTTAGCAAAGTAGGCATTGTTGCCACTTGCCGGAGCAGGTAAAGTATGACCACCCCATATTAAATCTCCATTAGAGTAACCTCCATATATATAATGTTCTTTTGATGATATGGTTTGCGCTAATATTGCAGTTTCATTTCCTTGCCCTTGTGTTTGTAGTGTCCATATTATTTTAAAAGAATCTTCATCGGCTTTTATCTTAGATACAAAAGCATCATCAATAGAATCACTAGCAGAATTTAGTATTGAATCTCCCCATTGGACTGAATTATTTAAGCCCCCCGAAACATAAAGACTCCCAAATTCATCAAAATCAATAGCATTGATACCTATTGTACTATTAATATTTAAACCATTACCCATTTTTTGGACTTGCGTAAATTGTCCTTGTGTGTTTAACTTTGCAAGAAATGTACTACTCATATTTGGGGGTGATGTTAATATAATACCGTTAAAATCTGCACTTCCATTATAGTAATGCCCGCCAACATACAAATCTCCTGCCGGAGATACGCTTATACCCCCAATGGAGGAAACAGCTTGCCCTTCTATCATATTAGCCCATTCAAATTGCCCTTGTGGTGTGATTTTTGTAACAAATCCTTTATACTGCCCATTAGTATTATCCAATGTATGGCTGCCAAAATATGCCATTCCGGTAGATAAAGGTCCGCCAATATAAAGATTGTCTTGTGCATCTTTAGTTATTGTTCTATAAAAATGAGCAGCTGTACTTGCACCACTTGCTTGTGCAATCCATTGCACTGTCCCCTGAGGGTTAATATTTGAAACAACCAAATTATTTTCCCCACTAATTTGCACTAAGGTATGTGTGTCGAATACCGCAGTATCGTGCAATTGCGATATTATATAGATATTGCCCGAAGACATCATTTCGATATTCCAATGAAACAGATTGGTATGTACCTTATTCCAAATTAAATTACCTGCCGCATCTAATTTGGTTATTATGCCATGATATTTATCATTAAGAGTAGGCATTAATGTGTCGCCTTGAATAATAACCGTACCTCTAAATAGCCCAACTAAGTATATATTGCCAAATGTATCTAATACTAAATTATTGTACCCTGCAGTACTTGTAATATATGCATTTTGTAAATTCTTTGCCCATATACAATTTCCCAAAGAATCGAATTTAGCAATCCAACCAGAATGATGATTTCCGGAAGACGGAGGTAATGTATATGTACCAATAGTACCTGTACCACGATACTCCCCACAAATAAAAATGTTACCAAAAATATCTTTTTTAAGTTGGCGCAAATTTACATTGTCTGTTACATTTAGTGATTTTACCCATTCAAAATCGGGACACTCTTGCTGTTGTGCTTTACTACTATTTGTAAAGATAGATATCAAGGCAAATATGATGATTGTTTTGTGTAGCATAATTGATTGTTTGTGGGAGGGTGTTAGAAAAATGGTTTGGGTAATGTAGAGGCGAATAATTGTGCGTCTCTACCAGCGCACCGCCACCTTTTTATTTACCATATTCTCTCCATTAATAATTTGTACAAAATACATACCATTGCCTATACCATTTACAGGTATCTGCACCGTATTATTTTGTTTATTATACTGCGTATAAAGCACTCTGCCACTTATATCTGTTATATTAATGGTGCTGTTAAGTGGTAGGTTAATTATAGTTATGTTTGTGTTTGCAGGGTTGGGGTATATGGTTACCGATTGTAGCGGACTAGTTATTTTTTCTGTGGGGAGCGAGCAGTCATTAGTAAGTTTAGCAAAGTAGGCATTGTACCCAATAGAATTAGGGGGAACAGGGGCTAAGAGGTTACCCAAGGTCAAATTGTCTCCCTTATATGCACCTGCAATATAGTGTTCTCTTGACGATATAGTATTAATGCACAATATACTCACTCCCTCAGGTGGGTTTTGACTACGAACAGTTTGCGTCCAAACAAATCTAAAAGTATCTTCCTGGGGTTGTATTTTGGTTATAAACATAAACGAAAGAGCAGAAGTATATGTAGTATCTCCCCAAATAACATTTCCATTTAAGCCTCCTGTTACATACAAATCTCCGTACTCATCTACAGACATATCAGTAGTATTCAAATAATCAGTTGCAGACACTTCTCTCCCTATACACGCAACCTGAACAAATTGCCCTTGTGGAGTTAATCGAGCTAAGAAAATATTATCCCTGTTTGGTGGTGCGAACAAAATGATACCGTCAAAATCTACTGAATCCCTAAAATTACCAGTAACATACAAATCTCCTATTGGTGATACACTTATATCGTCAATTGAAGAAATACCCTGCCCTTCTATCATATTAGCCCATTCAAATTGCCCTTGCGGGGTAATTTTTATGACAAATCCTTTATACTGCCCATTAGTATTATCCAATGTATGGCTGCCAAAATGTGCCATTCCGTTGGATAAAGGACCGCCAATATAAAGATTGTCTTGTACGTCTTTGGCTATTGTTCTATATAAGTAAGCAGTAGCATTTGCACCACTTGATTGTGCAATCCATTGCACTGTTCCTTGAGAGTTAATATTTGAAACCACCAAATTGTCTTCTGTGCCTATTTGCACTAATGTATGTGTGTCGAATACCGCAGTATCGTGCAGTTGCGATATTATATAGATATTGCCCGAAGACATCATTTCGATATTATAATGGAACAGATTGGTATGTACCTGATTCCAGATTAAATTACCTGCGGTATCTAATTTGGTAATTATACCATGATATTTATCATTAAGAGTAGGCATTAGGGTATCGTCTTGAATAATAGCAGTACCTCTAAAAATGCCAACTAAGTATATATTACCCAATGTATCTAATGTTAAGTTATTATATCCCGCAATACTCGTAATATATGCATTTTGCAAACTTTTCGCCCATATACAATTTCCCAAAGAATCGAATTTTGCAATCAAACCGGAATGATGATTTCCAGAAGAAGGGGGTAATGTATAGATACCGATATTAGCTGTACCAAGATAAGTTCCGCAAATATAAATACTGCCTAAATTATCTTGCTTAAGATTACTTATTCCCATATTTTGTGTAGAAGTTAAGTGGCTTAACCATTCAAAATCGGGACACTCCTGTTGCTGTGCTTTAATGTTATTAGTAAAAAAAGATAAGAATGCAAATATGATGATTGTTTTGTGTAGCATAATTGATTGTTTGTGGGAGGGTGTTAGAAAAATGGTTTGGGTAATGTAAAGACGCACAATTGTGCGTCTCTACTTTTGCACCACCACCTTTTTATTTACCCTTTGCTCTCCATTAATAATTTGTACAAAATACATACCATTGCTTATACCATTTAAAGGTATCTGCAACGTACTATTTTGTTTGTTATACTGCGTATTAAGCACTCTACCACTTATATCTGTTATATTGATAGTGCTGTTAAGTGGTAGGTTAGCTATAGTTATGCTGGTATGTGCAGGGTTGGGGTAGATGTGTACCGATTGTAGTTGATTGGTTATTCCTTCTGTGGGGAGCGAGCAGTCGGTATTGATTTTACCGAAGTAGCTATGAGAAGAATCTCCTGTAAAGCGGTGCTGCCCTAATACAGCATCGCCGGAACCTATAAACCCACCGCTGACTTGATTAAAAAAATACATCTCCGTACCGGAATTTTCTACTTTGCTTAAATATAACATTTCGCCTCTTGCCCCCGATGTGTGTAAGCTCCATATAAATTTTACTTTACCCATACCCTCCGCAGGGGGCAATACTTTAGCAACAAATGCATCAGATGAACCAAAAGAAATATTATTATTAGAAAGCGTTACCACTATGGCACTATCTCCTATATACGAAGTATCTCTTATTTTCGTGTATATATATGCTGCTATATATACATAGCCCATATTATCCGATTTTATATTGGTAGTATATATCTGAGTACTATCGCTTGGGTTATCCCAAAGCATGGAAGCAAAAGCCGTTTGCCCTCCGTTAGTTTCTAATCCCCAAAGTACCGTACTCGTATATTCCGATATATGTACCGTATCGCCATTACCAAAATCTACTTTCAATTCAGGTGCATTCATTTTGCCGTATAAGGATACATACAATGTACCGGAAGAATTTACATGAATAGACGATACTCTTACATTATTTTTTATAAAATTATAGTTCCTTTCCCAAGCTACTTGACCTATAGAGTTTATTTTAGTAATGGCACTATCTTTATGTATAAATGTATAAACATTATCGTTAGTATCTATTCCCCTACTCGAAAACGAAGTTGTTTTTAGATGCTAACGGATAAGCACGACCT
>CAYUXT010000072.1:0-7714 GCA_964448955.1 uncultured Taibaiella sp. | reverse complement strand
ACAAATACTACATATAAATATATGTATTGCTGAGTGAGTTATTTAGCAAGCCCTATTTACTTGCGTTATCATTTTCTTTATCAAGGAAATTTGTCCTAAATGGTAATAACTATGCTCGATAACTCCTTCGATGTTTCGTAACAATGTTCCATACTTATCAATAATAAAAGGCTTGTCAAATGCTTTGTCGTCCATCTCTTCAACTTTATTTGCAAATTTCTGGGCATTACTCAAAAAGGTAGCAACTAATTCTTGCCATTCTAATTCAGAATTAATTGGAGGGAGGTCAAAACTGTATTTGTCGCTGATTTCGAGTCTTTCGTTTTCGAAAGCAAATAGTAATCCTTCTAAATAATAGTTTATGTGATAGGTTAGTGCTGCAATTGTGTTTAGATTACTAATCTTTTGTGTTGCTTGTTGCCAATTAAGGCTTTGTATTTGCTCTTTGTAATTAGTATTAGCAATCCAATGTCCGTCTAATAGCACCTCTCGAAGTCGGTTTGCAATAGTTGTGTTTCTTGTCATTGTCGTCTCGTTAAATATTGTCTCGTCCTAAAGAAAGTTTGACAACTTTTTAAAAGTTGTCAAACTTAAAAAATTCAGCATAAAATACATTTTTTTTATCTGAATAATAACGTAAATCTATATTAGTTTAACATTGCCAATAACAATACAAATCCAACACTATTCCCTTACTTAAATCAATATTGGGCAAATTAGCAAAATGCATTTTCGATATATTCAATACAGTATTATCTGCTACCATTCAACAAGAAAATACATTAAAGTGCATTTATAATAGCTGCAAAATCGTCTGCAACAAGAGATGCGCCACCAATTAGTCCGCCATCTACATCAGCTTGCGAAAAAAGCTCTACTGCATTGTCGGGCTTACAGCTACCACCATACAAAATAGAGGTTTGCTGTGCTATGGCATCGCCATATTTAGCAGCAATTGTTTGTCTTATATGAGCGTGCATTTCTTGTGCTTGTGCGGCACTTGCAGTTTTGCCTGTTCCAATTGCCCATATTGGTTCGTAGGCTATTACTATATTTTTAAAATCTTCTTCGCTTAATGTTAAAACTCCATTGGTAATTTGATTGGCTACATAATCGTTTTGCGTACCTGCTTCTCTTATTGATAGTGGTTCGCCACAACAAAATATTACTTTTAATCCTTTAGATAATGCGGCATTAACTTTTTCGTTGAGTTGTTGGTCTGTTTCGTTAAAGTATTCTCTTCTTTCGCTATGACCAAGTATTACATAAGTACAACCTACACTTACAATCATATCGGCACTTACTTCTCCTGTGTACGCGCCGGATTGGGCATTGTGGCAGTTTTGTGCTGCTAAGAAAATATTGTTAGTGCCTTTTATTTGCTCCGAAGCAGTGGATAGTTGTACAAAAGATGGAGCGAGTACCACTAATTTGTTTTCATTAATATTTAATTCTTTTTGTAATAAATCCGAAATAAGTTGTTTTCCTTTTTCGAGATTATTATTCATTTTCCAATTACCGGCAACTATTTTTTGTCTCAACTTTTAATGTTTTTTAATGATAAATAAATAATTTTTCACAAAGTTAGGGCATTTGAAGCATTTGGGCATTAGATTGTATCTTTTGCATAATTTGTAAATTCTTTTTTTACACTCCAATGCTCCGGTAGCATTTTCCCGAAAAATGTCAGTAAATACGTCAGTAGCTAAAAGAAAAAACCGATATAAAATATTGATTATCAATTATTTATATCGGCTTTTTTGTAGTCCTGCCTGGATTCGAACCAAGACTAACTGAACCAAAATCAGTTGTGCTACCATTACACAACAGGACTTTAACCACAAACCCAAATTACCTTCTAAAGTAAAATGGGCTGCAAAGGTAAAATTATTTTTTATTAAAAATCAAAAATAGATCGAAAAAAATTCCAAGAAATTGATGATTTTTAATTTGTCCAAACAAATTTATACAAAACTATAAGTACTGCGGTTAATACTGCTACTATTAATACCCCTTTTGCCGTATAGTATAATTTTCTGTTTAAGAAAAAGAAAAAGGGAGCTAAAAGGCTTATCATTGCTAAGGAAAGGAGCTTGGAGGCTTCTTTAAAATAAAAATTACTTTTCGTAAAAAAGATACTTAAATAATCTCCAAAACTATCGCCTGCAAACCATATAAATTTTAAAACAACGATGGATAATAAAATAAATATTGCCCCTATTACAAAACCCAATACCGGTAAATCCGGAATTTTACTTTTTGGTCTTTGTGATGGTGGTGGTGGTGCGTATGTCATAATTGAATAGTTTATTTTTTTTCAAAAAGAGTGTAAATATATATTATTCTACTGCTTTTTTAATTCTTGTTACTGCTTCTTTTAATTTGTCTAAAGATGTAGCATAAGAAAAACGAATACATTTATCGTTTCCGAAAGAAGTACCTGCAACGCCGGTTACGTGTGCCACATTTAAAAGATACATTGTAAAATCGGTTACATTTTCTATTGTATAGCCGTTTAGTGTTTTGCCTAAGTAATAAGAAATATCTGCAAAAGCATAAAAAGCACCATCGGGTTGTATTAATTTTAACCCTTTAATGTCTTGCAAAGCATTTATGAAATAGTCCCTTCGTTCTTTAAATACTTTTACCATTTCTTTCGATGGCTCTTTGCTTTCTAATAATGCTGCTACTGCTGCTTTTTGTGCTATCGAATTAGTGCCCGAAGTAATTTGGCTTTGTAATTTTTCGCAAGCTTGTGCTATTTCTTTTGGAGCTGCAATGTATCCTAATCGCCAACCCGTCATCGCAAATCCTTTAGAAAAACCATTAACCACAATTACCCTGTCTTTTATTTCGGTAAATTGAGCCAAACTGTTATGTTCGCTTACATAATTAATATATTCGTAAATTTCATCACTAACGATATATATGTTTTCGTTTTGTTTAAATATTTCTTTCAGTCCGCTTAATTCTTCTTTAGAGTATATAGCACCTGTAGGATTAGAGGGCGAAGAGAATATAAACATTTTTGTTTTAGGAGTAATGGCAGCTTGTAATTTTTCTGGCGAAATTTTAAAACCATCTTCCATTTCGCAATGTACAAACCTACATACGCCTCCAGCTAATTGTACTAAAGACGAGTAAGTTACCCAATACGGTGTTGGTATAATTACTTCATCGCCCGGGTTAATCATACTCAGTATTACATTGGCTAACGATTGTTTTGCTCCTGTACTTACTACAATATTTTCGGGAAGATAGTCTAAGTTGTTTTCTGCTTTTAGTTTAGTGCATACTGCGCTTCGCAAATCGGGAATGCCTGCAACGGGAGTGTATTTGGTAAATCCTTCGTTGATGGCTTTAATAGCGGCATCTTTAATATGCTGTGGCGTGTCGAAATCAGGTTCTCCTAAGCTTAAATCCACTACATCTATTCCTTTTGCTTTGAGTTCTCTGCTGAGCTTCGCCATTAATATAGTTTGGGGCTCTTCTACTCTGGCTATAAATTCTGACAATTGCATTTTTATTTACTTCAGTATTTTAGTTGTTAAATGTATTCATTGTACGTTCTATGCCCACCTGTATATAGCTTTCGATTACTTCTACAGATTTTAGTAATTTATCTTTTACAGTAGGTAGCTCTGTGTTTTTCCATTTTCCTAATACAAACTCTACTTGCCTTCCTTTGGGAAAATCGTTGCCAACGCCAAATCTAAGTCGCGGATATTGGTTTGTTGCTATTTCTGCATCAATGCTTTTTAATCCGTTGTGTCCGGCGTGGCTACCACCTTTTTTAAGTCTTAAAGTTTCTAAAGGTAAGGCTAAATCATCTACAAGTACCAAAATGTTTTCAATGCTAATCTTTTCTTTATCCATCCAATACTTAACAGCTCTGCCACTAAGGTTCATATAAGTAGTTGGTTTTATTACTACTAAGGTTTTGCCTTTTATTTTAATTTTTGCCACAGACGCTAATCTATCGGTCGTAAATTTCCCTTCGTATTTCATAACGAGTACATCTGCAATATCAAACCCGATATTGTGCCTCGTAAAATCATATTCTGCACCTATATTTCCTAAACCTATAATTAAAAATTTCATTTCCAATTTTAAAACATACAAAGGTAAATTTAAAAAAGGCAAAAGGCAAGTCAAAATTCAAAATTCAAAATAATTTACAGCACACACAATATAAAATTAATTATCCATTGTCCATTATCAATTGTCAATTGTCTATTATCCTTTATCTTTGGCTTTTATTACTCATTTATGTCTCTTACTGCTCCCAAAGCTCCTTCTGTAATTGCGGTTATTACTGCATTTTTAATTTTATATTTCGTTTGGGGTTCTACTTATTTTTACATTAAACAAGTAATAGATTACATTCCAATATTCATTACCGGCACTATGCGTTTTTTGGCTGCAAGTGTCATTATGTTTATTATTTGTCTTTTACGAAAAGACAAAATATTTGATTTACAACAAATAAAAATCGGTTTATTAACAGGAATATTGTTACTGTTTGTAGCTAACGGTGCTGTAATGTTGGCAGAGCTTACTTTACCAACTTCTTTTGTAGCCATTATTTGTGCCGCTACACCTCTTTGGTTTGTATTAATGGATAAGCCAATGTGGAAAGAAAATTTCAGTAATCTATACACAATTTTGGGTGTATTATTTGGTTTTGTAGGAGTATGCATACTATTAAGTAATAGGCTATCCGACATACAGTTCGAGTCTAAAAATATGTTACTCATTGTAGGGCTTATAATTCTAATAATCGGTAATTGGGCTTGGGTAGCAGGCTCTTTATATTCTAAAAAACACAGCAAAGGTTCGGTATGGGTCAGCACCACCTGGCAAATGGTAGGTGCTACTTTAGCTTTCGCTATTGCTTCATTATTTTCCGACGATTGGTCTGTGTTTAATATACAAACTGTACCATTCTCTGCTTGGGCATCTTTAGTGTATTTAATCATTTTTGGTTCTATTTTGGCATATAGTGCTTATGTATGGCTATTGAGCGTAAAACCTGCCACACAAGTAAGTACTTATGCCTATATTAATCCTATAGTAGCCGTATTTTTAGGTATATATTTAGGAAAAGAAGTTGTAGGATTTGCGCAAATAGCAGGGCTAATAGTAATACTCGTAAGCGTACTAATGATTAATTTAGTAAAATACAGAAAAGAAAGAAAATTGGCAGTAAAATAACCTTAGATTTACATTATCAAAAAGTATATAATGAATACGTCGGAAATTACCGAAGATATAATAGCTTACAACAATCGACAACAACCGTCAGACAGCATTATTTGTGATGCATTGGCTCAAATAATTACCCAAAATCTACTAAATGCCACTAACAAATTGTGGCACGCACATCCGGTGTGGTTTATTGAAGATAACCCTATAGTCGGTTACAGTAAACAGAAAGCCGGCATTAGATTAATGTTTTGGAGTGGAGCCGATTTCGAAGAATTGGGGTTAAATGTGTTAGGCAAGAAATTTAAAGATGCCTCTGTTTTTTACAATGATTTATCCGAAATAAAGGAATCAGATTTAAAAAGATATTTGCAAAAAGCAAATGATATTCAGTGGGACTACAAAAACATCGTTAAAAGAAAGGGTAAATTAGAACGATTAAAGTAAGGTGTTATAGCAATTACAACTAACAAGTACCTAAACCAAACACCTTCGGCTCCACTCAGGGAACACGTTGTGTGTTCATTGAGCAGAGCCGAAATGAATATTATAGCAAATTAGTTCTAATGGGTATCATTTATATTTTTACCCGTAACAGCAATAAATACATCTTCGAGATTAGCTGCTAATATTTGTTTTTCGGGCTTAAATCCATTTGCCAACAATTCTTCTATAAGTGCCGTTGGAGTACCTATTTTGAGTATTTTCCCTCTATCCATTATAGCAATGTTATCACAAAGAGTTTCTGCCTCTTCCATATAATGTGTAGTAATTACAATAGTGGCTCCGCCTTGTTTTAAATCCAAAATCTGCTGCCACAATTGTCTGCGTGCTAAGGGGTCTAAACCTGTAGTGGGTTCATCTAAAAAGATAATTTTAGGGTTATTGATGATGGTAGTAGCAATAGAAAATTTTTGCTTTTGCCCGCCCGATAATTGCTTATAAGTATGTTTGGCGTGCTTTTGTAATCCTATGGATTCTAAAATTGCTAATGGGTTAATTGTTACTTGGTATAATCCGGCAAATAACTCAAGAATATCTTTTAAATTAAGATGCGGATAATACCCCGAAGTTTGTAACTGCACACCGATAATTGACTTTAATTCATCAATAGCATTAAGGTTGTCTAAATCTTTGGTGTCAATAATTACCTTACCCGAATCTTTTATTTTAAGGGTTTCTAATATTTCTAAAGTAGTAGTTTTGCCTGCTCCATTTGAACCTAACAGTCCAAAAATAGTACCCTCTTCTACAGTAAAAGAAATGTCATCAACAGCTGTAAATGCACCGTATTGTTTGCAAAGATTATTTACGCTGATAATTTCCATAAAATCAATTGATTATTAGCCAGGAATACGAGAAATGTATTTTTTCATTTCATTGAGTTGGTTAACGATTTCGGCATTTTTAGATTTCATACTTTTTGCCTTATTGTAATAAAATTTACCACCTCTATAATCTCTTCTTTGAATACAAATGCCCGCTAAGTTAATATACACTTTAGCACTGCCATCACCATCGGGAATACCTAATTCTACTGCTTTTCTAAATGCGCTATACGCTTCTTTCATATTGCCCTTACGATAAGCAATCTCACCTAATTGCGTATAGCTTGTAGCTTGCATATCCTTATCCTGAATACCCGATGCCATACTTTTTCTTATATCGGCTTCGGCTGCATCTAAATCGTTGTTCATAGTAGAAAGCATAGACTTAAAACTAAAAAACATAGAGCGTATAGGCTTGTATAGTAGGTTAGGGTATTTTACATTATTCATTAATTTTTGCACTCCTTCTACATCGCCAGCTTCGAAATAACGCTGTACCAATGTAATAGGACCGACCAAAAAATGTGCAACTATGGTTAATACACCTATAAGTATTGGCAACCAGCCTAATCCCCAATGTATTTCTATCCCCGACCAAATACCCAAACCAATTAAAAGCAAACCAATCCACAAGCGATTGAGTACCAAAAACTTTCTTAATGCAAACATTATTATAATAAATTTAAGGCTGCAAAAGTAATGAAAAAAACTTTTTACTTGTCGTAAACAAAATTTGAATTATTTAATTTAGATAAGATATATCTATTTAGCAAAGAATATCTATTGTAAACATTGTATAAACGGAAAAACGAAACCGCACAGTTTTAAAAACGAAACCGCACAAAAATAAGCATTTGTGCGGTTTTTAATTAAACGAGCTTTACAATCCCTTTAAACATTGATTAAATTGGATAATTAGCCGTTAATTGCTCTATCTTCTTCTTGCCCGCAGTTGTCTGTAAAAATTGACCACCATTCCGTTATAATCATTAATGATTTCCGTTTTAATGGGCGGTTTCGCCCAGAACACCGCACCACCACCGAAAAATGGCTCACAATAAATTTGATGTAGCGGAATTAAAGGCAATATGTGCATTAGCATACTTTGTTTACCGCCATAGTAGCTAACCGTACAGTTTATTTGAACAAAAAGTTCGTGTTAGGATCGTTGGTTATAAAGC
>CAYUXT010000071.1:0-8801 GCA_964448955.1 uncultured Taibaiella sp. | reverse complement strand
GTAATCTATTTAAGCAAAGTAGAAGATTCCGGTGGGGAGATGTATTTTTTTAATCATGAAGGTGGGTTTATAGGTTCCGGCGATGCGGTATTAGGGCAGCACCGCTTTGCCGGAGATTCTTCACTTCATTTCTTTGGTAAAATAAATACCGACTGCTTGCTCCCCACAGAAGAAATAACTAATCCGCTACAATCGGTAACTATCTACCCCAATCCTGCTAATACAAATATAAGTATCAACAACTTACCGCCAAATTGCACTATCCATATAACAGATATAAGTGGTAGAGTGCTTTATACGCAGTATAATAAAAATAATAATACAATGCAGATACCTGTAAATGGTATAAGCAATGGTATGTATTTTGTACAAATAATAAATGGAGCGAATAGGGTAAATAGAAAGGTAGTGGTACAACAGTAAAGACGCACGATTGTGCGTCTCAATTCCCTACCAACTCCCACTTGCTCCACCGCCGCCGAATCCACCACCACCAAATCCGCCAAAACCACCACTACTGCCACCGAATCCCCCGCCACTACTACCACCAAAACCTCCGCTGCCTCTACCGCCGCTTAATATACTCCCCAAAATAGCACCGGTAATAAAATCGCTACCCCTACGGCTCATATAATTTCCCCCTCCGTTGTTGTTTCCTTTTTTGCTAAATATCATTATTAATATCACAATAAAAATAATAAGGATAACGATTAAAATTCCACCTCCTTCTTGTTCTGCCTTTTTATCTTGTTTGTATTCTCCTTTAGTAATGTCTATTATGGCATTTACGCCATTTTGTATGCCCAGATAATAATTGCCGTTTTTAAATTCCGGTGTAATTTCATCTCTAATAATTACTCCTGCCAATGCATCTGTAAGCACACCTTCTAATCCATATCCTACCGATATATTAATTTTCCTTTCGTTTTTGGCTACAAATATTAATGCACCATTGTCTTTTCCTTTATTACCGATGCCCCATCTGTGTGCTAATTCTGTGGCGTATTGTGCTACTTCGTAATTGCCTATGCTGGTAACGGTTACTACCGATATTTGCGTAGAGGTTTCGTTGTCGAATTGTACTAATTGACTTTCTAATTGCTGCACTTGCTCGGCAGTCATCATTCCGGCAAGGTCGTTTACAATGCGTGGTGGATTAGGGGTAGGAGGGAAGTCTTTAGCATCGTATTGTGCTACTATTATTTGAACAAAAGAAAGCATTGCCATTAAAGTAATGGACAATACTTTTTTCCAATTATCAAATTTTGTATTAAATAACCACATCTTAAATGTCTTTTTATTGTCCAAATATTATATCGTCGGGGAGTTCGTTTTTTCCTGTAGCATTTGCCGGAAAGTACTCTGTAAGCGAGTTGCCAATATCTTTTATTAATTGTACCATTCCTTCCGTATATGCTCCGTTTTTAAAATGTTCTATAGCCATTGCTACTTCGTTTTCCCAATAATCGTTGCCGCCTGTTTTTTCGTAAATGCCTTTGTCGCCGTATAAGGCAAGACAATGGTCTTCGGTAGCGAGATAAACAATTACACCATTTCTATGTTCTGTTTTATCCATTCTTAATTTATAAAATAATTCTTTAGCCCTTTCGAGCGGAGAAGCAATGTTGCAATTGGTTTCTACAAATATTCTAATTTCGCCCGAAGTGTTTCCTTCTGCTTCTTGTATGGCAGCTACAATTTGTTTTTGTTCTGCTTTGCTGAAAAAATCTTTTTTATTCCCTTTATCTTTCATCCGTTTAAAATTTTCTTATAGTTGAAAAAAAAGCGGTGTTTCTTGCACCGCTTTTAATAATAGTTTTATCAAAAATTAAAATTGCACTTCGGGATTTTTTTCTGCACCTGCTTCTGCTTTAAACATTCCTTTTTCTTTAAATCCGAAAAACCCTGCATAAAATTTGTTGGGCATTTTCAGCATATAAGTATTGTAGGTTTCTACCGAAGTATTAAATCTTTGGCGAGCCACTGCAATTCTATTGTTAGTTCCTGTAAGTTCATCTTGTAGTTTTAAGAAACTTTCGTTTGCTTTAAGGTCGGGATAGTTTTCTGTGATCATCATTAATCTTCCTAAGGCTTGCGATAGTTGTCCTTGTGCTGCTTGGTATTCTGCTATTTTTTCGGGCGAAAGGTCAGAGGGGTCTATTTTCATTTGGGTAGCTTTAGCGCGTGCTTCTACTACTGCTGTAAGGGTGTTTTGTTCGTGTGCTGCTGCTCCTTTTACGGTAGCTACTAAGTTAGGTATAAGGTCTGTACGGCGTTGGTATTGGTTTTCTACCTCAGCCCAAGAAGATTTGGCACTTTGGTCTAATGTTACCAATTCGTTGTTTACGCCACAGGCATTGCAACCGCCTATTAATACTAAAGCTCCTAATACAAGTAAAATAATTACTCCTTTTTTCATATTTTTCGATTTTTATTAAATGATAAATTTTGTTTGCAAAAATAGCACTTTAATTAAAAAAATCTATTTCTTTAAATAAACTATAATTGGGAAATGGTCGCTGTAACCGTCTATCCATCGAGTGCCGGAAAATGAGCGGTAAGGGAAGTCTTTTAGCTTGCCAAATTGGTTTCGGTTAAAACTACGATTAAAAATTTCGATATTGTTGTATTGCCAGGTATTGCTACGATTGTTTGCTAATCCATAGCTTAAAATTATTTGGTCGAAAAAATGCCAATTGCCATTATGCCCACAAGTACCTTTTCCGCTTTTGAATAATGCAAAACAAGGGTTGTAAAAGTCATTTTCGGTAACATTTGCTTTCTCGCTTTTGGCACTTAGAGAGTGTGTTACGCTTTTGTCGGTGGGGTCGTCGTTTAAGTCGCCCATTACTATTACCGAAGCATTTGGGTTAATGGCATTTATAGAATCTACAATGCGCTTACAAGCTAAGGCAGACTGATTTCTTTTGTACATAGTTTCGGCTTGGTTGCCTCTTCGAGAGTTCCAATGATTTGCCAAAATATGAAAAGTGTCTTTATCTATGGTACCGCTTACAAAAAGTATTTCTCTGTTGTGGCTGTTTTTGTTGTTGTATCTAAATTTTACAGGAACTAATCTCGATTGAAAAGGCTTAAAAACATCTGAGCGATAAATAAGTGCTACATCTATACCACGAGTGTCGTTGGACTCGTAGTGTACTATTTTGTATTTTCTGTTTTTGAGTTCCGCTTGGTTAATGAGGTCTGTAACTACTTTTAGATTTTCTACTTCTGCCAATCCTATTACTGCCGGACCGTTTTTTATTTTATGTTTAGACTCGTTGTCGTTAGCTAATCTTGCAATAACGTAAGCAAGATTTTTGAGTTTTTTTTGATATATTTTGTCTGTGTACTTGTATGTACCATTCGGGGTAAATTCGTCGTCGAATTTTTTGGGGTCGTTAATCGTGTCAAAAAGATTTTCTACATTGTAAAATGCTACTGCTATTTGGTTTTGTGCATTGGTATTGTTGCAATTAACAAGTAGTAAAAAGAATATTGGTAGTAGTAAATGTATTTTGTTTAAAAGTTTCATTTATTTCTATTGTACACGTTGCTCAATTTTTGATGGATTTTGTCTTGTGTCAAAAACATCTGATATTCTTATGGATTTATCTTCTTCGTTTATAGAGTAGATGATTTTATAGTTTGTAGATACAATGTATCGATATTCAATTTCTCTTTCCTCTAAAAACGGTTCAATAGCTCCAATTTTTGGATTTTTTATTAGCTTATCTGGAGCTATAAGAATACTTTTGACAATTTTTGTAGCAAGTTTGGAATTTACTCTGTTTTTGTAATAGTCGTAAATATTATCAATCTCATTTTCTGAAAACCTTGACCAAATTATTTTATAATTCAAAGTTCTAATATTTGGTTAAAAGTTCAGAGGTAGTTTTGCAATTTCCATTTTCAAAATCCTTTTCAGATTGTGAAATTCTATTATTTAATTCTTTGATAGATAATGGTTTCAAGTCTTCCAAAATTTCATCAGCTTGGTTTTTCTTTAAAATGTTTTCAAGTTTAGAAATCACTTCTTCGCTTTGTAATTTTAAAAACGATTGAATAAATTCTATTTTTCTGGTTTGAATATCCATTCTTATATTGTTTACTTCGATTCAAAGTTAATTATTTTTTCCGATTTGGTTTGGGCATTTTTTCTACTAACTACCTAAATCCCGAAATGTAATTGTTTAATTCAATTTTAGACACTTCAAAACTAAAGGCGTTACCTACTTTAAAATAATTTCCGGGGTCGGTACAGGCTTCAAAAGCGATTTTGGCAAAAGTAAGTTTTGTTTGTTCAAAACTAAAATGTTGCATCATTTCTATAATCTGATTGGAAGATAGGCAGTTGGTAGCGGCAATTTGCTTTGCAATATTTAGCCTTGTTTCATCGAATCCGTTTTGTTTAATGGTATTGCAAGCTGCTGCAAAATCTCTTGTATTCATAGGGTGGATACAGCCATTGTCTATATAGATGGGTTCGGTATAGGCATTGTTTGGGTAATTTATATCATCGTGTATGAGCATTTGATTGTTATTATTTGGAATGGTAACATTTATACCTACACCTCCTACATTTACATTTATTTGGTCTTGAAAATTTTGTGGAGGTACAGGTTGGTGTATTAGGTTATCAAACATAACATCTTGTTGTGTTGGTGCATTTTGCATTGGCGGTTGTATCATTACATTTGGTGCGCCGAATCGATATACAGCACAGTCTGGCGGTGGTAGCATATTTTGTACAGCAGGAATGTAAGAATAAAAATTTAAGACATAATTATCTTTTTTGTTTTTTCTAATTTGGAAGGTAACATCTTGCAACATACCATTTACATCAGCAATTAGCAAACGTTTTTTGCTAATTTCGGGATATATGTTGTTTTCAAAAATTATTCTACAACTGTAATAAGGATTGGGCAATTCTTCTATTCTAATGTTTGATTGAGCATCATCATTATATCTTTGTCCGTTTAAAACTAAAAAAAATTTAGTGCCATCGTCTGTAAATACGGTAAGATTACCCGTAGGTCGCCATTGTGCATAAAGTAAATTGCTACAAGTAATAATCAATAATGCTATATATACGAAAATTTTGCTCATAGTATTTTATTTATTGGGTAAATATAGTATGCAAACTTCGATATGTATAATAGGAGAGGGTTTAATTTGTTGAAAAATGATTTTTTAATAGTGTAGTGTTCTGTAGATAGGCGTTAACTTAATTCTTCCGAAGACATATAAACCCATTGCATCAGTATGTCTCAAAAGAATTTTTTATTAAAATGAAAAAGAAATCTAAGCAATAACTTAGCTTTTAGGTTGCTTTATCCACAATTAGGATTGATATAAATATTATAAACGAGAGAATAAAGATTATTTTACTTCTTCAAAATCTATATATTCGCCATCTACTTTTTTAGTGGCTTGTTGTTGATGGGTTTGCTGAGATTGTTTGTGTTGCTGTTCTCTGCGCTGTGCTTCTTCCATAACTTTACGAGCATCGTTCATACTTTGTTGGGCTGCTCTCGTTATTTTTAAAAATGGCAACACAAAACGCAATACAAACCTTAGAAGTAAGTATAGAATTACAAAAATTAGAAGTGTTCTCAATAGCATGTTTCAAAATTAATACAATAATTGAATTGTAATCTCTAATTTACTTAACAATAACATTGTATAAAGAAATATAGAGCGTGTATATTTGCTTTTTTTAAACAATAAGATTGAAAGTTTTATACAATATATCTCTTCGGCTATATGCTTTGGCGATTTGGCTATTAAGACCTTTTGTGCCAAAAGCTGCATTGTTTTACAATGGTAGGAAAAACATATTTAGTCATTTGCAGCAGGTATTTGAAAACGAAAAGCGACAAGTAATTTGGGTGCATTGCGCTTCGCTTGGAGAGTTTGAGCAAGGACGACCAATAATAGAAAGTGTACAAAAAGATTTTCCGAAATATTGCATTTTACTTACCTTTTTTTCGCCATCGGGTTACGAAATTCGTAAAGATTACCAGGGTGCAGATTATGTTTTTTATCTTCCTTTGGATAGTAAAAATAATGCTGCAAAATTTTTAGATATTGTAACGCCAACTTACGCTTTGTTTGTAAAATATGAGTATTGGTATTATTATCTTACAGAGCTAAAGCAAAGACAAATTCCTACATTTATTTTCTCTGCATTATTTCAGGAAAGACAAGTTTTTTTTAAATGGTATGGAAGTATTTATCGAAAAATGTTAGCATGTTTTACGCATATTTTTGTTCAGAACGAAGCCTCTAAAATTCTGCTACAAAATATTGGCATTACTAATGTTACCATTGCCGGAGATACACGTTTCGATAGAGTAAAAGATGTAGTATCGGAAAATAAAGAATATCCTACTGTAGCCCAATTTAAAGGAAATAAAAAACTTATTGTTGCGGGTAGTACTTGGGAAAAAGACGATGCAATAATGTTGTCGGTAATGCAAAAAACAAGTGATTTTAAACTATTAATAGCACCACACGAAATTGGCGCAGAAAAGGCAAGAGGATTAATAAAATTATTTGCTGCATTTAATGTTTATGAATGGAGCAATCCTAAAGATGTAATACCGACAAATACATCGGTGTGTATCGTAAATTTTATTGGACACTTGGCGTATTTATACCGATATGCAGATATAGTGTGGATTGGAGGTGGTTTTAATAAAAAAGGTATTCACAATATTACCGAAGCAGCAATGTACTATAAGCCTATATTTTTCGGACCGGAATATAGTCGGTTTAGAGAAGCTATAGAGTTGGTACATCTAAAAGCTGCATTTAGTATTAGTAATGCAGACAAATTACTGGATTATTTACATAATGATACTATTTTAAATTATTCCAGAATGCAAATGCAACAATACATAACAACGCAATTAGGCGCAAGGGATATGATAGTACGAGTGGTTTCTGATTATCTTTCTTAAATTTAATTTCGGAACGGGAATAAAATTATTTAATGTAAAATAGTGGGTGGAATGGTGTATTGTGTGTTTCATGTTATAGCAACAGGCTATTTAATGAGAGTTCCTATCAATTATTTTTTGATGACAAGTCACAAAAAGTTTATAGTATTGAAAATGGAATTCAACAATTTCAGAAATGTCATTTCGTAATTGGTTCAAATCTACACAGTACTTATTATCTTGTAATGTTATTAAATAGTCCTTTGGCTCTATTCTCATAAATGCATCAAGTAGATGTTCAGATTTTAAATATTCAAAATACTCAATGCAAATTGGAAATATATCTCTATTTATATAGCTTAATTTGTTTGCAAATAAGCTACCTATCCATTTTTTTATATCTTCTTCTCCATTTGTTTCCGTACAATTTTTAAAATCAGAGTTGAGATAATACGACTGAAAAATACAGCCATAAACATCAACAACTAAATGTTCAGCTAATCGCTCAAGTGGTACAGGTGTATTATCAGAGCTGTTTAATTCTTCTGGGCTAATTGGTCTGAGGTGTCCACAGAAATCGTTATTGTCATTTTCACAAGGGTAAATTAAAATTTCAGCACTTCCTGTTCCATTGAAGTATTTTAGATTTAATTCTCTTGCAACAAAGTGTCCAAGTTCGTGAAAAAAAACCCTAAAAACATTTTCCATATACGTTTATTACATGAAACATTGGTTGATTGTTGATGTTCACATTCTGACCAACGTAAATTTTATATTTGATTTTCAATTAGTTAAATGTTTTATCAAATCTTAACTGTTTTTATGGCAGTGTGATTACTATCAAGTGTATTTTGCTCCAAAAATAGAATTTCTACTTAATATTACAAGTGTTTTAAACTGCGATTTGAAAGTTAATAGGCGAGTTATACCTCAATATTAAAGCACTAATGCATTATTTTCCTAAAAAACAAAAAGGCGTTACTGCAAGCAACGCTTTTTCAATATATAGGTTAGTAAGTACTAATTTAATTCTGCTGTATTTCCCATCGGGCTTACAGGCTTAAATGGTATTACATTTGCTGCATCATCGGGTACTGCGTTTTCGGCATCTACCGGTAATACTATTTCGGTGTTGTATATTTCTTTTAATTGAGGCAAATCTCTTGGGTTATTAATACCTAAATAATCCATAAAGTTTTTGGAAGTAGCATAAATCAAGGGTTTCCCGATGGCTTCTTCGTCTCTTCCTGCTATTACTATTAATTCTTTTTCCAATAATTTTTGGATAGAATAATCGCAACTCACACCCCTAATGTACTCTATCTCAGATTTTGTAACCGGTTGGCGGTAAGAGATGATTGCTAATGTTTCCATAGCAGCGTTAGATAGTTTTTTAATGTGCTTGTCGCCGTTAAGTTGTAATACGGTTTGGTGGTAAGTCTTTTTGGTTAAAAACTGATAACCGCCGCCTGTCTCACTTAACTCGAAAGGAAAATACTCCGTAGCATATTTTTCTCTGATGGCATCAATAGCAGCAGATAGTTTTTCCACCTCAATAGTTTCTTCCAAAATACCAGAAACGATTTCGGAAATTTCGACTAAAGTAATTGCTTTGTCGCTTGCAAATATCAAAGCTTCTATATGTGGTATTAACTTGTTGAGTTCCATAAAAATAAAATTTGAGGGTAAAAACAAACACTACATTTTCTCTCTTTCGCTGACACGAAATTATTTCAATTTGCTACCAAATGCCTTAAAAGAAATACACACTTGTGGATAAGTAACACCTAATAATTCCTTATCAAATCAATACTGTCCTAAATGTTTTTTTATAGTTTATCAAAAGTTTTATTGCCG
>CAYUXT010000070.1:0-9082 GCA_964448955.1 uncultured Taibaiella sp. | reverse complement strand
ATGCAGAAGTAGCTCAGCTGGTAGAGCACAACCTTGCCAAGGTTGGGGTCGCGGGTTCGAATCTCGTCTTCTGCTCCATTAAAGCCAAACCATAAGGTTTGGCTTTTTTACCAATCTTATACTATATAATAGTGTTAGATGTAAAGATTTTGCCCTGGTGGTGGAATTGGTAGACACGCAGGACTTAAAATCCTGTGGGCAGCAATGTCCGTGCGGGTTCAAGTCCCGCCTGGGGCACAAACAAAAAGCCGACCGTAATGGTTGGCTTTTTTGTTTTATGTATTTTTATTATCTTTACTTTTTAAAGTTCAGAAATGTTAAATTAATGATAAAAAAAATACTTGCTATATGTATTGCCTTAATGTATATATCGGCATTAAGTTGTCCTTACTCTTATTGCCAAAGCCAATATGATAAAGTTTGGGTAATGGGTCAAAATTTAGGTTTAGACTTTAATACTCTACCGCCTACTGTGTTTCATTTTAACACTCATCAAATATCAACTGAATCAGATGCATCAGTATGTAATAGCAATGGAGAATTACTTTTTTATACCAACGGCACCTTCATAATTGATAAATCAGAAAATATAATGCCAAATGGCTCTCTATCATTTGCTGGTACTACACAGATAATTCCAACAGCTTCCACATCTCAAGGCACTGTAATTGTACCTTTTATAGATGATACTAATAAATACTATGTTTTATCTTTAATGAGTTATGAAAATACCGGAACTTTTGGCGATTTATACTATTCGGTAGTAGATATGAACTTAAATGGTGGCTTAGGAGATGTTGTAGCTGGACAAAAAGCAATATTAATAAACACCGGGCATACAGAACATTTAACAGCTATTCCAAGTTGCGAAGGTGGTATTATTTGGATATTGTCAATTTCTATATCAAATGGTAGTTTTGTAAGTTACAAAATAGACATTTCCGGAATCAATAACACGCCTATTTATTCATTACCATATACTACAAATGTAGGCGGCGGATTAATCGGCATTTCTGGAGTTATTAGTTCGAGTCGTGATGCGAAAAAAATAGCTGTAACCAAATATGGCTTTGGGGTTAGCATTTACGATTTTGACCAAATTACAGGCATGGTAAGCAATGAATTGTCACTTGATGAAAATAGTACAGCATACTATGGATCCTGTTTTTCACCCGATGATTCAAAAGTTTATTACAACACACATAATTCAATATTCCAACATGACCTTAGCCTTACAAATAACACCAGTATAATAGCATCTAAAACCAAAGTTGCAGATAGTGTTTTTACTACAGATATTAAAATTGGATTGGATAATAAGTTATATTTTAAAGGGTACGGAAGTACTTTTGTGGGTACTATTTCTTTCCCCAACTTAGCTGGTTTAGCTTGCCAAGCTAATATTTATGCTTTAAGTGTAGTTGCAGGGACTACAATTAGGTATGGTTTGCCAAATTATGTACCTACTTTCGATTTCGATTTCGGAGCCCCTATAACTTCTAATACACTCATAAATATTTGCCATAATACAGATCTGGAATTAAGTCCAATCAATAATTTCGACAGAAACTATATTTGGAATACAGGAAGTACAACAAAAACTTTACGCATCAATAATCCTGGTACATACTGGGTAAAATACTTCAATGAATGTATTTTGTATTGCGACACTTTTATTATTTCTCATTATACTAATACCAATATTTATCCAATTAATGATTCTATTTGTGTTCATGAAACATATCAATTAGGTAACAATATCTTAAACCAACCCGGAATATACAATGACACTTTTATTGACCAATATGGTTGCGATTCAATTATACAATTACAATTATCCTTAAAACAACAACCAAACGCCGAGATAATTGTAGCAAGTGAAAATGATTGCATTTTCGACACTTTAATATTTGATTCAAAATATACACATTACCAATACGAATGGCATCTTAATGATAGCTTTGGAGGAAATTTACAAACACTGCAAATTCCTCTAAATTACATTACAAATCAAATAAAACTGATAGCTACAAACAAAAACGGATGTATAGATACAACCGAATTAAATATTATTATTAATGCTTGCTGCAAAATAGATATTCCAAATGCCTTTTCTCCAAATGGAGATGGATTAAACGATAATTTTGCCCCTATAAATTACGGGCGAATTAAGAGTTATGATCTTTTAATTTTTAATAGATTTGGAGAGACTGTTTTCCGCACATCAGATATAAATGCTTTATGGGATGGTTCTTTCAAAGGCAAGCCATCAGATGTAGGAGTTTATTTTTATTATTTAAAAGGCAAATGTTTCGACGATTCGGACTTCATAAGAAAAGGAGAAGTAACATTACTGAGGTAATTTATATTTACAAAAAAACTAAAATTAGAGTAAGTAGTATCATAAAAAGTTTTCAAAAACTGCTTAAATTTCCAATTTAATATATCTTATGGTGATAATTTGAAACCAATTTATTACTCTTCCACTCCATGGATTTCTAACCTATCTTTAAAGAGTATATATAATCGACTGCGCTCCGCTTTTATGTCTATTATTTTATCTGTAAATGCTGGTAAGATAACTCCATCTACCTGATAAGTACTTAGGCTGAATGATAATAATTGTTGGTTTTGGAAAAAATAAATATTGTTGTTTATAACTTGTATGGAGTTAATGTCTTTAATATCGAGAGTGTGCAAGTAGTTTGCTTGTCGGTCAAAAACATAAATGCCTAATTCTTTATCGCAGAGGTAAATATTATTGTTTTTTTCTACTAAAAATATGGGCTGAGGGGCAGTTTCGGTTTCTATACGGAGGTCATTAGATTCTAATAAAGTTTTCATTTGCTCATCAATCTTTTTCAGTTTAGCATTTACATTGTCGTACACCCACACTTTGCCATCTGCCGAGATGCCTACAGCCGGCGGATTATAGAGATTAATTTGTTTTAGATTAATTTCGTTTTTGGCGGTTAACATTCTATCGAGCAATACTATTTTAGAAAAATCGGTATAATAAGCCAAGACTTTAAGTGGGTTTGTAGCATCTACGTGGTATAATTTGCCATTTTGCACTATTCTAAAATCGCTTGTGCTATCACCGTTAAGGTCGTAACGAACCAAACCATTATTATTACTTACCACATATACATTACCTAATTCATCTGTAGTAATACATTGTGCTTTAGTAAGCGGTATAGTTTTAATTAAAGACTGTGCACTTAATGAACACAGACAAAAAATAGCAATTATGGTTAGTATTATTTTTTGTAACATTGAATGGAAATATATCAGTATTTATAGGCAAATATAAAGATAAGTGCTTAGTATTTAATTCCAAATAGATAATGGTTTTGATAGATAGTTTAATGCTATGGTTTTTTTAACTCATTTTTCATATTAAAAATTCTAAAAAACAGTAAAAATAACTTTACCTTGCAGTCTAATAATTATAAAATACAAAAAACAAACAATTATGTCAAAAGTAAAATCAGGTGATGTGGTTTCGGTACATTATCATGGAAGGTTAAAAGATGGTTCCACATTTGATACTTCAGAAGGTCGTGAGCCGCTACAGTTTACAGTAGGTGCAGGTCAGGTAATAAAAGGGTTCGATGATGCTCTTATAGATATGCAAGTAGGAGACAAAAAAACAGTAGAAATTCCGGTAGAAGAAGCTTACGGTCCTACTAATGAAGAAAATTTTGTAACATTTCCGATTACTGAATTTCCTGCTGAAATGAAACCGGAAGTAGGTATGGGCTTACAATTACATAACAACGAAGGACACGTTATCCCCGTAGTAATACACGAAGTTAGAGAAACCGAAGTGGTATTAGATGCTAATCATCCGCTTGCCGGAAAAGATTTAGTATTCGATTTAGAATTAGTAACAATTGGGTAAACCAATTTTAAATTATAATATAAAAATACCGATATGCTGTATGGTGTATCGGTTTTTTTATAAACTCAAAAACGTTGCATTGAACATTCTCTGTATAACAATGCTGCATTAAAACTTTACCCACTTGCTCCTTAGCAACTTTGTTAGACATTATCCCTTTGTGAGAACTATATTCTATTACGAAGTAAAAATCTTTCCCCGAAGAATGTTAATTTTGCAGCTATGAACAAAAAAGCAATACTCCTCATAATGGACGGTTGGGGACATGGTAAAGTGAAAGCCGCCGATGCTATAGCCAATGCCAACACCCCTTTTGTGGACTCACTTTACAGTAAATATCCTCATACCGAACTAATTACTTGCGGCGAAGTGGTAGGTTTGCCCGAAGGACAAATGGGTAACTCCGAAGTAGGGCATCTCAATCTCGGAGCGGGTAGAATAGTGTATCAAGAATTGCAAAGAATTAATGTAGCGGTAAAAGATAATAATACACTACGCCATAACCCTGTTTTGCAACACGCATTTGAGTACACTAAAGAAAATAATAGCACATTGCATTTCATCGGATTAGTGAGCGATGGGGGAGTGCATTCTCATTTGGAGCATTTAAAAGCATTGTGTACTTACGCTAAAGATGCAGGAATTGGCACTGTTGCCATTCATGCATTTACCGATGGTAGAGATACAGACCCCAAAAGTGGGTTAGGATTTTTAGAAGATTTACAAAAACATATAGCTACTACAGGAACAACTTTAGCATCTGTAACCGGAAGGTATTATGCAATGGACAGAGATAAGCGTTGGGAACGTGTAAAGATAGCTTACGATGCACTTACTCAAGGTTTAGGAAAAAGGGTTACAGATATTAATGCAGCTATTCAAGAGTCTTATGATAATGATGTTACAGACGAATTTTTATTGCCCATAATTGCTACAGACGAGCAAGGTAGTCCATTGGTAAGTATAAAAGATGGCGATGCAGTAGTTTGTTTTAATTTCAGAACAGATAGATGTAGGGAAATAACAGAAGTACTTACACAGTTTGCTGTTCCGGAGTTTAATATGCAGCCTTTGTCTTTGCACTATGTAACTATGACCGAGTACGACCAAACCTACAAAAACGTACAAGTTATTTTTGAAAAAGACAATCTTACACAGACTATAGGAGAGGTAATTGCTACTAATGGATTAAAGCAAATCCGTATTGCGGAAACTGAAAAATATCCACACGTAACTTTCTTTTTTTCCGGAGGTAGAGAAGAGCCATTTGAAGGCGAAAAAAGAATAATGATACCCTCGCCAAAAAGTGTGCCCACTTACGACCTTAAACCCGAAATGAGTGCAAACGAAATTACGGCTGCCATTCTATCTGAAATAAAAGAACAAAGTGCAGATTTTATTTGTCTCAACTTTGCCAATACAGATATGGTGGGGCATACTGGAGTTTGGGCTGCCGCAATGAAAGCAGCAGAAACGGTAGATTTTTGTGTAGCACAAATTGTACCCGAAGCATTGGCTAATGATTATGCCATATTCTTAACTGCCGATCACGGTAATTCCGATTTTTTGATAAATGAAGACGGCTCACCCAATACAGCGCACAGCCTCAATCCGGTTCCATTGTTTTTAATATCTAATGATTTTAAAGGAAAAATAAATTCAGGAAAATTAGGAGATATAGCCCCTACCATTTTGCAATATATGGGCTTAACCGCTCCTGCTGCTATGACGGGTAATGTGTTAATCGAAGATTAAAGGCAATATTAGTCCGTAATGTTTATTTATTTTTGTTAGATGAAATATATCTTCATTATATTAATCGGCTTCTTTTTAGGTAGTGTAAATACGCAAAAATCTTATGCTCAAAAATTAGCATCTTACAATGCGGAACAACTCAATAAAAGAATAGCCAATAAGGATACATTATATATTGTAAACTTTTGGGCTACATGGTGTATTCCTTGTGTAAAAGAATTGCCGGCATTTGATTCTTTGTATAATGCTTACAAAGGAAAACCGGTAAAAGTAATACTCCTCAGTTTCGATTTTGAAGAACAATATCCTGAGAAAATAACACAATGGTTGCAAAAGAAAAAAGTACAAGCCGAAGTAATTTGGTTTAATGAATCGAAGCCCAATGATTATATACCCAAAATTGCACCCGATTGGGAAGGTGCATTGCCTGCAACCATTTTGGTAAATAATAAAAAGAAAACACGAGAACTTGTAGCTCAGTCGGTTACTTTCGAGCAATTAAATATGTGGGTAAAAAATCAGCAAGAAAAATAAAATGTTGCGTGTCCCAAATTACTACAATTTCAAAAATTTTAAATTTCTACTTATACCTTTCCATTTAGTACGCTTTATAGGCGAATGTCGGAAAGCGTGATTAAAGGATTCTTCTGTTATCTGCTCCCATTCGGCAGTACTCAGATGAAGCACCTCGGGAATGGGCTGAAATGCAGTTTGCGTATGTGGCTTCGAAAATCTATTCCACGGACATACATCTTGACAAATATCACAACCAAACATCCAACCGTCCATTTTTCCGGCAAATTCTTGTGGCATTAATTCGTCTTTTAATTCTATGGTAAGATACGAAATGCACTTACTGCCATCTATTACCGTAGGCTCTATAATAGCATCGGTAGGACAAGCATCTATACATTTGGTACAAGTGCCACAGTAATCCTGCGCAAAAGGGTCATCATATTCTAATGCCAAATCGGTAATAAGGGTAGCTATAAAAAAGAACGAGCCTCCGGACTTATTAATAAGATTTCCATTTTTGGCTACCCAGCCCAATCCACTTTTAACTGCCCAAGTTCGTTCGAGTACAGGTGCACTATCTACAAATCCTCTTCCATTAATTTCTCCTATTTCTTCTTTTAAAACAGCCAATAATTCGTGTAGTTTATCCCTAATAACTGTATGATAATCTATACCAAAAGCGTATTTAGATATTTTGGGAGCATCAGCAGACTGTTCTTTTTCGGGATAATAATTAAGCAGAAGTGTAATTACCGATTTAGCTCCTGGTACTAATTTTGAGGGGTCTGTTCTAAGGTCGAAATTGCGCTCCATATACGACATAGAGCCGTTAAAGCCTTTATTAAGCCACTTTTCGAGTCTTCGGGCATCGGCATCTAAAGACACAGCTTTAGCAATGCCACAAAAGTCGAAACCTAATCTTTTGCAGTGTTGCTTTACTATTGCAGTATGTTTTGCTTTTATATCCAACCCGAAATATTTATACTTATTGTTACGTAGATGTTTTAATTTTATTGAAAATTATTAACTTCGCGCATTATTTACTGCAAATTTCATAATTTAAAATGAATAAAAAGAACTTAACAACAGACATCATAATAGTAGTGGCTTTAATTTTAATTATTGTTATAATGCGATTAGCTAATGTTACTGTTTATAAATTCCATTTAGTACCAATGGCTGCATTAAGTTTGTTTGCAGGTTTTGTGTTACACAATAAGTCTTTAGCATTTTTGGTGCCATTAGGCGCATATATACTTACCGATACTTATCTCGAATATACTAATGGTGCCGGTGAAGGATTTTATGGTATTAGTCAGATTTTTGTATATGCAGGTATGATGTTAGTAGCATTGTTAGGTACACAAATAAAAAGGCTTAAAGCTATGCGCGTATTAGGTTTTACCATTGGTGGTTCTTTATTGTTTTGGTTAGTATCTAACTTTGGTGTATTTGCCGCAGGGTATTATGGTTATTCGTTTAGTGGTTTGGCTACTACTTATGTTGCTGCTTTACCATTTATTAAAAACGAAATGGCTACACAGCTATTCTTCAACGCTATACTAAGCGATTTGGTATGTTCGGTTATTGTATTTGGCATTTATGCTTTAGTGCAAAAAAATTGGGCAATCAAGACTGCCAACTAAAGAAAATTATGTAATGAACATTGGCTTCGATGCAAAGAGAGCATTTCTGAACAATACCGGATTAGGTAATTATAGCAGAACCGTCATTCGTTCATTAGCGCAATATTTTCCCGAAAATAATTATACGCTTTATACTACTGCAATGAGTGGTAGCTTTAATAGTATTGCAAAAGAATTTCCTGTAAATATAGAATTACCATCGTCTGCACCTAAATCGCTCTGGCGTAGCAAGGGTATTACCAAAGATTTAAAGAAAGACAACATTCAAATTTATCACGGATTGAGTAATGAATTGCCTTTCGGAATTGATAAGTCAGGTACAGCATCTGTAGTAACCATTCACGATTTAATCTTTCTTAGATACCCCGAATTATATCCCTATATCGATAGGAAAATTTATTATTACAAAAGCAAATACGCTTGCCAAAAAGCCAATAAAATAATTGCTGTAAGCCAACAAACAAAAGATGATATTGTACATTTTCTCGACATAAAAGAAGAAAAAATAGAAGTTGTATATCAAAGTGTTGATGCTGTATTTCACCAAAAAAAGTCGAGAGAAGAATGGCAAAAAATAAAAACACAATACAATATTCCGGACAAATACATACTTAATGTAGGCACTATTGAAAAGCGGAAAAATTTAATGCTTTTGGTAAAATCTTTAAAAGAAACAGACGAATCGTTTTCATTAGTTATAATAGGTAGAGCTACCAAGTATTGGAACGAAGTACAACAATATATAACGCAACAACAATTACAAAATCGTATACTATATATCGATAAAATAGATTTTAAAGATTTGCCTGCTCTGTATCAAAATGCTGCTGTATTTGTTTATCCATCTAAGTTTGAGGGCTTTGGTATTCCTGTATTAGAGGCAATAAGTAGTTGTGTGCCGGTAATAGCAGCTACGGGTTCGTGCTTAGAAGAAGCCGGTGGGGTAGGTAGTTTATATATTCATCCCGAAGATGCTACAGCACTTTCAATTGCCTTAAATAGCGTTTTGCACAACAGCGAATTACGCAAAAAAATGATTGATGATGGATTGCAATATAGTGAGCTTTTTTCCCGAAAAATAATCGCAGAAAAATTGATGAGAGTGTATCAAAATATATAATTCACATTGGTATAAAACCTTCAATACCTATTATCATTGTTTGCATTTTTGCCTAAGATTACAAACAACAACCAACAATAATTTTCGTCCTGTTTTCCTCGCTGGGACACCCAAGTCAGAAATTGAACAAATTTGCCAAAA
>CAYUXT010000069.1:0-9528 GCA_964448955.1 uncultured Taibaiella sp. | reverse complement strand
AATTTGAGTTACAAAAACTTTCTCTTTTTTTATATCGTTTAGGACGCTATTGATACAATTCCTTATCTTCGTCCCAAATTTCGGAAAAATGAAACACATTGCAAAAAGTAACAAAACCAAAATATTAATGTTATTAGGATGTGCAGTATTTATTGCATCGGGTGTTATCACTATGTTTTTGGGTGCATTATCTCACGTAAATCCAAATGTAAAATTCACTTCATTATTTAGCACCGAACCAATAATGAATTTAGTGTATTCTATATTACCTTTTTTGAATTAGCAACTCTGCTCTAATTTTACAATATTTTTCCGACCAACCACAATTGAACGATATATTTTAAGTCGTTTAATTATTCTACAATAATAATCTAAAAATTTGGCTAATTATACCATTTCAATAAGATTTGGTATCTTGCAGCTTAATCAACATTTGACATAAATTTATGGCTGCTAAAAACGATAATTCAATATTTGTAACCTCAGAAACCGGACGCTTGCGACGATTATTAGTACACAGTCCTGATAGTGGATTAGGAAAAGTAGTACCATCTAAAGCACAAGATTGGCTCTTTGAAGATATTGTTCATCTCGAAACCATTAGAAAAAAAGAATACGATTATTACACCAAATTACTCCTTTATTTTTTAGACCCCGAAAAAATTAAAGGCAAATTAGCAGCAATAGACCACCCCAAAAATAAACGTGCATTTTATAAGCCCGACAATCCAGATTTTCACGCATCGGATAGGGTAGTAGAACTACAATGGCTTTTAGCACAAGTGCTCGAGCAAAATGACATTAGAATACAAGTTATTGCTTCTGTTTGTGCCATTGAAGCCTGTAGCTACGATACGCAAAAAAGGTTAATGCAATTAGTACCAAACCAATTAGCGAAAATATTTATCAGTGGCTCTTTAGACGAAAACGAAATGATATTTCCGCCAATACCCAATTTTATTTTCACAAGAGATATTGGTATCACTATTAACGACCATATACTGCTTAATAAACCTGCCAAAAAAGCCAGAACTAGAGAGGCATTATTAGTAAAATACATTTTATTCCATCACCCATTTTTCGAAGCATATCACGATAAAATTATTGAACTACCCGATACACACCACCATTTTTTATTGCCCAAAGAAGCCCAAGAACATAAAGTAACCTTAGAAGGTGGAGATGTAATGATGGTTAGTAAAGACCACTTACTTATTGGTGTAAGCGAGCGTACAAGCTGGGATGCTGCATATCAGGCAATTAAAATTTTGTTTGATAAAAAAATATTGAAAAAAATTACAGTAGTAAAAATTCCACGAAAAAGGGATTATATGCATATCGATACAGTATTTACACAAGTAAAGAAAAATGTATGGGTTTTGTTAGGTAATTTCTCTGAAAAAACGATGAAAAACCTTAAATCGGATAGCATAGAAAAAGTATTGGATTTAGCACACAAAAAAGAGGAAAAACTAAAAATTATTCAATTCAAACGCAGTAATTTAGATAATCCGACTTATTTCGATAGTATAGAAGAATTATTGAGAGATATTAGTGTTAAAGACTTAGGTTGCAAAGAAAAAGATGTAAAAATTATTTTTTCGGGCAATAATATTTTCCCTTACGATGCAAGAGAACAATGGACAGATAGCTGCAATCTATTAGCTATTAAAGAAGGTGTGGTATTAGGGTACGACCGAAATGATAAAACTATTGAAGCATTTCAAAATGCAGGTTTCGATATTGTGCATATAGAAGAATTGATAAAAGATTTAGAGAGTGGTAAAAAAGATACAGAAACAATTACAGATACATTGGTATTAGTATCTTCTGCCGAGATAAGCAGAGCAAGAGGTGGTTTCCACTGTATGAGTATGCCATTGTTGAGAGATTAATTTAATTCGACAATTGTTTTTAGAGAGGACAAGTTACGAGTTTGTTTTTGAGCTTTTTTATAAATAAATTTTAAAACCTTTTCGTTCATTGCGTCTTCTTTGTGTCCTTTGCGAGAACTATACTCTTACGAAGGAAAAAAATCAACATTCATAATTCAAAATTAAAGAAGTGTATTCCTTATTAATGATACGTCCGGTACGATTCGGATATAATGCAGAAACTGCGGTAAATAATGCTTTTCAAAACCAGACAATACAAGATGGTGTACAAGAAAAAGCATTGTATGAGTTTGATAATTTTGTAGCAATACTTCGTCAAAACGATATTGATGTATTAGTAGTTGAAGACACTCTCGAACCACATACTCCGGATAGTATTTTCCCTAATAATTGGATAACTTTTCATGAAGATAACAGCATCGTACTTTATCCTATGTTTGCAACCAACAGAAGATTAGAACGCAAACATCACGTAATCGAAAAACTGAAAGCAGAATATGTAATAGCTAACGAATTAGATTTAAGTATTCACGAAAACGAAAACATTTTTCTCGAAGGTACAGGCAGTATTATTTTCGATAGAGAAAAGAAGAAAGCCTATGCTTGCCTTTCACCGCGTACAGACAAAGTTTTGTTTGAAAAACTATGCAATGCCAAAGGTTATACTCCCGTAGTTTTTAACGCTAAAGATGCTAATGGACAAGATATTTACCATACCAATGTTATGATGTGTGTAGGCGATAAATATTGTGTTATTTGTATGGATTCTATTGCCGATAAAGAAGAAAATGATATGGTTAAGTCCATATTGCAAAGCGATGGCAAAGCTATTATAGATATTAGTTTAGAGCAAATGAATAAGTTTGCCGGTAATATGCTGCAAGTGAAAAATAAGAATGGCGAGCATTTTTTAGTAATGTCTGAGCAAGCATATAATTCGTTAACTACAGCACAAATAGAGCAGATAACTCAGTTTAATAGCATTATACACGCACCCATATATACTATTGAAACTAATGGCGGCGGTAGCGCAAGATGTATGATGGCAGAAATAGTATTGGACAAAAAATACTAAATTTTAAAACCTATATCCAATCCCAAAGCTGAAATTGAATCTCTGAATTGGCGGTGCGTTAGGCGGAAACCTATCTTCTCCCAACCAAGGAGTAAGAACATTAGAAAATATAGAATAGCCTAATTGATATTGAACAGATAGTCTTTTGTCGAAATTAATTTTTTCTAAATAATCTACTCCTATAAAATTGTACCAATATTTTAGTTTATTTTCCCTGTAGTTTTGATTTAAACTTACGTGATCTGTTTCAAAACATCAAGTCCGTTTTCCAGTCCAACTTCTACAATTACAGCAAGATTACAGCAAGAAGTTCTTTCATATTTGGTTTTACTTGTCATTTATTGAATTTACATCTTGTTCTGTAAAAGTCAAGCCTTGTTCTTCTAATGATTTTCTAAATATTGGCAAGGAAGCCTTCCCTATACCGTGTATTTTCAATATCTTTTTCTCAGTATATTGGGATAATTTCTGAATAGTGTCTATTCCGTGATGAAGTAATGCGTTTCTTGCAGGATTGCTAAGAAGTGCTAAAAATCCAGAAGCAGGTTCTTCGAGTTTTTCACAAGTCGGACAGGTAGGACAGTTGCTACTTTTATAAAAAGTGTGTCCAAACTTACAGATCTTTTTTATTTTCTCTATTGCCATATATTCTGTTAATATTAGACCTCTGTTTTCTGTTTCTTTGTCGTTTTTGGAACAATGACCGCTAACGAGAACTGGTTTTGTGATAGAGCGAAAAATAGTGAACCTAAAATTGCGTACATCCTCTTCGTTAGCAGCAGTCGTTTGTTATTTTGCTAAATTAAGAAAAAAGCAAAAGAAAAAAGCTTTTTCGGATTAACGAGTACAAACTTTCAGTATAGCCCTTCGTTGTTTTCTACATCATTCCTGCATTTGCTCCAGACATAGTTGCTATAAAATAGTTTACAGAATAAATACTAAGCAATACCAATAAAGTATCATTGGCTTTGTCTTGACATTCTACATTATATGAAATGTCATAAGTGTATTGAAATAATCTCCAATTGAATTTGGATTCAATTTGTAGCAGGCTTTCTTTGTGCTTGTTTTCAAGAATATATTTGTTGGAAAAGATGTTGTTTAATTTTAGCATATACTCTTTTCCATCTTGCAATGCAATTACAATTTGTCCATTCCAACCTAAAGATATATTTGCAATATTAGTTTCATCTTTTGTTACAGCAATACTGGAATTAAAAAAGCCTACAGGTTTTATTTTATACGCTGCTGCATCTGTAATATTGATTGTTGCTTTGAGTAAAAATAAATTTTCGTAAATAATTTCTCCCAATAATTGACCCTTATCCGTCAATTGAAATGTTTTTTTATCGATTGATTTTGCTTCCATAATTATAAAATTTAAGTTATTAATAATCATTTTTCCAACATGAAAAACGCTTCCACTTGTGTTCCAGATACAGACAAAATGCTATAATTATTGGGAAATGTTTTGTAACGAATGATATTTGAGTTCTTATCTTCAGAAATAAAATAATATCCCTCTATATATTTTTGAAGTATATTATTTCTAGTTCGGCAAAAAACAAGTTCCATGTGGCGGGGTAATAAGTTATTAATTGACTGTTATGGGAATGAACAAATTTCGTATATTAATCTCTAATTAAGATAAACGGGTGTGAAATTTTATTTACACCTATTTTTTTATTAGTTAGTTTGATAATTTTCTTGAAAATTTTATTTTATGTTATTTTCTTTCATAACACTATGCAGCTATTTTAGTATTAATTGTAATACAACGGCTGCGGCTCTTTTTAAACCAAAGTTTAAATAAATGAATTTTTGTTTATTCTGGAGTGTTTTGTTTTTCGATAATACCTCTGCCGAAATAATAAAAAGACTGCAATTGCTATCAGTAATATTGCATAGCCTATCAAAACGATATTTTCAAGTTTCCTTTATATCGTTCATCGGTTGAAATATTTTTTGTCAACTTTTACCTTCATTCCAATAGTAACTGTCGGGATAAGCTCTTTGTCCAAAAATAGCTGTGCCCACTCGTATGATGGTAGCGCCTTCTTCGATGGCGGTTTCCAAATCTCCGCTCATTCCCATTGACAATTCGTGCATTTCTACATTGGGGATATTTAAGGCAATGATTTGTAGCTGTATATTTTTTAGTAACCGAAAACATTCACGTACTTTTTCGGTTTCTGCACTGAATAATCCTATGGTCATTAGCCCTTTTATTTTCAAAGTTTCCAACTGTGCCACTTGTTTTACCAACTCAATGGCATTGTCTGGATCAACACCGAATTTACTTGCTTCGTTAGAAGTATTTACCTGTATCAATACTTCTATGGTTTTGTTTTCAGTCTGCAAACGCTGATGTAATTTTTCTGCTAAGTCCAAACGGTCAAGCGATTGAATACAGAAAACATCATATTTTAAAATGTCTTTGATTTTATTAGTTTGCAAGTGTCCAATGAAATGATTTGTGTGCGGAGTTTCTTTTAATGCATCAAACTTTTCTTTGAGTTCCTGCACTTTATTTTCTGCAATTAATGTTTGTCCTGCATTTAGTGCTATTTTGATGTATTCGGCAGAAACAGTTTTAGTGGCCAAAAGCAATTTTACATCATCAGGGTTTCGCCCTGCTTTTTTGCAAGTGTTTTCAATCCGTTGATTTATTTGGTTAAGATTATTAATTATTTCGTTCATGCTTTCAATTCGTGTTCGGGGCAATCAATCCGTAAGTCTTTAACATGCAGGTTTTGATTGAGTAATTTGCAAAAGTGTTTTTGTCCTTTATCTAATGGCTGATAATAAGAGCAAGACATACACATTCTTTGGATAGTAATCACTTCAGACCGGTTTAAGTGCCGTATAATATTGAGTAAACTCAATAGCAAATTCTCTTTATCGTCCTGATTTAGTTTGTCTATTGGTGTGTGAATTTCTTTTGTAAATAATGATGTTTTATCAGCAATATCTCTGCCTTTTTTTGTCAGGTGAATGATGTAACTTCTAGTATCGTGTTGTTCGTATTCTTTAGAAATAAGTTTTTTTTGTTCCAATGTTTTAATAGTATCGCTAATGGTTGCCTTGGTCATATTAAACTCGCTTGCCAAATAGCTTACTTTTCTTTTTTCTTCGCTGTGATGAAGTAAAAAAATTAAAACTTGCACCTGAATAGGGCTTAATGAAAATTCCTTGCTTTCTTGCCACAACAACACACGGAAAGCCTGTGCTATTCTTTCTAACGAAGCTACAATTTTACTTTCGGTACTTTGGTTTTGATGTGTAAGGTCAAAATCGGATTTGCTCATACGTTTTGAATTTTGTGTAACATCAATCGGGCAATATTGGCTGCTCTTGTTTTAGCTTCTTCTGCTTTGTCTCCTTCAAATAATTCATCGGTTGTTTGAATAAAAAGCGACAGCCATTCTGAAAATTGAATCTCGCTCATTGATGTCAGTTTACTTAACTCAATGTGTTTTTGCATCGGGTTTCCAGAAAAACTGTGTTCTGCCAAAAGCAAACTTGCCCAAAACGAATACATCTTTGGCAAATGACTCTCCCAATCTACTTTGGCAATATCATAAAATATATGTCCAATTATTTTATTGATTTTTACCTTATCATAAAATGTATTTACCAAAAGTTCGATGTCGGTTCTGTTAGTGATGTCATTTTTCATTAGTCGCAATTTTCCATTTCGTAAATATAATATCCTTTCTTTCTGATTTCAGCTTCCCATTCAGGCCTTACTGTTTCTATGTGGCAAAACCTACATTCCTTTGATGTTAATGGTTGTCCTTGTTGATTTTTGGCTTTCAAGTATTCTTTTCCATAATTATAAATTATGGTTGTATCTTTTATTTCTGATGGTGTAATAATATCAAAGTGCATTATTGTTCCGTCTTTTTTTGTTACATAGGTGTCCCAAATTGCTACTTGCATTTTTTTAAATTTATTGGTTTGTGGAAATGTTGATATTGAGAAAAACATTGCACAAACAATGATTAATGGTTTCATTTTTTTTTGTATTTAATATAATTCCCCACAAAGTTAGTAATCCTAACAATGTGGGGCAAATTTTTTTAACCTTTTACGTCAGCCATAGAAGCACCAAAGTTGATGTGAAGTACATTTCCGTTTGGTGTAACCAAAGCGGGAACAGATTGTACTCCTGCTTTTTCTGCTTCGTCAATTCGGTTACGAACTTCGCCAATGTGAACTACTTCCACGTTGTCGGCACCGATAAGGTTAATGATGTCGTGTTCTGCACTTATGCAAACTGGACAACCTGCGTGATAAAAAACTGATTTTGCCATTGTTTATTAAGTTTAATTTATTTTGTGGCAATATTGCCGATGCAAAAATAGTTAGGATAACTAACAAAAACAAATAAAATTTTCAAATTTCTGTTTTTTGTTCTTGGGAATGTGTCGTGAGGGTGGGAGATTTAAATGTGCTGCTTTATGTTGGTAAATGCAATGGAATGCACTTATTCCTTAAAAAGGAATATAAAAGTATAAGTAATGCTATGTAATATCCGGTTGTTATTTTATGTATTGAATTGTTTCTATTTCTTCCTTGCTAATGTCAAAGATTAATTCGCTTTTTTTGTAAATTGGACTGTCAATGCCAAATAAATTGTTGTCAAGAAATTCATAAAAGTGTAGAACGCTAAACTCCTTTTTAAAAATCGTAATTGTCAAATTAGCGATATCAACTATAGCAATTTTTTGATTTCTTTGTTTTGTCCAAATTGGCAAAGCGATTTTGTCATTTGTTTCATTCCAAATAATTGGACCGCCACACCAATCGTTAAGTTTAAGTTTATTGTTATCATACATTAAATAGCATTCTCCTCCTATTGGTGCACCCATTCCAATTTCGCGTAGTGTTCCAAATTCAATTTTATATTTTCCATTTGGAGATAATAGGTTATTGTCGTCATTTGAAAAGTTCCAGGGATTTGGATATTCGTTACTCATATTTTTTTACTTTTTTTTAAAATTTTGCAAAAGTTGACCAATCTGGTTTGTATGCATTTACACTAAGTTACATATTGTCGTAATTGTTTTGAAAGTCATTGCCATAAGCACTTAATATTTCTCAAAAGTCAAGTTAGGATTTGTTTTTTCAGTTTTCAGAATTGTTCAAAAAGTCCTTATGGAATGGGTTAATAAACTTAATTAAAAGTTTGTCTTTCCGTTATTTTAACGTCGTTTAGTGTATTGCGAAGTTATTGTTTTTATCGTAAAAAACAATTGGATTTTGCGATATACGAAGCTGGTAATTTGAGTTAACAGTCTCTTTCTCGTAAAAGCCACGTTTTGCTTTATCTTCAAGGATTAATAGTTCACTAATAAATGACCAAGTTAATTGTCTGGACACTGTTTGGACATCAGGATACTCGATTTAAAACTTTCTCATATCGAAAAGGTTCGAGCGAGAAAATATTTTTCCAATTTCTTGAGTATGTTGTTTTGATAAGTTTAAAAAAAATTGTCTTCATGTTTGATTATCAATGTTGTTTTCTGTTCTGTTTCAACAATTTCTTTTCCAAGTCTCCAATAAGTAAAAACCAATTCTTGATTCACTTTTTGAGCTACTGTTTTTCGGGCAGACGGAATAATTGATTTAATGTTTCAACTAAATCTATGTCTATCGGGGCTAATTAGTTTTTTTTGCTTATGCGTTACAAATATAACAAATTGAAATTTCGTATTTAGAAATTCAATGTTTGAGTTAAGCACAAAAGCTTGAAAAATGCTATCGTCTAACGGTCTGAGGCTTTTCGAAGTGGGTAAAAGGAACCGATGAGTTTCCTTTAGTTTCGATGTTAGCAAAACCGTTTTTTGTTTTTTGTTGAATTATGAAAACAAAAGCAAAAATCAAGCGGTTTTTGCGGATAGGAGGCAAAAAAGTTTATTTTAGATTTAACCCGCTCTTTTGCAAAACTGCTGTATGCAACAAGCTGCTAAAAATAGTATTTGGGGTAGTTAAAAACCAAACATTGTATCAAGAGTAGACGGTAAAAAATATTGCTTAAAATGTTTGTTTTTTTACACAGTTCATGTTGTCTGCAGTATTTTCGGTTCGGCGAATTGGATTTAACTCGTTTAAATTCAATTCAGAGAATTGAAAATTCAAAGACGACAAGTAGTTTTCACGCCTTCATATTTGTCTCAAATTCAGTTTTCAGTTTCAATTTTCCTTGGTTTTTAGTTTGTCGAAGTTAGATTTTCAACGTTTTCAGATTCAGTTTTTCAGATTATTATGTTTAAATTTCGTGCTGTCAAACTTTGCATAATTTCAGTCCAACTTTTCGTGTTTTCGATATTAAGTTTTCCAAGATTCAGACTATTCAATTTCAAAATCTCGAATAAATTCAATTTCAGGAAAAATCGGGTAGTGGACTTCCGTCGACATATTGCAGACAACGGTTTGGCGCTTGGCGCAGTGGCGGATTTCGGAGCACAAAACTGTCAATACACCACAAAAGTTGATGCGAGGTAGAATGTTCAATTAACCACGTCACCCGCCATTGAGCCAAACGCCTGTTAT
>CAYUXT010000068.1:0-9619 GCA_964448955.1 uncultured Taibaiella sp. | reverse complement strand
AATATATCTTTTTAGGAAATTATTGGTCTTTATTGTAATTCACTTTGGTATTACAATTGCAAACGGCTTTAGGTATTTTACCAGCAAGGGATATTGTAATAATACCCCCCAAAGCTTGCAGCGCTAATGTTTGTAATAATAAATTGGACATCTAATAAAAAATAAGCTTTTTTTGATAAATAAATGCCACGAATGCACGAATAGATATTCGTGAATTCGTGGCATTTATACTTAACGGTATTATTTACATAAATATATATTCAGCAAAAATACAAAGATTACAAAGCTATAATACGCTGTGTGAAAAAATGACACAATATTGCCATTGGGTTATGTAGCAAGCCATAAGTAATATAATTGACTTTAGTAAAATTTAAAAGCTTGATTGTAAAGTATTTGAATTCGAAAGATTAACGATACGCTTATTACTTGTAACAAAAATGTTATTCTTAAACGAGTGAATATTTGTATCTAAATAATAGCTACATTTGTATCTAATTAAAAACTTTTAACTCATGAAAACAATTAAAATTGCTGCGATAGCATTAGTTGCTATTGTATTATACAGCTGTGATCCTCAAGGTAATAACGGCGGTGGTAATGACAAACCCAAACCAAATGCGGAAAAATTAGAAATTAAAGATACCGCTTACGGTACAGCCGATAGAAATACAATGGACCTCTATCTACCCAAAGATAGAGATGAAAACACACCTACTATAATATTAGTACATGGAGGCGCATGGCAAGCCGGTAGTAAATCAGATATGAATGTATTGGTAAATCTTATAAAAAAAGAAATGCCCGAAGCTGCCATAGCCAATATAAATTATAGATTAGCTAATGGCAGCACTGTAGTAGCAGAGCAGATAAATGATGATATTGCTGCCGCTGTTGATTTTCTTTCAGACAATAGAGATACACTACAAATATCTAATAAATTTGCGATGATAGGAGCAAGTGCAGGAGCGCATTTGGCATTATTGTATGCTTACAAATACGATACCGACAATAGGATTAAATGTGTGTCTGATATGTTTGGACCTTCGGTGTTAGATGATTGGGAGTGGTATAATACTTATAATATTTTTCTTGGTGCTAATATTAAAGATATTTTGAAAACCTATACAGGTACTTTTTGGGATACTACAATCTATAAATTACATAGCCCACACAGACAATTATCTGTATCTCAAAATACGCCTACTATTATCTTTCATGGTACTTTAGACCCGGTAGTGCCAATATACCAAAGCCAGTGGTTAAAAGCTAAATTAGAAGATTTAAGTATTCCTTACCAATATGTAGAGTATGTCGATTTTCATGGGTTTAACGAACAAAACAATAGCGACTGCATAAAGAAAACGGTAGCCTTTTTTAAAGAACATTTATAGAAAAATGTTAATGCACTAATACAAGAAGCCTTAGTTTAGGATTCTTCTACTTTAAATTTTAAGGGAAGTTGAAGTAATTTACCTTCCCTTCTAATTTTTACGTAAATTGTTTTATTGGTTTGTAAGCTGTTTATTGTTTTTTCGTATTGTTTTTGGTCTGCAATAGGTGTATTTCCTATTTGAATAATAATATCGCCACGTTTAAATCCTGCTTTTTGTGCTGCGTAATTGACCATTAATGTGCCTATTTTTACACCACCTTGGTTGTGTTTGGGGTCTATTTTTACTCCAATAGCTTCGTTAAGCGGCATTATACTGTCTATAATCATTATCCCGCCATCATCTTGTGCATTTTTTATTTGCAATTCTCTTGCTCTTGCTTCCTTATCCGCATTTTCTTGTGCTACTAATAATGCAGCTTGTCTTTTGGCTTCATTTTCTTCTTTTTGTTTTGCAAGTATTTCGTTTCTGTGCTTAATAGCAGCTTCTTTTTCTGCTCTTTGTTTGGTTTGGTTGTCTTCTCTTGCTTGTAATAACGAATCTCTTTTGGATTGTTGCTCTGCTATTTGTTCTTGTTTTTGGTTATGCGTCGCTTGTTTTTCTGCTTTTTGCTGGTCTATTTCTGCTCTTTTTTTGTTTGCTAAAGATTCACTTTCTAATATTTTCTTGGACTGGTTATCTTCTCTGGCTTTTATTAAAGAGTCGCGCATAACCTGCTGTTTGGCTATTGCTTCGTTTTGTGTAGTAGTATTCGTTTTGTTTTGTATTTTATCCGATGATGTTGAAATCTTATTTGTGGCATTAATTATGCTATCTTTTTTTTGAGCTGCTAATCTTGCTTGTTCATTTTGTAATTCCTTTTCTATTGCTAATTGTTTTGCTCTTTCTTCTTGTTGTTTAATTGCGTTTTCTTTTGCTATCTTTTGAGATTCTAACCTTGCACTTTCTTCTTTTTTACGTTTAATTACATCGTCTATATTTGTATATTGAGGTGGTGAATTGGTATTTAATTGGTTTAATAGTTGGATAGAAAAGTTACCTATTTCTTCCATACCTTTAAAATTAATTTTGCTGGGTAAGTCTGTTAATTGTCTTTTGTCGTCGAATGTTCCTGTTGTAAGTAGTAATACGGGTATTTTATTTTGATAGGCTATACCTTCATCGCTTTTGGTTTTTAATTCTAAAGTTGATTTTATTTTTAATTTATGTTCCGTAGCATTTATTAATTTTTCCCAATTATTACCAGATGCTATACCTTCTATAAATAATTCTCTATTGGGTTTTAAACGACCTACGGTATTGATATTAATAAGTGCGCCAATTTTTTTGGTTTTAAATAGTTCAGATTTAATTAAAGATTTTATACCATTCATTTCATATTCGTGTGCAGAAAGGGCAACAACCATATAATTATACTTATTCAATAGGGGATTTTTTAATTTACTTGCAATTGTAAGTAGCGTTGTTACTCCACTTGCATTTTCATTTGCACCCGGATAATATATATTGCCATTAGTACCTAAATGGTCATAATGTGCGGTAAGTAATATAGTAATAGGTGCATTGTTATTGATGTATCCAATTATATTGGCACTTGTGTGGGTCTCTTTTTGATAGTTAATATTAATAGTTATTGGTGTAATTAGTCTTAATGGTTTTAAATACTTGATGTATGCATTGTAATTTACAATAATTACCGGAATAGGTAGCTTTTCGTATTCGGATTGTATTGTAAATTTGGGTTTATATTCAGAGTTGTAATTATCATAAAAGATTACGGCGCTTGCTCCGCGTTCCTCTGCGTATTTGGCTTTTTGGTAGGCAACCTTTGCCCAATCGAAGTTAGGGTTTTGTGCTTCAAAATTATTGTTATAAAGTGGTAGCATCCAGGGGGCATTTGCTTCTTCGCTTTCGGGCATTAAAAAGTTTTCTTCGTTTCCTTCTGCAGAAAATGCTGTAGGTATGGCATCTTCAGGCATAAACATATAGTTTTTGCCAATGGTTATCCTGCAATCTTTACTTAATTTTTGTGCTCCTTGATATGTAAAGTGTTGTCTGTATCTTTTAGGTGCAATGGGTATTAAGCCTATGGCTGCCATTCTCTGTTCTATATACATTCCGGCTGCTTCTTCTCCCTTAGTTCCTGCTTGTCTTCCTTTGGTGTTCTCTGATGTTAGATACACCATATCTTTTCGCATTTGCGCTACGTCTTCCTGAGTAATAATTAAATCTTCGCTTGAGTTTTTGCTAAATGGGTTTACTTTATTCCAAATTTGGGCATAAGCAGTGCTTGAAAATAGGGTAGGTAGCAAAAAAAATATTGTAGATAATAAAAAAGGTAGTCGTTTCACTAAAAAGAAATTTATACTGTTTTTTGATTTGAAAATTTTTAAACTTCACATACTATCGTTGAAGAAATAAATATTTTGCTAAGTTACAAGTTACTTTATTTATTATCAATAATACTTAAAAAATTTGCAGACTTTTTGCAAACTCTATGCAATCGATTTTTTAGTTTAGAATTTGTTGTACAAAAAAACCACTCCGTATCCTAAGCATACGAAGTGGCGTTGATTTTACTTACTAACCCATAATAAGTACCGCAAATATCAATAAAATTTGTCGAAATCAAAATTATTTTTTCCTATTTAATGATATTTATAAATATTTAATGACATTTTAATACTCATAAACGGCTAATTAATGACAAAATGGCTTATTTTGTCTTAATAAACAGACATAATGGCTTAATGTTTGTTTCGGAACGATATTTGATCTATACATTTTGTGCACAATTAAACAACATTATTTAACAAATTTTAAAAAAATAAAATTTATGAAATTCAATAGAAAAATGACGGCACCAACACATTTTGGTGAATTATTAGAAAACGTATTTTCTGGAAACTTTCCGGTAAACTTCGACGATCACTTTCAGGTTAAAAAATTTCAGCCTGCGGTAAATATAAAAGAAAGCGACAATGCTTATTCTATCGAGGTATTAACTCCGGGAATTCCTAAAGACGAAATTAAAATTGATGTAGATGGTAAGAAATTAATCATTTCTTACGAAAAATCTGAAAGCACTGAAGAGCAAGCAGATACTTATATTAGAAATGAGTTTCGTACAGAATCGTTCAAAAGAGCATTTTCGTTAAGCGAAAAAATAGAATTGTCTGAGATAGCTGCTACTTACGATAATGGAGTATTGTTTATTAATATTCCTAAAAAAGATGAAGCAGTTAATGTAAAAAGAACTATTGCTATCAATTAATACGGATAGAGTTATATCTTATAGCTAAAGTGTTCTAATAGTAAATTCAATCAATAATAAAAAGCCCAAAACTATTTTCAGTTTTGGGCTTTTTATTATTTATAGTTTTGGCAATAACTTTTTATCTTTCTTTTTTGCCTTTGTAATTTTTACTTTTAATATTCTTTGGTCTTCATCGGGTCTGTCCATTTGATTGCGCTTGGCTACAACTATTTTTTCTACTACATCTATGCCACGTATTACTTGTCCATATACCGTATATCCTTGGTCTAAAAACGGCGTGCCTCCTTCTGTTTTATAAACTTGTCTGTGCTCTACAGGATATTTCACACCGGTTCTGGATTCTAAATTATCTAGCTCAGCATCTGTTAAAGTTTTACCTACTACTATATAAAATTGGCAGCTCGAACTTGCCTTTTCCGGATTGTTATCTCTTGCGGCAGCCAATGCTCCTTTTCGATGATAAAGCTCCGGACGAAATTCTGCAGGCACTCTGTCGCCGATACTTCCGCCACCTAATGGTGTTCCTGGTTTTGCATTTTTAGAATCGGGGTCGCCGCCTTGTATCATAAACTCCGGTATTACTCTATGGAATAATAGACTATCGTAGAAACCGTCTTTTGCTAATTTTATAAAATTATCTCTGTGCAATGGTGTGTTGTCGTAAAATATTAACTCAATATCGCCCTGAGTGGTAGTAATTACAGCCTTTTGGCTTTGCGCCATAGTAAAATTATAAGAAAGTAAGGATACTATTCCTATCAAAATCGATTTTTTCATTTATTCTAAATATTGTTTTATGCCGACAAAAATATTTAAAATTAAATTGTAAAAATTAGTACAAGCATAATTTTTAACTTTTCTATAAAAAAATAATTTCGCACGACACATATTGGCGCAGGTGTATTTTATCTTTGCATTGTAAATTTAAAAAAGCAAACTAAAAACAATATCTTTGGAACTTTAAAAATTAAAATTATGTCAGACGAAAAATTAAAAGCACTCAAACTCACACTTGAAAAAATAGACAAGGACTTTGGTAAAGGTTCGGTAATGAAATTAGGTGACAAACAGCACACTGCGGTAGATGTTGTTTCTACCGGTTCCTTAGGATTAGATGTAGCCTTAGGAGTAGGAGGTTTCCCCAAGGGTAGAATTATTGAAATTTATGGTCCGGAATCTTCGGGCAAAACTACCATAGCCATCCATACCATTGCTGAAGCGCAGAAAAAAGGTGGTATCTGTGCCATAGTAGATGCCGAACACGCCTTTGATGCTTCTTATGCTCGTAAATTAGGGGTAGATGTAGATAATTTATTAATTTCTCAGCCCGATTATGGTGAGCAAGCCTTAGAGATTGCAGAGCGTCTTATACTATCAGGTGCGTTAGATGTAGTAGTTATAGATTCGGTAGCAGCTTTAGTACCCAAGAGCGAATTAGAAGGCGAGATGGGTGATAGTAAAATGGGCTTACAGGCCAGATTAATGAGTCAGGCTATGCGTAAACTTACAGCAGGCATTTCTCGTACTAATTGTACTTGTATCTTTATTAATCAGCTTCGCGAAAAAATAGGTGTAATGTTTGGTAATCCCGAAACCACTACCGGTGGTAATGCGCTTAAATTTTATGCATCTGTAAGATTAGATATTCGTAGAATAAGCCAGATTAAAGACGGCGACCAAGTTACCGGAAATCGTACCAGAGTAAAAGTGGTTAAAAATAAAGTAGCACCACCATTTAGACAGGCAGAGTTTGATATAGTATATGGTGCAGGTGTAAGTAAAGTAGGAGAAATAATAGATATGGGTGTAGAATTAGGTATCTTGACCAAAAGTGGTTCTTGGTTTAGCTATGGCGAAAGTAAAATAGGACAGGGTAGAGATTCGGTTAAAAACTTTTTGCAAGACAATCCGGAATTTGCAGTAGAAATAGAGGGAAAAATAAGAGAGATGCTGAAAGAGCAGCTGTCTTAGCAGGGGTTTGTAGTTTTTTTTAGAAATGGATAAATTATTTTGTTTGTTTTTATAAAAAATCAATTACCTTTGCCGTCCTTTCAAAGGAGGTGCGGTAGCTCAGTCGGTAGAGCAAAGGACTGAAAATCCTTGTGTCGCCGGTTCGATCCCGGCCCACACCACAAGAAAGACAAGCCTTTCAGCGATTAAAAGCTGAAAGGCTTTTTTCTTACTACAACAATACTACAACATTTTACTATTTCCCTCTTGTCTTGAAAAACTGGGATTTGATACAGATTTCATTATGAATTCTTTTAGCAATGAAAATATTTTTTTATTTTCCTTGTATGAACGTCATCACGTTAGAAGAAGAAGCGTTTTATCAACTTGTAAACAAGATTGTTGCAGAAGTGCGACAACAACTTGGTGCAAAGCCGCGTGATAAATGGATTGACGGAGAAGAAGCAATGCAGGTTCTGCGGATAAAATCAAAAACAACATTACAAAAACTTAGAGACGAAGGAAAGATACGGTTTAGTCAACCGGAAAAGAAAATCATCCTCTATGACCGTGACAGCATAGAGACTTATTTGGAAAAACACACTCAAAATACATTCTAATGGCAGAAGAGAATAAAGACGATTTGGCTTTTGATGAAAAGGTTGACCCTCTCTATAAGAAAGGGTTTGAAATAGCGTATTGGTTAGAGCGTGGGGATAACCCACTACTCAAACACATCATGGAAGCCAATGCGAACGGCAACGCTTATGATAAAGGTTTACATGCAGGTCAACGCGAAGCTGATCGGGAAAAGATGAAGGAACATATTGCCGCTATCAAACGCCAACACCAACAGGAGAAAGATCGTGACAGGGGTCATGAAATTGAGTAATTCTTCAGACACACTTTTTCCAACCATTCTAATTTTTGTTCCAGACTTGCCCCATTGCCGTATTTAGGTCTGTGGAATTTATGCCCCATTAATTCTGCCTGTACTCTGTCTGGTGCATTGACACTCAAAATTCTGTCCTGAAAGCTATGGCGTAAAGAATATACCGTATGTTGTTTGGACGGCATCAAGCTATTTGTGCGCAAAAACTTGTTTACGGTATTGCTTATATTGTCGGGCTTATCACGATATTTTGGAAACCCGTTTGGCATGGTTTTAAATGCTTCCAGCGCATAACCAACTATCGGGATTTCCCTTTGACTGTGAACTGTTTTTAATAAACGCCCTTTTCGGTCTTTAATTACAATATGTGGAATATCCGCATCCAGTCGTATATCTTCCGGCAACAAACCAACGATTTCAACCGGACGCGCTCCTGTTTCTGCACATGCAAATAAAAACCAACGTCCTTCTTCATTCAGATTGGACAATTTTTCACTTTTCAGAATGGAAATAATTTGTTCCGAAGTAAACGGCAGTCGTGTTTGTTTGAAGCGTGTTTTTAGCATTATCTTTTTGAACAGATTGGCAATGTCCAAATTCAGTTTTAAATGGTCGGAAACCGTTTCCAAAACATTTTTCAGATGGATAAAATCCTTGTTTGCGCTGGACGGATTTTTATCTTCCGATTGAATCCGTTCAATCCACCAATCCCGAAAGGCAAGAATATCGTCTTTGGTAATATGCTTGACATCCTTATTTCCAATGAGCCTGACAAAGTTTTCGATTGCCTTTTTACGTGGATTTTGCCACTTGCGGTATTGATGAACAGATTTTTCCATTGTCCGGTCTTTGGCAAAATCCCAAAATTTCTCCAAAGCATGTTTCACAGTTAACTCCGGTTCGGAACGACCACCCAAAACAGCTTCAACCTGTTTAGGTGTGGCATCTTTCAAGACAAGAATACGTTCAATTAGTTCCTGTATCGGTAGGGCAACCACTTCCGGCATGGGTTTATAGGCAAACCCCATTTGTCTTGCGATACGAACAATTTTTCTGAAAGCGGAATTTTCATAAGTGTTTCCGCTTTCTATCAAACTTTGCCAATAGGCTTCTAACTGTTCATTAAATATCGTTGCCTTGCGTCGTGCTTCCTGTTTGCTATCCGTTTTGAGGGCAACACGAATCAGCTTGCGACAGTCATATTCACGAACGATTTCAGGAGGACGGCGATTGTAATAATAGTATCCCCCGACTTTTAGCAAATAGGTCATGGTGTCACCCAAATTGTGTACAAATTTGTGTGACGATATAACAGGGTAAACAAACACGGTGGCGAGAAAATCGCAAAATCGTGTTTATTTATAAGGATATAAAAGGTTATATATAGCCAGTTTACTGGCGGAGAGGAAGAGATCACGATACTACTCCAATACCACTCATTTTGATTGTAATTTCACAGACTTGTTTCATTCATCAATTTTTAGTGTGTGCAGAATTGAAAATGAAATTGTATGCTGCGATCCGAATTCTATCCTATCCTATTTTGTACAGCAAGTAAAGCAATATTCTTCAATTCTTGATTAGCCCTTCCTAATTCACGTTCTTTATGTAGTCGCTTAAAAATCGGCAAATACTTATCATTGTGATCACGAATAATTTATACCATGATGATATATGCTATTTCTATCTGTTCGTCAGTTACTAGATTTCTTTTAGCAATCCCAAACCTCTTATGGAGACCAAATAACTTCATTGTTATAGTATAAATAATATTTATTTGAATTATGAATATCCCCAAACAAATAAAGTGCATTGGGGTTATCTGGGTTTAGATAAATGGAAATAGGAAATAATTTAGAACAAGGTGCACTTTTAGAGTACCCAAACATTGAATAATTTTTTCCGTCAATAGTCAATCTAAAACCAGATATCTTTGCAACCACGCCTATTCCTGGATTGAAAAAATCTCTTTTTGCGGTTACCGAGTCTGTCAGCACAAATGGGGATGTCCATGTTCCTAATTTGGGATAAACAACTAATACCTTTTGACTGTCCCGTTTTCCTCGTAATGAAATGTTAAATTAATTAACTTATTGAATTGCAATA
>CAYUXT010000067.1:0-9868 GCA_964448955.1 uncultured Taibaiella sp. | reverse complement strand
CCGTTTGAAATACCTGTAAAATATAGAGTAGTTAGTTGTTTAGCAAGTCCTAAATTAATGCCCACAATAAAATTGTGGGCAATGATAGTGTTGTTATTTGGCAAAATTATACAAGTAGGAAATCGAATTAAATTATCATAATATCCTAAAGTTAAAACCAAAGCTGGCAGTAATGGGGAGCAAGGTATAGTCAAACTGCAAATTAGGATTATCTTGTAAAGATTTATAATGAGATTCAAATGATTTACTTCTAATTGGATAATATATTCCGATTTGGATTTTGTTTTTATTTCTCCCAACTTTAAATTCACCTCCACCACCTAAAGTGAAACCAAAAGAAACGCTATTTAAATAGTTTGCATTATCTACCTTTACAGAAGCATTTGTACCATACATACCAACAATAACCGGAGTTATTTTTTTATTAGGTAGCATTTTAAATGAAACACCTGCATTTAAGCCAGGACTCACAAAATTATATCCCACTCCAATAAAACCACCAATATGTTTTAATGGCAAATACTCAATTTTACAACCTAAACTTCCATATTCAAATCCCATTCCTAAACCTGTGTATAATTTTTGTTGTGTTACATTATTTGGAATCTGAGCAAAATTTTTGTTGCTAAAAATTAATACAAGTGCTGCTATACGCAATGCGTTTAAAAGGAAGTTTGTCATAATTATCTTATAATTTTAAAAACAACTAATAGTATGTATTGAATTAATCTAATGTGCGTTGTTTAAGAACATACTTGTATCCTAAACCAATATTAAAATATCCCAAATTTAGGTTTCCCAAATCAATAATATTTATTGGTGTCAAGCTGTAGCTATATCGAAAAGATATATATAAATTAAACGGAAAAATATAATCTACTCCCGCATTTATTCCCATATTAAAATGTGCTGTTGCGCCGTCATTGTTGCCCCATAATATGGGGTCTGTAACGGAGCCATTAAAATAAAAGCTTGAACCTACAACTCTCGTGTCTGTCGTTTTTTTACCATTAACACCATACCTTAAATAAATGCCGCCATTTATAGAGACGGCGCCATTAAATAGAGGGATTTGATAAGCTATGTTTAATGGAATTTTAATATAATGCAAAGTTACATTATGTGTATCTATTCGGTAAATATATCCTAATCCTTCTGCGGAATCAACATCTCCTTGGGCTGCAAAACTATTGATACTGTAAAATATTCCTGTTCGTAAACTCAAACTTTTTTTTAATGAAACTTCTGCATTGGATCCCAAATAATAACTTGTCTTATTCTGGTAATTGTAAATATTATTATTGTTAAATTGAGATAAAACAATACCTCCTTCGGGTGCTATTGCATACTTCTGTGCAAGAGAAAGGCACGAACATAAAAACATAATTATCCCAAATAATAATAGTATTTTTTTCATCTTCAATTTATTATTTAAATGTACTTAATTGGTAATGTTATTCCCTTTGTCACCTTTGGTTTGTAAAGTAAAATAAACGCATATTACAAACACTAACTATTTTGGCTTGAATGTTTTTTGAATTTAATTTGACCAAGTTACTTAAAAATGTATAAAAAGCAATATTTCAAAAAAATTACATTGCAATATGAATATATGAGGTAACTCTATTGTTTAAACTACCAAACCCAAAATAGCTACTAAAACTAATGTGCGTGAATCCCCAATTGACGACAACTCCCAAAAATCTATTATAAAAAGGTCTGTCGAAAAACCAAAAAACAGAAACGGTAGAATATCCCATAACACATCCTATTCTGTTGTTCCATGAAAACAACCAAGGGTCGGTGGTTAATGGGAGTATTGATGTTGCCCCATATGGCACAATATCATCCCAAACTTGAAAAGAACCTGCAAAAATACTACCTAAAGCCATCGTTTCATAATTATAGTTTACTACATTTTCGCGAAATGTATTTGGAATAATATCTCCTTCATATCCCATTTCATCTAAATCAAGATAATTTTCTATATCCGCTTCGTATTGAATTGTTTCAATAAAATTTTTTGTTTCACTAAATCTAAAACCATTATTGTCTCCATAGCTTAAAAAAGCAGCTTCTGAAGAAAAGGTTTTAACTATTATTCGGGCAGAACTATCATCAACATCTTTTATAGCAGAAAATATAGGATAATTATTATCAAAATTAGTTATTGGAGTCATTGTTAAAACCTCGTCAATATAATACTCAATGGTTACTTTGTTTATATCTACGGTATCAAGTGCAAATAAATCTTCTATGCTCATAGGAGGAATGGAGTCAGTTGTAAAATACAAATTCTTTTCATTTGATTTGTCATGTGAATTTTCTTTTGTACAAGAGTAAATTACCATTAAAGTAATAAATCCTATGACTGATATTATTATTGTTTTTCTCATAATTTTAAAATTTTACCGTCGGATTGGTCAAATTAACCTAATCAGTCCAACGCTGATAGAAATTAAATACTACATTCGGCTCTGATTCTATTTATCCTGCTGTCGGTTACTTATCTTCACTTACAGTTTTAAGGATTATTCAAAACACTTTGCACCTCTTGTATTTTTAAGAACTTAATTTCTATGAGCAAAAGTAATAGCCGATTGTTTTCGTTGTTTAGCATTTAAAGACAGTTTATATACTTTTAAAGACAAAAATTTGACATTAAAAGACAGTTGCTATATTTCTAAATGAGCATACATACTCTTTATTTCGTTGGGTGTTTTGTTGCTTAGTGTTTTCAAAAATCGGTTAAAAGTAGTTAGGTCTTTAAATGCTAATTTATCTGCTATGGTGGCTATATTCTCGTTGGGGTAATGGAGTAGCATATACATACACTTGCTTAGTAAGTGGTAACGAATTATGTATTTGGGAGCAATACTAAATATAGCATTACAAGCTCTAAGCAAAGTTTTAGGCGGTATGCCAATATTTTCTGCCCATTCTTTTGTATTGGTTTTGTGTGTAAAATTAATATGGGGTAAAAGATTAAATAATTTTTCGGCATAGTTAAGGTAAATAGGCTGTGTGGTGATAGAGGTATGGTGTTGTTTGCGTAAATTGCTAAATACAATATTTATAGCATTGTTGTAAGGCATATTTTGTAATAGTTGCAATTTGGCTACGTCCATTTCTATTATTCTTTTATTGGTATAAATTATACTAAACAAAACCATCAACTTCTTTCTGCTTAATGCTTGTAATGGCATCTCTATACAATAAAACTCTGTTGCTGTATTTGGTATATAGCTAAGTTCGTAAGGTGGTATTATGTAAAATTTCTCTTGTTGTATATTGTATTGCTCAAAGCCAATGTATTGTTTTTCTTTAAGGTTGTGTTCAAAATAGACTAATCGTAAATAAGGTTTAATGCTAAGCCCTAAATTAAGAGTGTGGTTTGATGCTAAGTTTTTGTTTTCAGGTAAGAGATTATTGTTTTTGTTTAACCAATTAAGTAGTTCTGTCATAGCGGTTGTGTGTTTAATGAGTTTTTGTCTATTATGTCATGTGTTATCTTTTTTGTTTAGAAAGCGAATATAACACAATCTGCTAATAGATGATTTAAGAATCTCAAAAAATATTTTTTTTGGCTTTGCTAATGCTTTCATTTTTAAGTAATAACATTAATACTATCGAATCATTTTTTTGTTAGTCAAAAGACACAACAACGGAGGGGAAGATTACAAATCAAATAACAACAAAAAAAGCCAAACATCTTTGAGTTTGGCTTTTGCTATTATCACTACTATTTTTTATTTTATCAAAGTCATTTCATCGAATAACCATCCTGCATTGCCGTATTTTTCTAAAATAAAAAGAACATAACGAACATCTACTGCAATATTTCTACAATATCCCTCATCAAAATAAATATCGCTCATAGTACCTTGCCATATTCTATCGAAATTAATACCGATTAATTCGCCATAAGCATTTAATACCGGACTGCCGCTATTGCCTCCGCTGGTATGGTTGGTAGCTATAAAGTTTATAGGTACAGTGCCGTTTTCGCTCCAAACACCATAGTCTTTGCTGATGTGTAGTTGGCGCAATTTTTCAGGAATATTAAACTCTTCTACAGCAGCATTATGGCGTGGTATTAAATCTTCTAAAGTAGTTTTGTAAATATTGCTTTCGGTAAGTTGTATCGGCGACACTTGTCCGTAAGTAATTCTTAAAGTCTGATTAGCATCGGGATAAAATTCTTTTTTACCAACCCCATATTCCATAGACTTTTTAATGTATTGTCTGCCAAGAAGGTTATTTTGTTCTGCGTAGCGTTTCATTACCGGAGCTATTTTTTCTTTTTGCCAAGATGTTACTGCATAATATATTGCATAAGCAGGGTCTTTCTGAATGGTTGCAGTATCATTAAGGTTGGCATTGTTTAATAGTTTAAAAAGAGCTGTGGAGTCTGCAATCAGACAATTTGCAAAAACATTATTAGCCCAAGCATTGTAGTTATTGCCCGACATTTGTTTTAAATAATACATTTTGGGTGCTACTACTAATTCGCCTTGCTCCATATACAATGGCATTAAAGATGCAAATACTTTTTTGTCAATACTCGCATCGTAATTTTTATAAAATCCTCTGAGCGCATTTTTGATTTTGCCTAAGCTGTCTTGTAATGCTTTTTGTTCATAACCACTACGATAATATTGTAAAGCTTTTTCTAAAAATGCTGTGTATTGAATAGCTTCCACGCCCAGTACTGCTTCTCTTATATATTCTGTAGCACGTAAAGCATTGTTGCTGCCGATTATATTGGCTTGCATTTTTGTAAGCAACATTTTGTCTTCTTCTGTACCTTTACGGAATGCTTGCTGCGCAAAGACTCTTTCCGTATCTTGTTTTTTAGCAATTACATTATTTTCTTTTAGTCCTAACACTTCACCTTGCCATTTTTTCCAACCATTAGCTACCGAGGCTTGCTTAGAGGCGTATTTTAAAAACACATCTTTATCGTTACGCATAGCCTCGTTCCAGATATTTAATTTACGAGTTCTGGCTTCTATTCTAATAGGGTCAGAAATGTTTTGCACTTGCTCCACCTGATACGAAGTAAGGTACTGTTGTGTAACATAAGGGAAACCATACACCATAGTAAAATCATCTTTTTTGATGCCACCAACATTTATATTAAAATGCCTTTGAGGTTGGTATGGAACATTGTTTGGGTTATACTCTGCCGGTTGGTTATTTTTGTCTGCATATACTCTAAAAACAGCAAAATCGCCCGTCATTCTGGGCCACATCCAATTATCGGTATCGGCACCGAATTTGCCAATTCCATTAGGTGGAATGGCTACTAATCTTACATCTTTGTACACCACTTTTATATTTACCCAATATTCGTTACCGCCATAGTATGGTTTTACTTCAGCATCATTTCCATAAAATCTTTTGTATCCCGATTCTACTTCTTTTATACGCTCTTCAATGGATTTAGTGCGTTGTTCTTCGGTCATCGTTTCGTCTATGTTTTTGGTTACTAATTTGGTAACATCTTCTATACGCTGAATAACGGTAACGCTCAGTCCGGGGCAGGGTAGTTCTGCATATTGACTTTTGGCATAAAAACCATTTTCCAAATAATTATTTTCTTTTGAACTAAGCCCTTGAACCGTACCATAGCCACAGTGGTGGTTGGTAAATAAAAGCCCTTTAGGAGAGACAAATTCGCCGGTACAACCTCCTCCGAAAATAACAACAGCATTATTTAGTCCGGTGCCGTCATTATTATAAAGTTCTTCAACGGGAATTTGAAGTCCCAAACTTTTCATCTCTTTTTCCTGTCTTTTAATTTTAGAAGGTTGCCACATTCCCTCTCTTGCTTCTGTAAAAAATGGTAAAGAAGTAAGGAAAAATGCGGTTACAATTGATTTTTTTAACATATTATATATTTTTGTTTTTTAATTTCAGGAAATAAAAATAGAAATTATTTGCAAAAAATTCAGATAAACTTATTACATTAGCCAAACTTTTTGGATATTTGGGGTTTAAACCTACTCCATAGAGAAAAGTTTTGTTAAAGATAACAGAAATATACAACACAAGTTATGACAAGAAAATTACTGTTTTTCATTGCTTCGTTTTTATGTTTGCAGGCGTCTAATATAGAGTCTCAAGCACAAACTATCGATGATATTTACGATTTGCCGGATACAGTATGTACTGACCATGAGATAGAACCTTACGACATAATAGAAAACGCAAGGACTTATAGTTGGACTTTTTGTCCTCCTAATTTAGCGGAGCAACCCATAGGTCAAAATATGGGACCATTTACTTCTGTTTCCTCACCGGCAGGTTTTGTAATAGTAAAAGATGATAATGGTATGCCTTATACATTTCACATCAATAATAATGGTTTTGTAATGCGCATGAATTATGCAGACGGATTAAGAGAAGCTCCATCATTTATTAGAGAGGTTGGTCAAATACAGCAGAGTGGCTCAGTAGGAGGTAATGTAGGTGGTGGATTATACGCAGTACACGATGGTACTAAACAGTACCTTTTTGCAGTAGGTGGCACTAACAACAGAAACGCTAATTTAGTTAGATTTGAATATGGTAATGGCATTATCCAGCAGCATACCAAAAGAGTAGATATGGGTACATTAAATGGACAATTAAGCAGACCGCAGCATTTATTTATTGCTAAAGAAGGAAATACTTGGTACGGATTTACATTTAATGTTGCCAATAATAGTACAGCACAATTAATTAGATTAGATTTTGGTTCTAGTCTTGAAAATGAGCCAACTGTTACTAATCTTGGAAATATCGAAGATAAATTTTATACAGTACGTAGTTTAACTGGGGTTCAGGAATTAGGTAACTGGCATTTATACATTACTTGTCGTAATACCAGCTCCATCCAAAGAATATCTTTTGGTAATTCATTTTTAAATACACCCTATATAATAGACTATGGCAATTTAAATGATTTGGCGATTCGTCCTGTAGGATTATCTATTACGAGAGATTGTGACAAATATTATGGTTATGCACTTTGCGAAGGAAACACTAATTTAGTTACGCTAATCTGGGATAATTCTATTGCAGATACCCCTACAGCTACCAATATGGGTAATACTGCTGGTTTCAGAATTACTCAAGTGTTGTCTAATACCATGCGAGATGATGGTTCTTTATTCATGTTTTCTACAAATAACCACGATAACTCCATTAGTAGAATTGAATTTCCGTCTTGTACGCATTCCGATATTGCCTCTAAAGACCAAAGACTACCACCTACATTTAAGTATAAAGAACCGGGAACATACACCGTAAAACTTACCATAGATGAAGGTATGCCAACAGTAAGGACAGAATGTGTAGATATAGTGGTATATGATCATCCTCCGATGACTATTTCCTCCGATACTTTAATCTGCGATGGAGATACATTAAGATTAGAAATGTTGGTTTTCCAACCGGACAGTATACTATGGCATCCTAATTATAACATAGATACAACCAAAGGAAGTATTGTAAAAGTATGGCCCAATAAGAATTTCCAATACTATCATACTACATATTTCAACAGAAACTGTGTGGTAAGGAAGCCAATAAATGTAAATGTTAGTAAAATAGCTGCCGATGCAGGTCCTGACAGAAAATTATCCGATGGTACTACAACGGTATTAGGTGGTCCTGGTACTACTACCGGCGAAGATTATACATATTTTTGGAGTCCCGAATTCGGAATTGTAGGTAACAGATACCAAGATATTACTACAGCAGTTCCACCTTATAGTATTACTTATTATCTTGAGGTAACTAACTCCGATGGATGTTACGCAATAGATTCCGTAAACGTTTCGGTTGCTTGCGATAATGTATATTTACCTAACGCATTCAGCCCACTTAGTCCTAATGCTAAAGCCAATACTTTTGGTTTTGCTAATCATCAGTTTTCAAAATTAAATTCATTTTCTATTTACGATCGTTGGGGTAATCAGGTATTTACCACTACAGATTTAAATGAAAAATGGGATGGAAAATATAAAGGAGTAGTAGCACCATTTGGTGTTTATGTATGGGAAGTAGATGCTAATTGTGCCAATTCATTTGAACGATTTAGAAAATCGGGAAATGTAACTTTAGTAAGATAAAAAATTATAATGGTTTCCAAAATCAAAAAAGCTAAACATTTAAGGTTTAGCTTTTTTGGTACATTAATTTTCTTATTTTGCAGAAAATTATTTGAGAAATATACTACATTTTAATACTTTTGCCAAAACATTTATATATGAATAAAACGTCTATTTTTTTAGTATTTTTCAGTGTTGTTTTAATGACAAATATTAAATTATCATTTGCCAATAATCATCAAGATTCAATAGTAATAATACAGACAGATGAAAATAACAACTTCAATGATTTTAGTAATTACCAATTTAGAGCATCTGATAGGTCAGATATAAATCACACAAATATCATTAAGCTAAATTTCTCTTCTTTGCTATTATCTAATATTGCTGTTCAGTACGAAAAAATTTTAGGAAATAAGGTGTCATTAGCATTAGGAGTACGTTTTATGCCAAAAGGGAGATTGCCGCTTAGCAATACTGTAATGTCTTTTGTAGAATACGACCAAAGCTCACAAGAGTCAGAAGAAGGATTAGCCGATTTTTTTGACAATACAAAAGTTGGTGGATTTGCTATTACACCAGAATTTAGGTATTATTTTAAGCAAGCCGGAAGAGGACTATATTTAGCTCCTTATTTTAGATATGGACAATATAACCTCACTTCTACCTATACTTTTATTGATCACAATAATAATATACCAATAGATTTTATAGGCAAATACACCAATATTGGAGGAGGTATAATGTTAGGCTGCCAGTTTAATTTAGGAGAGCGAGTGACTTTAGATTGGTGGATATTCGGTCCTTTTGTAGGTACAATGAATTTTAATCTTAATGCTTCGGGATACACATTAACAGACGATGAGTACAAAGCTGTTAAGGAAGATTTTGATGATTTTAATGTAGAGTTTTTAAATTACAAATTTGAAAAAAAACTAACTCATAGTAGTGCAGATGTAAGCATTAAGGGTTTATCTACTGCTATCAGAAGTTTTGGTATTAACTTAGGAATTAAATTTTAAAAAAAAAATAAAATATAAAATTATGAAAACAACGAAAAGTATCATTGCTCTATTTGCACTTTTATTCTTATTCTCTTGTAATAAGCTAAAGGAAAATATAAAAATTTCTGTACCAGCAACGATGGAATACGAATTTATTATTCCGGTAGTAGATCAAGCAGGTAATTTAACTTTAGACGAAGGTGTAGTAAAGTTAGATATAGAAGAGTTGATTAAACAAGAAAATTCTAAATTATCTACTTCAAATTTACAATCGGTCTTAATTAAATCTTTAGAAATTAAAGTTGATGATAGTACAAAATATGATGATGATAATTTAACTGCGTTATCATCTATTGAAGTTACATTATCATCGGATAATAATCCAGAACCAATGACTATCGCAAAAGATGATAAGGCTCCATCAAATCCTTACCTATATACAGTACCTATATTTACAGATGTAAATTATGCAGTTTACTTTTATGGTAAAGAGTTTAAGTATAATATAAAAGCTACTACCAATAGGGCTACCACTAAAGAAATTAAATGTAAAGCTACTATAAAGTATAGTATAACAGCAGGATTATAGTTAAATGTTGCAAAGGATTAGTATATTGTAAAAATATACTAAATTTATCCCAACTATATTATAGTTAGTACTGTCTTAGTATATATAAAGGGAGCAAGAAACAATACTTTGTATTGAAATAATTTTGGAATTAGTAACTAAAGATAGATTTTCTTATTTTTACCAAAAAAACTATG
>CAYUXT010000066.1:0-9902 GCA_964448955.1 uncultured Taibaiella sp. | reverse complement strand
TATACAAAAATTTGTAGCTTAAATTATTTGGTTTTTAACATAGAATGCGAGAGCGAGATAGAGCGAGAAAAAACACATACTACTTTATTGAAGAAATTTTATTTTTTCCTTTTATCTTTCTTTGGTTTGCTAATAATTCCCGATGTATGTAATATAAAACTAACTTTTTGCGTTTCATACGAACGAACAACTTTATCATTAATGGTAGCAGGTGTATAATTTGGCATTAATTGCATTACTCGTATAGCTTCGTCTTCTAACGACTTAATACTTTTCGTACTATTACAGCCACTTAGACATTCAAAAGTATCTACTTTAATATTGGATAAACTACCATCTTTTTCTATTACAAATTTCAAATTAATTCTACCTGATGTTTCAGACAACTTTGCATCATTCGTAAACCTTAAGTTTTTTTCTAAAAATGCTTTAACACTAATCGAAGGTACTGCTTTGGTATCCACTTCGGTAGAATCATATATTTTATTGTCTTCAACTACTTGAGTTTCGGTTAAAACATTTGTATCACTCAAATTAGCATTTGCGTTTTCTTCTTGTGCTATAAGATTAAATACAGTAAAGCATATTAAAAGAATAGTGATGAATCGTGTTTTGTATATCATTTGCTTAATATTAAGTGCGTAAAGATATGATTTTGTAATCTAAAATATCTCAAGAAATAATATTGGTCAGTAATTAAAATTCCCTTTCCCTATTTTTGTATTTTAATAATTTAAATTAAAATTACAAACTGTAACCATTTTCGTTAATTCATCATCTTAATATATGAAACATCTACTGCTCCTGTTTTTGGCTATTGTTTTGTGCTGGCAATTAAATGCGCAAAACAATAATACTCCGCCTAACGATACGCCTTTAGAAACCGAACAAGAAATTTTGGTAAATGCGCAAGACGCTCAAGGCACTACACCTTCGGGCAAATCTAATAATTGGTATTGGTGGGTATTACTGCCTATTGCAGGTGTAGTATTGGGTTTTGTTATTTCCAAAAAATTAAATGGTAACAACAGCGAAATAGAGGTGGAAGAAGAGCCTATCCAACCTATTCAAAAAGAGGAAGAATCGCCAACTCCAAAACAAGCGAAAGCCAAAACAAAATCTAACGTAAACATTACACAACTCAAACAGAAATACGACAAACTAAGAGAAGACAACAAAGTCCTGAAACAAAATATTGCAACTCTAAAAAACAATCTAAAAGAAGGGAAACAATCTTTGGATAACGATATGCTATATTACAAAGCTGCATTTCAAAATATAGTGTTGCCACTACAAAAAGCAATAGATGGCGGCAAACATTCCGAAATATTTAAAATGCTTACCATTGCTGCTATTCAATACAGTGCCATTACAAGAGAAAAATTATCGAAACGCCAAAACTACGACATCACTAATATTCATACACTGCTCAACGAAAAATCAGACCACAATAACTACCCCGAACTAACAAAAGATACACCAACAGATAAAACACCATCTAATCTCCGGCAAACCATTTCTATACTTCAACAATTAGGCATTAAAGATTTAGACAACTACATTATTCACGGCTATAAATTAAAAGACCTGTAATGATAAAGTATGTTTACACATTTATTATCGCTGCGATTATTATCGTTTTAAATGTTCTGTGGGGCAGTGTTATCAGTTGGTTTTTGAGCCTGAGCATTATTGCCATTATCGTATATTTTGTGGTACAGCTGCAATTAGAAGATATTGTAAATAGCGTATTTCAGAAAAAAAGCAAAGACATTAGCAAAGACCCGCACATTGGTCATCGGCTTTTTTTGTTCGGTAAAAAATGGGAGAACATTCTTAAATTTTCTTTGCTGGCAATAGTGTTTATATTGGGAATATGGTGCATTAAAACTACCACAGACCCAATGGGCAACAAAACTTGGTTTCTGAATAATGACTACCACGGAATAAGCAATACAGGGATTACTTTCGATAATAAGCTTAATTTGCACAGCACTTCTACCGATAGTAATGCACAATCGGGGAGTATCGCCATCTCTACCGTAGGAGAAACATCAACGATACAATTTAATCAATTTTTTGTTCCTGTATTTAAAACTATTGAAGGCAGAAAAGCCGCTTTACTCAATAATATTTTTCCGCAAAATATTACACAATCTTTTCGCTTGAGTAATGCAGATTTTGATGTAAACATTGCTATTAAGGAAAATGAAATTTCTTTTTTCAAAAAAATATTTACAGACCAAAAAGACGGCTTGCAATTCGACATTTCACTTACCGCAAAAAACAAAGAAATGCTGGAACAGTGGAATCTTCAAGCTCCTTATCAAGATAAAATTACTGTTCTTACTTCTAAAATTAATGCCGGCAAACAACTTTTTGAATTGTTATTAAATGCTCGTGCATTTTCTTCTGAAAAACCAGAAAGCTATCAAGTATTAGAGGCAATGCTTCAAGAGTTAGGCGATAGCTATTTTTTAGCCCATTACGATAACGATAAAAAACAGTATAGATTTTTTCCGGGAAAAAATCTTTTTGACAATAAGTTTAGCGTATCCATCGACGGACAAACCGTATCGCCACAATTCAGCAACAATGCAGACATAAGTTTAGCACAGAAATTTTATATCGGTTTTGCTAATCACCGAAAACAATTATACATCGACAAATACGACAACAGCAATGCACCGAACACAGGCAAAATGAATTATGCCTTGTATTTTGATTACCCCAATACTTATATGCTCAAAAGCCCCGGCAAGCAACAAGCAGGGAATAAAAACATTAGATTCGTTACTAATGATTTCGACCGCATTATAGACAACGATTTAAAAGAAGGATTTTTATTTAATACTTATCAGCTTTCCACGCCATCTTCGGTTAATGGTAGTATCGATTATTTTTCTGGTCAGCCCAATACAGCATTAGAGCTGTATGTTACAGACTTTAATGCCTCTAACGCTAACCATCAAGTAAGTCAGCAACAATTTGCATTACTAACCAAAGACCGAAAACACCAATATATCTTTCAAGTAAGAGACTTTAGTGATAATGGATTTAGTACCGAAAAATCTGTTTTTTATTTGGCTATTATTTTTCTTTCATTCGTTATTTTACAAGTATTTTTTCCTGGAAAAAAATTAGAACGTATAGAGCCGATAATATTAACTGCAATAATGGCATTGGCAGTTTTGAGGTTTATTATGTATTGGCGATTAGCTACTTTCCCACCATTAGAAAACATCTCTAAGCACGAACTCGAAAACACCTTACTCAACTTCGACTTCAATTTGGGAGTACAATTACCCATACCGCTTACCGTTATTTGGATATTAGGAATGGTCGCTATTTTAATTATTTACAGAAAAGGAAAATTTAAAAATAGCATTCCGGATTTTAATACAATTTGGCAAAAAATAAATCCTAAATTAAGCAATATCAACTTACAGTATGCTGCATTTATGATTGCTTGTTTTGTATTATTTATACTAAACAAAAAAATATTGCACATAGAAATTCTAACCAGAATTGTAAGCATATTATTACCCATTATCGCTTATGTGTATTATTCCGGCAGAGCCAATGCACTTTATACATACCAGCCCAAGCCATTGTTATACGGCGGTAAGAAAAAATGGTTAGAACATTTGCACGCTTATGTTTTTTATTTCTTCAAAAATCCAACAACATTTATTACACTTACGACCTTAGTGTTTTTTGCACTTACCGACAGAGGATTTGCCATTTTATTTTTCTTGTTTTTACTACTCAAAAACATTTTAATTAATTTCCTTAAAAAACCATTAGCCAATACTAATATTACAATAGCCAATAGGCTGTTTGCCCCACAAAACTTTTGGATATACGCGCTATTGTCTTTAGCAATATACTTGACTTTACTGTCGGTTAAACCAATATTTTATTATTTACTTACTTACAAAGTTTGGGTGTTTTTTGCTGCATTATTAATTACTACACTAATTTTAAAAGCATTAATCCACAACAAAAAAATAATAAAAATCTGTGCTGCGCTTACTGTTGTGGTTGGGTTATTAGCCGCCATACCGGCAAGTAATAAATGGATAGACCAACAAATGGCTGATGTGGTAAAACACGTACAGTATAGAGCATCTATTATTTATCAACCCATACACGAACTACTGCAAGCCAACGAATACACTTCTTTTAAAACACAAAAAATTATAGAAACCGCCGAAAACCAATGGTTCATTAATTCTTATATCTCCAAACCTTACGACAATAGCGAAACCATAAACCTTAGAGCACATTCGCGCATCGGTGTGGATTATTCTACACAAACAAGAGATGTGGTGCTTGCCCGATATGTTATTAGCGAATGGGGTAACTTTACGATGTACTTGATACTTGTATTGTTAGCATTGCCAATGGTTTTGTATTTATTGGCTTATAAGTTTACCCTTGTAAATAATCTCTCAGAAGAGAGAGATACCGATAGTTATACAGGATTAATTCCATTGCTTATTTTATTTACCATAGCATTATTTGTCTGGCTAACCGCTACTAATCGCTTTGTATTCTTCGGGCAAGATTTTCCATTTTTAAGTCTTACCAGTAAGCTCAGCGTGCTGATGCCATTATTGCTTTGGGCTATTACGCTTATGCAACAACCAACTCCCAAACATTCGTTTCAGGTTGATGTAAAAAACAATAGTATTCGTTATGTTCTATTTATTGCACTTATAGCCATTTTTGCACTTACTACGGTAAAAGAAAACGAACTCAATAACGATAACTTTTCTATTGTAATGGAAACTACAAAAGAATATGTAGAAAAGGATTTAAACGGTATTTTAACGAATATTCAAGATGAATTAGATGCCAAAAAAGAAAAGATAACCTACAATAAACTCATCAATATTTTAGCTAAAGATTCCAATTTTGTAAGTTTAAAAAATGACGTTGTTAGCGATAATTATACTAAGAGCATTCTAAATAATTTAATCCAAAAACCTGCTACTGCATTTCAGCTCAGCAATCCATTGTTTATGGTGTACGATAATGGCAGATACAATGCAGTGTACAACAAAAATCTGTATTTAGAATTACCTCCAATAGAAAGCAGAAAAATATGGCAAGGAAATATTGTAGAATCAATACAAAATAACAATACAGCAACGGCATTACTACACATCAACAAAGAGAAAAAACAAATTCAATTACCTTACTTTACTCATAATCCAGTTGCAAATTATCAGTTGGGCATTATACCAAAACAATGGGTAAAAGGCGCACACGATAATGTCAGCATCTTAAATATTATTAATGCGCACAGCGATAAAACGAGTGTATTTGTTTACAAAAATGCACAAAAAAATATGATACAAAATGCTACGTCTTATGCCACCACATTGCAATACGACGATATGGCAACCATTTATCAAAACAACAATACACACCAGTTGGGTTTCCAATCGGAAGGGAATAAATATGCTACCAATAAATGGATAAATGGCAATTACAAAATCATTTATCCTTTACGCAGCGATAATTTTTGGATTTATAGTTATGCTAACGCCATTCGTAATGCTTATAGCAACGATAGTATGTTGCTTGCCAATAGCTATATAACATTAGACTACAACCTATCCGCGATAGTAAATAAAGCTATACAAGCAAGTGCTAACAATGCTTTCGGCAAAAGAAATACACATTTTAATTTTAGTGTAATAGCTGCCGACGGCAACGGACACATTAGGCTAATGAACGATTATGTAAGCAATAGAAAAATCATTGACCCTAACGACCAAAGCACCATTTTTGCCTTGCAACGACAACACTTCTTTTATAGTAATGCCAAAAACGAAAGAGACCAATGGGGAAATAGAAACTTACTTAATCTCTATCTCGGACCAGGCTCATCTATAAAACCTTTAACTGCCGCAATTGTAGCATCTCAGGTTAATGCAGGTTGGGAACAACTCCAATTTACATCACCGGCAGGCGATAGAGAAAACTTTGCAGGACTTAAATTAATTAAGCCTTGGAAAAACGATGAGCATTATTTCGGCTCGATGGATATACCTGCTTTTATTGCACATTCGAGCAATTATTATCATGCCTTGTATATGTTTTTGGGTGCTTATACCAAAGAAGATTTTTTACAAAATGATAAGTACAGCCTAAGCAATGTACTGACAACACAAGGAGGAAAAAACAATAATTTCCCTATTGTAAATTTTAAAACACAAAATTATTACTTAAAGAATTTTGGCGACAAGGCTTGGCCTCTTACAGACAAAAGTGCTACACATAAATCTTACTTCGGCAATGAAAATTCGCTCTTAGCTAATGGCTTTGAAACTAATTTGGGACTCAGAACAAAAGATAAAGATAAACTCGACAGAATGGCTACTACAAACGATAGGGTTAATTTTGTAGATCCTTATCTTTCCGAAATTTTAAGTAAAAATAAAAATACCGGATACTTGTGGAGCTTTCCCGAAGAAAGTTATTTTTTGCAAGCAGAACGCGCACATACAGAACGCCATCAAAATTTTAACTTAGGCGTAATGACCGCATCACTCGGTGGCTATCCATTTAGGATTACGCCTTACAAAATGACGGAAATGTACTTGTCTATGTTTAGCCAAAATAATAATTTACAACTCAGCATAGTACCACAACAATTACCTCCCTCACAATGGTGGATAGACCAAAGTTGGCATAATAATTACCAACAGTTTTTAGCTGCCAATATTTTTGAAGGAATGAAACAAGTAATTACAAAGGGTACGGCAAAAAGATTACAGTCCATTACCGCCCAACACAATAAATATTTTTTCTACTCCAAAACAGGAACTATTAACGAACAAGCATCGGGCAGAAAAAGTTCAAGAAGACTTATTATCACTATTGCAGATAAAGATTTAACGCAAGCTGCAAATATTGGTAATGCAAAAGTTTATGCACTGTATTTCGTTACCGACAATACACAAGATTTCGATTGGAATTTAGTGTTCGACATAATTAATCAAACCATAGCTTCACAATCATTCCAACAATATTTTAATCAATAATGAAAAAGAGCGCAACCCATAAAATTATTATTTTGCTCATTACCGTAGGCATCATTGTTGCAGGTATGCTGTGGGTAAAATATACTGTGAATAGAAAAGAAATAAAACAAGTTAGCAATATTGCCAACGCAGAATTTAATGAAGAACATTTTAATTATATTATTGTGGACACCTTTGTAAATTTATTACGAAACGCTTATGGAGAAAGCATTACAAGCACTATTGAAAAAGATAAATTAAAAGTACAAATGACTAATGCCGGTGCCGTAACACGAGATTTTTATAATGGCAACGATAAAATTTTAGACTTAGGTTTAAGCGATTATGGTTTTAAAATTAAGTTTGATAAAAATGAAAATAAAATAGACGCTACATTTGTAATCAAAAACGAAGCAGTACCCGTACCCAATGATGTAATGATAAAATTATTAGACAAAAATTTCAATAAATAAAGATGCGCATTAATCAAGGAAATATACAATCATTTATAGCTCACTTATTTCGGAAACGCACCGGCAATGCTCCATCGCAAGAATTATTACAATCTTGGGCGCAAATTACCGAAGAAGATATAATAACGCACTTACGCAATATGACACAGCAGTGGGGCTGGTCAGAGCTACAATTACAATCTGAAATCAATGCCTTTTTAAATCCGCCAATAAGCACGCCGCAACCCGAAAAAATAATTTCGACACCACCGCCATATACATCTCCACATATAGAAGAACAAAAATATAATCGACCTAAAAAGGGTAAAAAATATTTGCTGTTGTTTGTAGTTATTACACTTCTTTCTTTTGGTGGTTATGTGTTTATGCAATACAGTAAATTCAACAATTTAGAAAGACTATACAGCGTTACCGATAATGTAACGATAAGAGATGCAGAGGGTAAAACTGTTGGCAGAATGGATATTTTTGGAAGCCGTAATGCCACTACTTCGCTTAGAGCAGCAGACAATACTATTTACAATATTGTGGTGGACAAACAAGGTAATATTTCCGAAAGTAGAAAGCTATTAAAAGAAGATGCAACTTTTAAAGATTATTTTTGGGGTAATGCCGAATTAGAAGTTTATGTAAACAAAAATTTCTTAACCAATAATGCAGATTATGCAGCTATTCAAAAAACTGTATTGGCAGATATTAGTAAGTATGCCAAAGAAATGACGCAGCTAAAATCGCATATCCGTAAAGTAATTATCGGCTCTATGGGAATGGACGAGCAATTAAAAAATCTATACATTAAAAACCCTTGTGGCAACAATACCAATGAATATACAAGCATTCTAAAGCATACCTTAAAAGACAAAAAAACGGTAAGTATTATTTGTAAATTATCGGATAATAAATACTATAAACTCAAAGGCAATCCCGATGAAAATATTTATTACCCACCACAACAAATGCAATTTTTAAATCCTGTAGAAGGAAATTTAGTGGAGATAGAAGCCACCAATTTATTATTCAAATTTGCTGACGCTAATTACCATATATTCTCTTGTAACAAAGTAGCTACGGGTGTATCGGCACATTACGACAACGACGGCGACATTGACTACTTTATGTGGCAGAGAAATGATAGTATAGATACTGTGGATAGCGTGAATTAATGAAAATGGTAGTGGTAAAAGCTATTTCCTCCACTATTGCTTTTCTTCACCAACAACATTTTATTCCTTTCACAAATATAACATTTATTACCCAAGAGCACAAAGTGAGTTTAACGGAATTTACTCCGTTGTTACGAGCCGCGTATTGGCGATGGGCGGGCATTTTTTAGCACAGAAGTACGATAGTTCAAATTTAGTAAAGAGTTTCATAGTAGCACTTCGTCCCGCCTATTGCCACGATGTTGGAGGCAGTTTTTATTCATTCAGTCTGTTTTTCAAGTCCATTCGTTCGTGCATTATTCTGATAACTTCAATTTCACCTTTTGAAATAACTTGGTAGAAGATTATGTGCTTTCCTGTTCTCAAACCGAGTAAGTTGCGGTTTATTCCGTCATATTCTTTTCCAAGTTCTGGGTTCTTTCCGATTTGCATACAGGCAAATTCCAAAGTCGCATAATATTTGTCTGCTTGCTTTTCCGACCATTCTTCAAGAGCATAAATCCAAATACCATTCAAGTCGTCAATGGCTTCTTGTCGTAAAATAACTTTAGCCATTTTTTCTTTTTTCCGCTTTTAGTTTTTTTAAATTTTCCTTGAAGTCAAAATTTTCAACTCTTGGACTGTCTAACCCTTTCTGAATTGCGGCTCTTAAAGCGATTACTTTACTTTCTTCGTCTTCCAAAAGTCGGAGCCCTGCCCGAACAACTTCACTAACATTTTTATAGCGTCCTGCTGATACTTGGCTACTTACGAACTGGTCAAAATAGTTTCCAAGTGATATTGATGTATTTTTCATACTTTAAAACTTTCTCCAAAGTTACCCAAAATTGGTAATTCTGCAAATTATTCAGTCAGAAATATTCAAGTTTAATGTTCGGATTTTGTCTGCGTGAGAAGCTTCGCAAAATTGCCACCAACTCCGTTATTGGTGCTGTTTACTAACAACGGAGTTAACAGCTTTTGTAAATATGCAAAAATTTGCAACCAAATTGATTTGGTTTTCTCCATAGTTGGTGTTCTTCACCAACAACATTTTATATATTTAATACAGTTACGAAATCCCAATCTTCTTTATTATCTAAGTACATGGCAGCAGTACTATAATGATAATCAGAAGGGTGCTTCACTAATCCTGCACTTACCGGATTATCGTGAATATATTTCAGTTTTTGCAAAAATACCAATAGCGTCCTAAACGATATAAAAAAAGAGAAAGTTTTTGTAACTCA
>CAYUXT010000065.1:0-10161 GCA_964448955.1 uncultured Taibaiella sp. | reverse complement strand
AATATATCTTTTTAGGAAATTATTGGTCTTTATTGTAATTCACTTTGGTATTATTAAAGATTTGTTGGATAGATGTTTCGTTTTCAAATTCATTTAAGTTTTTTAATTTTTCGTAATAACTAATATGTTCTTCCGGTTTAAAGTAATTGAATGTAAAACCTTTATCGGTTAAGTAAAATTTACCATTACCTAAATTAACTTGAAATCGAGTGGGATTGTCCCATTGTCCTACATTTTCTATAAAATCTAAACCACGAGCATAAGATGAAATAGAAGCAATAGTGAACATTAAATACAATAGACAATTTTTCTTCATCTAAATATTTTTTTGTAAATATTGAAACTCAAATAAAATGTAAATTACATAATTTAGTTGAAATGTAAAAAAAATAAAGACTTTTGCAGCATACAAATACATCATAATGCAATTTATAGACACCCATACCCACATCTACGACGAGCAATTTAATGACGATATAGACAAGGTAATCCAAACAGCAATAACAGAAGGTGTTACCAAAATGTATATGCCTAATTGCGATTTGGAAACCATAGACTCTATGCACCATTTGCAAGATAAATATCCCGAAAACTGCTTTGCAATGATGGGCTTGCACCCTTGCTATGTTAAAGAAAATTACAAAGAGGTTTTGTCTTCCATAGAACAATATATACCACAAAGAAAATATGCAGCCATTGGTGAAATAGGCTTGGATTATTATTGGGACGAAACTTTTGTCCGAGAACAAAAAGAAGCATTTAATCTCCAAATGGATTGGGCTTTAGCTCTTAATTTGCCCATTGTTATTCATACTCGCAACTCCATAGACGATGCCATAGAAATGGTAAGTGCCAAACAAAATGGCAAGTTAAAAGGCATTTTTCATTGTTTTGGCGGCACTTTAGAACAAGCCAATAAGATTATAGATTTAGGTTTTTTGATGGGTATTGGGGGTGTGGTAACTTTTAAGAATAGCGATCTATCTTCTGTGCTTTCACAAATATCTTTACAACATATAGTTTTAGAAACCGATGCACCATACTTAGCTCCGGTGCCATATAGAGGCAAAAGAAACGAACCTTCATACATACCGATAATTGCAAAAAAATTAGCCGAAATTTATGCAATAGACATAAAAGAGATTGCTGCAATTACAAGTGAAAATGCATTGAAATTATTTCACTAAAGCTATAGTTTAGCTCTTTTATTTTTCCTTACTCGTTTAAATATTATTACTCCAATTATTAATAAAATAATAAAGGGCCACAATCTAACAACAAATAAAGCAAAAGCTACAATGCCTTTCCAACCGCTTTTAAAGGCTTTTATCCAATGTGATTCTCCGGCAATACTAATTTGTGAATTGGTATAAATAGTTACATTTATGGTGCTATAACTCACATTGTTTTGGATATACTTTTTTCTTCCTTCTAAGGTTTCTATTTCTGTTCTGATTTCATTTATAGATTTTTCGATTTGCAACATATCCTCTATTTTATTGGCTTTTGCCAAAAGGTCATTATATCGTTTTTCTAAAGTTTTTTTATTGCTAATTCTGGTTTCTAAATCTACAAATTCTTCGGTAACATCTTGTATATTTATTTCTCTGCGTTTTAATGATGGTGCATTATCAGATATTTGTTGGAAAGAGGCATCGAACTTATTTACCGGAATTTTAAAAGCAATGCGGTGCTCTTTCCGATGGGAATAATCATAAATTTTGTCTTCTACAATATACCCTTTATTCTCTTTTACGATTTGCATCAAAGATTGGTAAGCAGATTGTATATCATCTGTTTCAAATTCTAACTCACCATTTTTTATCAACATTCTATCGGCAATATCGCTTGCAGCTAAAGGACTTGCACTTTCAGAAGTTGCCTCATCTGCTGCGCTATATTTAGCATCAGCTACGGCAATTTCGGGCATATCTAAAGACATTTCGCTAACGCTATAATCTCTATTATTATTACAAGATAAGATACTTGTAACGACTAAAAGTAATAGACTTATTTTTAAGCTTATTTTTTTCATCATTGATTTTTTTGTAAAGACTATAAAAATCAAAGATTCCATAATTCAGCCAATAATTATTTTACTTTAATGTTGCCGGAGGCTCCATAACAGTACCGCACTTATCGCAAGTGCGTTTGGCTTCGTCGGCATAAAAGGCATTCATCACCGGAGGAAGTTCGGCAACAATATCTGCAACGGGCATAAATTTTTCGTATAATTTATTAGAGCAATTTTCGCAATACCACGAAAAAGAATCGAGCATATCGTTAGCTCTTACTCTTTCTATTACCAAACCTACGGTATTAGGTCCGCGCTGTGGCGAATGTGGCACTTTGGCTGGCAATAAAAACATATCTCCTGCTTTTATTTCTATTGGTACTATTTTACCGTTTTCTATAATACGCACCACCACATCGCCTTCGAGTTGGTAAAAAAGCTCTTCGGTTTCGTTATAATGAAAATCTTTACGACTATTAGGACCGCCCACTACCATTACTATAAAATCATCAACATCTTTATATACCTGCTGATTACCAACGGGTGGTTTCAACAGATGCCTGTGTTCGTCTATCCATTTATTCAAATTGAATGGTCTTAATATGCTCATAAAATCAGTATTTTAGATAAGAAAGCATAAAGGTAAAAAAAATTAGGTAGGGACAAAATGAAAAAGAGTGGAATTAATTTTTAAAAGATTACAACAATTTGTTAATTTCGGACAAATAATCCAAAAGCAAAACCATCGATGATAAAAAATAAAGTTTGGTAAGTTACTTAAAATTTTATCATACATCAACTTTAAGCAAAATTGAAAAAAATGAACGAAATGCAAATGAACATATCATTGACGGAATTTCAAGAATTTTCAATATCGACAAAGCTGAATTAAAACTTCGTTATTTAAGTGATAAAATAACTTATCAATTGTTAGATGAAGATAACGGACTGGAAATTCTGAAAGTAGCAGAAGAAAAAATTAAATATGAAAGACGACAAAATAAAAAATGAATATCGATAAAAACATAAAGAACAATAAGCAAGAACTTTTAGCCTATTTCAGAGATAGAGCGAGTGAGTTTTTGGTACAAATAAAATCTCAATTTTCGGAAACTGAGTTCAGCAAAAGAGCAAGTGCAATTAACCGAGCTTTAAATCAAACAAAAGATAATATAATTACGACTTTATTACAGAAAGCCGAAAAAGAACATTGGACAAATCAGGAAAAGTTAGAATCAATATTGATGATAACATATTGCAATTTCGTTGTAATGATTGAAAGTCGTAATTCTGTAAGACCTTATGAATATATGGACTTTTCGAGAAGAGTTGGCGAGCTTTGGGACCCGTTCTGCAAATTGTGTTTCTATTATCCTGTCAATGATATTTCGTTATTCATTCCCCCATTATTTTCGGAAGTAAGGAAAAAATTAACTAATGAAATTATTGAATACATTGATAATCTTAGTATTTCTGATAAAGAAAAACAAGAACTAAAATCTTACTATGAAAAAGTTTGGAGTTTGGTAACATCGGGAGAAATTCAGTTGGAATTAGACTTGCATTTCAATTACAATGAACAAAAATATGTAGTTGATTTCAAAAGCGGATTTGGTTCAAACGAGAAAGGAAACACAAACCGACTTTTATTAGTCGCTACCATTTACCAAAACCTTGATGACAACTATAAATGTTTGCTTTTTGTAAGAGCAGAAGAAAATAACAGCTACTTCAACAGATTGAAAAACTCTGGAATTTGGGAAGCGTATTGCGGAAATGAAGCCTATCAGAAAATCAAAGAATATTCTGGTTACGATTTAAAACATTGGACAGAAAATAATATTGATTGGGCTAACGATTTCAATGCAGAAACAACGCAACATTTAACGGATAATCATCTTTTACAATATTTACTTTGGTAATGATAAGCGAGGCAAGAAAATATCAGGCATTTTATACCAAATCAACACCAATCGTTGATTATATGGTTAATCAATTATCACTTCAAGCATCGGACAAAACATTGGAACCTTGCGGTGGAGATGGTGTATTTGTGGAAGCAATATTGAACGAAAACGAATTTGCACATATTGATATTTGCGAGCTTAATCCTAACGCTGTTGATGTTTTAAACGATAAATTTTCTGATTATCCAAATGTAACTATTCGGGAATGTGATACCCTTTTAGATTCAGAATTGGGTTTTAATTCTTGCTTTGGTGGCATATACGATAAAATCATTGCCAATCCACCTTATGGAGCGTGGCAAGATTACGAAAAGCGGACTGTTCTCAAAAAAATGTATCCCGAATTATATGCCAAAGAAAGTTACGGTTTGTTTTTATATCGTTGTATTGAGCTATTGAAAGAGGACGGGATTTTATCTTTTATCATTCCCGATACTTTTCTCAATCTACATATGCACAAAGCTTTGAGAAAACATATTTTGAGCAAAACGCAAATTGTGGAATTGGCTTTGTTTCCATCTTCATTTTTCCCAGGAGTGAATTTTGGCTATGCCAATCTTTCCATTATTACATTAAGAAAGAAAAGCGATTATAAACAATGTTTAGAAAACACTTTCACTGTTATTAATGGTTTTGAAGATGTAGAACAACTAAACAATATTGGTAAAGAGAACTTAAAAACGTATTCTTTCAAGCAAGAAGATGTTTTAAACAATCCCGACCACGCCTTTTTGATTGCAGAAAACAGTAATGTGCTAAAACTCATCAATCAATCAAAATTAAAGGTTGGAGATATTGCTGATTGCGTTACGGGATTTTATTCGGGCGATGATAAACGATTTTTACAAGTCATTAGTCTGGAGTTGAAGAATGGGAAAAACTATGATTTAGTAAAACTTGAAAGTATCAATACAGATTATAAAAACAATACTGATATTTTAAATGGAATTGAAAATGAACAACATTTTTTGCCAATCGTAAAAGGTGGAAATACCAAATATTTGAAGCCCGAAAGTTGGTTTATGAATTGGAGCGAAGAAGCCGTACAACATTACAAAACCGACAAAAAATCAAGATTTCAAAACCCAAAATATTATTTTAAATTCGGAATTGGTGTACCGATGATAAGTTCGTCAAGCATTACCGCTTCTTTGATTGAAAATAAATTGTTCGACCAAAGCATTGTAGGCATTTTCCCAAAAGATGAAAGTTTGACTTATTATTTATTGGCTTTTTTCAATTCGCCAACTTGTAATAAATTGATAAGAACCATCAATCCGTCAGCCAATAATCCTGCGAATTACATCAAGAAAATTCCGTTTATCATTCCCGAAAAATCAATTTTGAAATTGATAACCGAAAAAACAAAAAGTATAGTTGATGAAGTAAGAGCAACAGGAAATTATGATGAAAGTGTGGAGTTGGAAATTTGGAGGATGATTGAGGGGATTTATAAAGTTTAAAAAACTTGACAAAAATTTCCATATCTATATTCACGGAAATAGAGAGATGATAGAGCAAGGAATTGACGAAAACGGACGAAAATATTACAAAATCTATTACGAAAACGAAACTTAACAACAATACATTGCACACATTTTCCATATTAACAATACCGATAATTGATATATATGTAAGTTTTACGCTAAAAAAAATTAAATAATGTTCGCTTGCTTTTATATTTTTGCAGCCGTATGTCGCTTTTAATCAAAAATGCAACCATAATTTGCTCCGCATCTTCGTATCATAAGAAGCAGGCAGATGTTTTTATTGAAAAAGGAGTTATTTCTTCTATCGGCAAAAACCTTAGCGTTAAAGCCAAACAAACCATTTCGGGCAAAGATTTATTTGTAAGCACTTCGTGGGTGGACGTAATGGCAGACTATTGCGACCCTGGCTACGAACACAAAGAAACTATAACGAGTGGCTTGGCGGCGGCGGCTAATGGAGGTTTTGGAGATGTAATCATTGTTCCTAATACACAACCTGCCGTTACTACTAAATCGGTAGTGGAATACATCAGTAAGCAAGCAAAAGGTAATAAAGTAAATCTACATATTTCGGGTGCTGTTACCAAAAATATAGAAGGTGCAGACCTTGCCGAAATGTTAGATATGCACCATACCGGAGCCATAGCTTTTGGCGACGGTTGGCATCCTATACAGAATGCTCAAGTAATGCTCAAAGCATTGGAGTATGTAAAAATATTTGATGGTATCCTTATCCAAATTCCGGAAAATGCATCTTTGGCAAAAGGCGGATTAATGAACGAAGGGATTAATTCCGTATCGCTCGGAATGCCCGGAATACCTACAATAGCAGAAACCATTCAGATATATAGAGATTTAGAATTATTAAAATATACGGGGTCTCGATTACACTTTTCGGGAGTGAGTACGGCGGCATCTTTAAAATTGATAAAAGAAGCCAAAAAACAAAAACTCAATGTTACTTGTTCGGTAACACCATACCATCTACTCTACTCCGACGAAGTACTGAAAGGATACGACAGTAATTTTAAACTCAATCCGCCACTACGCAGCGAAAGCGACCGTAAAGCACTTATTAAAGCATTAGAAGACGGTACTATCGACTGCATAGCCAGCCACCATAGACCACAAGAATGGGACGCAAAAGCCAAAGAGTTTGAATATGCAGAGCCGGGAATGATGACACAAGAAACAACGTATTCAATGCTTATAGCCGCTGCTCCGCATATTCAAGAAGAAAGATGGGTAGAATTGCTCAGTGAAAATCCAAGAAAAATATTTAATTTGCCCGAAAATAAAATTGAAAAAGGAGCGAGTGCCTGTCTTACTGTATTTTCGCCTTCAGAAAAATGGAATTTTGACAAAAAATCTAAAAAATCAAAAGGCATCAATTCGCCTTTGTTAGGAACAGAAATTACAGGAAAAGCAACACTTGTATAAGTATTAATTATTATGAAAAATATAGGAGTAAAATACGGCATTATTACAGCGATAGTTTTAATACTAACGATAATGTTGAGAAATACATTTTTAGTAGAAAAGCAAATGTGTTTTTTTTTAGTACTGTTTTTAACCTTTGTATTTATGATAATTATGATGGTGCGTACAGGAATTAAAAAACGAAGAGAATTAGGAGGCGTAGCAGAAATAAAAGAATTATTTCAACCAATTTTTATAGTTATTTTATTTGCAGCACTTGCATACAATTTAACAACGTACATTTATTTGAACTTTATTAATCCCGGATTTGTACAAGTATATTCAGAATCTTATGTAAATTTATTAGCAGGAGTAGCGGAAAATGCCCAACCGGCACAAGTAGAAACCATAGAACAGCTAATAGAACAAATAAGAGATAATGCCAAAAGTCCCGAAAACTATTCTATAAAAACACATTTACAAGGCATTGCCACTTGGATAATTGGATATAGTATAGTAGGATTAATAATTGCAGCTGTATTAAGAAGAAAATCTAATTCCGTAGAATTTTAAAAATAAACTTGAAACACGAAACCACATACAACGAAATGCAAGTTGCAGACCAGATTAGTTTTTTGGACCTATCCATTGTTGTGCCATTGCTCAACGAAGAGGAATCTTTACCTGAGTTAGCAGCTTGGATAGATAAGGTATGCCTCGAAAATAAATTGCATTACGAAATTGTCTTCGTAGATGATGGCAGCACAGACGATAGTTGGCAGGTAATTCAAAACTTAGCGAAAGAAAACGCATCGGTAAGAGGTATAAAGTTTCAAAGAAATTACGGGAAAAGTGCAGCACTAAACGAAGGATTTAAAATTACTCGCGGCAAAGTAGTCATTACCATGGATGCCGATTTGCAAGACAGCCCCGATGAAATACCGGAATTATACCAAATGATTACAGAAGAAAAATACCATTTGGTAAGCGGTTGGAAAAAGAAACGCTACGACAATGCTGTTACCAAAAATCTGCCTTCTAAATTCTTTAATTCAGTAACGCGTGGTATGAGTGGTATAAAGCTCCACGATTTTAATTGTGGACTAAAAGCCTACAACAGCAAAGTAGTAAAAAGTATAGAAGTTTATGGCGAAATGCACCGTTATATTCCGGTGTTAGCCAAAGCTGCAGGCTATAAGAAAATTGGCGAAAAAGTAGTACAACACAGAGCAAGAAAATATGGTGTTAGTAAATTTGGTTGGGAAAGATTTGTCAACGGATTTTTAGATTTATTGACCGTACAATTCATTGGAAGATTTGGCAAAAAGCCGATGCACTTTTTCGGGTTATTAGGTTCTTTGGTGTTTTTTATAGGTTTTGTAATTACCTTATATATGGTTGTTGCAAAATTTATTTTTACCGATTATTCACTTACTAATCGTCCGCCGTTCTTTATAGCACTTACCTGTATGATAATGGGTTGTATCTTTTTTACAACCGGATTTTTGGCAGAATTAGTAGTACGAAATGCACCCGAACGCAATAATTATTTAATAGACGATAAAATTTAATTAAAAATCCCTACTTTTGGTTTAAGAATATAAAACAATATGAGCAAAAATTCAAACAACAGCAATAACCAACCAATGCTATTCGACAAAACAAATTACTATCTTATGTTTGCCGGATTAGCAGTATTAATTTTAGGATTTATATTAATGGCTGGCGGCAAAAGCTCCGACCCTGCTAATACATTTAACGAAGCTGAAATTTACAGTTTCAGAAGAATAACCTTAGCACCGATTTTAGTGATTATTGGTTTTGTAATAGAGATTTTTGCTATTATGCGCAAACCAAAAGCAACAAGCAAGTAATAAGATAAATATACTTTTTAATATACAAAGCAATGGATTAGACTATAATTCATTGTATATCCGCAAAAACGAAATGTCCAAAAGTAAAAAACAAAACGTCCTAATTATAACAAATTCGTGGACGTGATTACGAACGTGAATTTCTGTCCTAATTATAACAAATTCGATTGCCTAAATTTAAAGGGGCTTTACAGCCCCTTTAAACATTAATTAAATTGGATAATTAGCCGTCAATTGCTCTGTCTTCTTCTTGCCTACGGTCATACTTACCGTTAAATTCATCTCAATTCCACGACTTACCCACTTATTCCTTTTAACAAATTTGGCAAGATTATCATTAGGGTAACTGCTCAATAAGAACTTTCCCTTAATGCTGGACAAACACTCCAACAACTCATCAAAATGTTGTTGGCTATATCCGCCATAATGTCCTTGATTGGCTCCTACGTACGGCGGATCGATGTAAAAGAAACTATCCGGGCTGTCCATTCTTTTAATCAAATCTACTGCATCTATATTCTCAATTTGGACAAGATTTAACCGTTCGCTCATATCTTCGTTAATAAGCAACTTCTTATTGCTATTAAGCAAAGACTCTTTCGCTCTTGGTTGAGATGACCTCCAAGAGCCTATTTTATTTGAAAAACCCTGTATTGTACCAACCCAAAACGCCCAAGCCTTTGTTAGCTCATTAAAGATATAAGGGTGGTCATATACAACCATTGCCTGTTTATAGCTCTCACGGCTGTAGGGTGTAGCATCAATTACTTTTTTTAGCTCTGTGAAATTCTCTCTTAATTGGCGATAGAAATTAACGACCATTCCGTTGTAATCGTTAATAATTTCAGTTTTAATGGGCGATTTTGCCCAAAAAACTGCACCACCGCCAAAGAATGGCTCGCAATAAATTTGATGTGCCGGAATTAAAGGCAATATGTGCGTTAGCATACTCTGTTTACCGCCATAGTAGCTAATCGGCGTTTTTAACTGTACTTTCATTTACTATATATGTGATTTAATGACTACTTTTGCTGCCTCTCAGGCAAATAATAAATTAGGTGCTAACACACCATCCAAGAGCTATGCTCTCGGCTGTGGTGTGTTAGCACCTAATCGTTTACGGTTTGCCTGAGAAACCAACCGTAATGAAGTCGGGAGCTTTTATTTCTCCACAATATTTTAAGCTAATATCTGCAACTTACCGCTAAGGCACTTCGCTGCATACAACTCATCGCTTTTGTTTTTCGCTGTCAAAAACTCGGCAATAGCTTCTTGATGCTCTGTATCTTGATAATTGGCGAGTAATTGCGTTTTAATATCCTCTAACAAGACATCTGCCATGCCAACAGTACAGCCATAAGCCTTGCTTTGTATTGCATCGTAGCATTGCATTAGGG
>CAYUXT010000064.1:0-11020 GCA_964448955.1 uncultured Taibaiella sp. | reverse complement strand
TTTTGGCAAATTTGTTCAATTTCTGACTTGGGTGTCCCAGCGAGGAAAACAGGACCAAACAGGAGCTTACGCCCAAATGGAACAATAATAATACCCGTAAGAAAAACAGAGGGTGGGAGATGGAATAAAATGATGCTTCATGAAAGAAGATTTGTATTGTCTTTCTTTCAGGAAGCATCATAGAATTAATTTTAAGTGGCTAATATTTTATTATCAATCTTCAGTTTTTGTGTAGTTGAAATATAAAATAAACTATTATCAATTTCTTTTGAAATTGGCTATGCCAATACCATCATATGTTTCGTTATTTTCTTCAACGATTTCTGTAATGTATATAAGCGATAGCTTTTCATCGGTAAGTTCAAGAATTGCTAAAGAATCTACTGCTAGGACATTAATGTTATCCTCTTCAAAAACCCTAATTGCTGAATAGTTATGTACAAATTTGTAGAAGTGCTTTAATGTATCGGATACTCCGTTCTCATATGAGTATATTGTTAATTGCCCATTTGAGCTAAAATCCCACCCACTTTTTTCTATATCCTCAAGTTCAAATGTGTCTTGTTTGACTATCTGATTATTTTGTGAAAATTGTTCAACAATCTCGTACATTATCCACTTTCCAATAATTTTAGTTGTGTCAATTGATATTGGGTTGTTATTATTAGAGTTGTTGTCATCATTCTTTTTGTCACAAGAAGTGAGAAATGCTAACCCCGATAAAATAATAGATAACCCAGCAAGCCATTTAATTTTTCTCATAATTTGAATTGTTTTTATTTAGTTTGAAAATGATTTTTTCTATTTTATTTTTACTTTCCTAATGAAAAAGCAATACCGACATTGACCCCCCACCACGTAACAGGGTATTCCGCAGGCATAAACGCATAGTTATATTTAAAACCACCTGTAAGCAAAATATTATCGGTAGCGGTATAGCTAACACCAATATTAGGGGAAAGACCGAACAGCATAATTTTATCAACCTGTTTTGTGCCTCCTGCATTGTTAACCCAAGCATCGTTATAAAAACCAATATCCGTACCGATAAAGGGTTTTAGTTTTCCGTTTGTCAGATAATATTCAATTCCTCCCGTTACCGTAGTTATTCTTACAGCATAATCGGAACTGGTTTCGTCAGCAAAGCGTGATATGCCTAAATTGATACCAAGTTTTACATTTTGAGATACAAATTGACGGGCAGACAAATTGAACCCAAATCCGGTTTTAAGTTCATCATCTTTTAATTCGCCCGTAGGCATTTGAACGCCAACAGATGCCCCCAATTCATATTGTTGTGCATTTATTAAAGTTGTTGTTAGAATAAGAACACTCGAAATAATAAATTTTAGTCGTTTCATTTTATAATTGATTTTATTTTTGTGACACTATTTAATTCCCTAACATATCCCAAAGGGATTTGTATTCGTAATACTGCCCTTTATATTCCAGAGAAATACTCTCGGGATTATTATTCAGCAGTTGTAAGATGACATTTCCGTTCTTTTGCCAGTTTAAGATGGTACAGGTAGCCGTTGACTCACCGTTAACCTCATCAATCTTTGCCATACCAAGCATTTTTTTCTCTTCAACTTTTTTACCTGTATTGGGATTGGTCAGATAGCTTATTTGGTTAATGACAACGACATCCCCGACACTCAGACCATCTTTAGAACCGCCCCATATTTTAAAGGTTTTCAGAAAATCTCCTTTTTTCCTGTTTTCTATGGTTACAGAAGACATATATTTGAATATCTGTGGCAAATAATCACCGATATGGGCTCTACCTAATTTATCAAGTGAGGCATAAGCATTTTGTACAGCTTCGGCACGGTTTTTTCCTTCACCTCTTCCACGGATAGTTTCGCTTTTTTTGATTTCTGATGTAGCAACATCAATAATTTTGAAGGATACACTTATTTCAATATACTCACGACCATTCGGTACGCCTGAACTGTTAAGCAGGTCACCGTAAGATATACCTATTATATGACCCGTTACCAGAGTTTTTGCGCCAAGTTTAGAGGCTCTGTTTACTATCTCGGCAGTATTTGCCTCTTTAAATTTATCTTCTTCTTTTATTGCACCAAACCGTGTCCGCTCTACAACAGTAAAGCGGTTAGAGCGCAGAATTCCTGCTTCAATGGCGTTGCCAACACCAAGTGCATAATCGTAACTATGTCCATACGAAGAAGTGAAGTGATAGACTGCAATCGTTTCTTTGCCGGACGATTGCTGTGCTGTAGCCGTAAAACCTAAGAAAGCACAAAACAGCAATATAGAATAGATAATATTTTGTTTCATTTTATTGGATACGATAATTTAAAATAATGTTTTAGAAATAATTACGAGAACAACAACAGAAGCGATGAGCAGGATAATCAGATACGCCATCAATATGTTTCATTATTTTTTGCTTATGAATGTGCATATTATATGGTATAAATAGCCCCACATTTATTACAATGCCACGATTTAATCCATTTCTGATATTTTGGCGGGTATTCTTCTTTATTATACATTGAAGGCTCTGTATGCCAAGAATGCAGAAAGGGCTACAGGAAGCAATACAACTATAATATTCAAAAAGTCGATTGCATATCCGACAACCCCAATACCTGTTATTACAAGAGCAGGAATAAAAGATTTCTTTTTGGGTGGCGCCGCCTTTCCTGCAAGATAGGATTGTGATGTTCCTTTTGTCTTTGTTGTAGCAGAGCCGACTCCTAATCCGAAACCTCTGCCAACGCCTACACTGCTACCAATGGAATTGCTTGTGGTGTTGATTTGTTGTGTGCCGGATTCGTAAATAACACTCAACCGCTGTACATTGTCGGAGTTACATTCAGTACATTGCATAAATTTTATATTGTTTTATATGGTCAAAAAATAGTTTTATTTATTTCTCTTTTATTATTCTTGCTGCCTAAGTCTTTTCAGAAGGTTTTGTACAGTACTCAAGTGCCATTTACTCCCGTCATTTTTGAATGTAGGTACTTTTGTTTTGTTGAGCTCTGTAGTAATTTGCCTTACTGTTTTTATGCCATTTTCTTTTAGGTCTGCAATTATCGGCTTCATAGATTGGGCAAAAAAATCGGCATCATCCTTATTCTTTTTCGACAATACATATTTGCCGTTTTTGCCCAATTCTGTACCTCTCTGTTTCGCTGCCTGTAAGGCTGCTTTTGTCCTCCTGCTAATTTCGTCTCGCTCGTACTCTGCAAAAGCAGCCATTATATGAACTACCAACTTTCCTGCATGAGGATTATCTACTGCTTTGAACTCTACGTGAGACTCAAGAAGTCTGGATATAAATGCAACATTTCTTCCTAACCTGTCCAGTCTTGCAATAAGCAAAAGAGCCTCGTTTGTTTGGCATTTCTCTAATGCACATTGCAATAGCGGTCTGTTACTTTTTTTACCGGATTCTATTTCAATAAATTCATCCGTTACCAAATAACCATTTGCCTGTGCAAAGTGTTTTACTGCATACTTTTGGGCATCAAGCCCTAATCCACTTTCCCCCTGACGCTCGGTTGATACCCTGTAATAAGCGATTGCTTTTCTCATGTCTGATATTCTTTTGTTTCAAGAGTATATCTCTTTTCATCAGACACAATGTTCGTAAGCAAACCAACGTATATCTTTACACAAAGTTGATGCCCAAATTGACTGTCTGAAAAATTCATTATTGTTTCAAACTCGCTCTGATAGCAAGTTTGAAAAATTTTGAAAAATTGAATTTCAAAAAAATAGGGTTAAAAACAGGGTGGATTTGTTCGCCTTTATACGTTGGTTTGTATATAAACAAACTTTTAACGGAATTTTTTTTGAACAAGACGATTATTAGTTTTTCGTGTCATACCATTATTAGTTTTTGATGCTTTAATAATTTATTGAATACAAAATAAGCACCGATGATTAAAGGGTTTGAAGCTAACGCTTATGAAATGCACAATGTTTATCGGGTTTCTCTTGTGCTGCTTTGTAACAAAAATATTATAAATTTGTTACAAAACAGAAGGGTAATGACGAGCATAGAAATGCAGATGATGATTGTAAAAGAACAACAATATGCTAAGAAAAAGTTGTGGTTAGCCTAATAGAAAATCCTCGATATTTTCCGGCGATACGATATATGTTGCAGTAACAGGATAATTGTCTGTGAATGTTTGTGGAAAACGTACCTTTATGTTTTTTCCCCATTTACATTCATAAGCAGTGAATTTTCCTTGTTCTTCTTCAATAAGATCAATTTCCTGCTGTTGTGTTGTACGCCAGAAATACTGTATTGTATCCTTGTTGTTATAACGCAGGTATTTCATCCTTTCCGAGATGACAAAGTTTTCCCACAAAGCCCCGACATCCGTCCTTGATCCAAGACGGTTAAAGTTATTGATGACGGCATTTCGTATGCCGCAATCATAGAAATAAACTTTCTTGCCTTTCTTTATTTCATTGCGGACATTTTTACTGAATGCGGGCAATCGAAACACGACAAATGCTTTTTCAAGAAGGTCTATATATTTATCAACTGTCTTGTTATCACTTCCTACCGTTTGCGCAAGCTCCTGATAACTTATTTCGCTTCCTACCTGTAAAGCAAGTGCTTTAATTAGCTTTTCAAGAATAAGTGGTTTTTTGACCTGTTCCAGCATCAGTAAGTCTTTGTAAAGATAACTTCCTGCCAATAGCTTCAACAGCTCATTTTCTTCTCCTTGCTTGGTAACAATTTCAGGATAATAGCCGTAAATCATCCGGTGTTCTATTAAACGCTTCTCTTGCAATAGTCCATGATGCTCCACCATTTCCGAAAAACTCAAAGGATAGAGCATAAATTCATATTTTCTTCCGGTAAGCGGCTCATTGACCTGACTGGACAATTCAAACGCAGACGAGCCTGTTGCGATTACCTGAACACTCTTTAACTGGTCTGTAAACAATTTAAGAGTAAGCCCGATATTGTTGATGCGTTGAGCTTCATCTATAAAAACAATTTCTTTCTTGCCGACAATGGCTTTCAGTTTTGTTGCAGAGGTATTGCTAAGGATTTCTCTGGTGTCTGCATCGTCACCGTTCAGGTATAACCATTCCCTATCCTGTTCATTGAGCAATGCCTCAACCAAAGTGGATTTACCGCATTGCCGCGCTCCAAAGATCAGGATTGCTTTGCCTTTGAAAAATCTGGCTGTTATGCTGGTTTTTATATGGCGTTCTATCATATTCATGGATTGTATCCCCAAAAATACATAATAATATTGGATTTGAAACCGATATTATCATAGTATTTTAGGAAAATAAAGTTGTTATTGGAAAATAATAATGCTTGTTTTTCAAAATCTTACCCTCTAAATGGGTATTTGTATTCAAAAAAACTCCAATTATATGCGGCTTTTATGTCGCAAAACTTGATTTAACGACATAGGATGAGGTTTTACGACACTTATTTGTCCTAAACGGTCTAATTTAAAACTGACGGTTTATTCTAGTTTAGATTTCTGTGTTTTAGATTTATTGATAACGGCATCCAGAGCATCATCGGCATCTTTATGAATAAAATTTGATTGATAACCAATTGTCGTGGACACATTGGAATGGCGATATAGTTTTTGCAGCATCTGAATTGGAATAGCATCACCTGCCATACCTCCGAAAGTATGACGTGCAATGTGCATGGTCAGTTTATGATTAATGTCGGCAGCAGGGGCGACGTGCAAGCGTAATATCTTATCCAATGCACTTGTTTTGAAAGCGATTGTACGCTGTGTAATAAATTCATTCGTCAAATCAACATCTTTAAGTTCTGGAAAAATCAAATCGTTTTCATTTTCCTTGAACTGCTCATAGTATTTCAAAATCTTGACCGCTTGGTCGGGAATTTTCAAAGAGCCTGCCTTATCATTTTTTCCCATTGAGTAATGCAGGCGGTAATTTTGAAAATCAGACCAGCGCAAGCGTAATATATCGGAAACACGCATCCCTGCAAAATAGAAAGAAAAGAGCCACAGTCGCCTTGCATGGTCGTGGCGCGGGTCTTCCAATGACAAGGCTTCCAATCTAGTCACTTCTTCCGGCGAAATCCCGACTTTCTTAGAATCGGGAAATTTAATTTTTATCCCGTCATCACCACCAAATGGAGAAAGGTCTTTTGTAATGACTTTATTCTTTCGGGCATGAGCAAAAACAGAACGAATAACCACAAGATGATTGGCGATAGTGCGCTCGCCAATTGGCTTTTTGGGTGTTTTGGTTGTCTTGCTTACTTTGTCAATATGATAGGTTTTCAAGAATGTTTGAAATTTCTTTAGCACTCCTGCTGTAATATCCGAAAAGGCAATATCTTCATTTTTTAAGAATTCCTTGAAATGACCAATACGGGGCTTGTCTGCCGTGTACTGATTATATTTGCCGGATAATTGAAGTTCTTTTAAATAATCGTGTGCTTGCGGAAAAAAGGTTTCAGCAACAGTTGGTTTGATTATTTGCCTTACAGCTTTTGCGCTAACTGTAGCTTTTTTTGTTTCGACTTCCAATGCACTATCTGTAGCCTCTGCTAATTTTTTATTTAAAAAGTTATTGAGGCGTGCTGAATTGGGGTAAGACTTTCTTACTTTTTGTTCTTCCGCATTCCAGTCTTTTGGATGAATGCTGTAATTCAAATAAATGTAAGAAGTCTTTCTATCTTTCGTAATACGAATAGCAAGCGGGAATGTTCCGTCTTGTTTTTCTTCTTTGCGAAGCACTATTTTTATTGAAGCCATACGCAAAGTTACTACAACAATACTACAACAAATCGTGTTTTTACTTGAATTCGTATGATGCAATAAAAACATAATAGTACTGATAATCAATCATATAAGAATATATAAAACCATATTAGACCAATTTAATAAGGACTGAAAATCCTTGTGTCGCCGGTTCGATCCCGGCCACACCACAAGAAAGACAAGCCTTTCAGCGATTAAAAGCTGAAAGGCTTTTTTAATTTGGTACAACATTAGGTACAACAATTTGCCTTGCCATTTTTCGCATTTTTCGTGTCATAACATTATTGGTCTTAGAAACTTTAATAATTCTTTGTTGGTATCAAGCACCAAGTACTAATTATAGTACCGCTAACATAAATAGAGAATAGTAAAATCGGCGATCAGGTTTTATCTTAGAGCAAATTGTTTTCTTCTCTTTCTATAAGGATAGGCTATTATTTTGAATATTTTCAAGCACCTGATAATATGTTCTACCGCAACTCTTTGAGTACCTACTTAATGATTATGTAATTTATCATCTTTCGTTAATGGTTTATTTCAAAGCACTTTTTATGGGTTTCAGCTTATACTAATGCCATTTTTTGTATTCCTTGATAATCGCTATCCACAAGTATTTTTGACAGTTTTCATATCTCTAATCTGCTTTATTTGAATAGACGAAAATCGTGTTCTCTGCCTTTATTGTCTTTTTCTTTTTTGCGAGTAGTAAATCCTTATCGGTAAACTCTATTTTGGTAACTGCCGAAACTGTATATATTTCTTACGTTAAATTACAAAAAACACCAACAAGTACTATGCAAAATAAAAACATGATAATGAATTCATTTAGACGATAAATCTCTAATGACGGTCATTAGAGATAGGCTTCTATTGAAATCTTGGGATTTAATGCATCACCTCTATGCCACCTAATAATCCAATAGCTCCTCTATCGCTGCTTTTACTTTTTCTGCATTGGGGAGCATTGCGGCTTCTAAATGTACATTCATTGGTACAGCAGGGAGGTTAAGCGCACCCATTGTTTGTACCGGTGCATCTAATTGTTGAAAACACTTTTGTGCAATCTTACCTGAGAGTGCTTCGGCAAAAGAATTGTTTAATTGTTCTTCGGTAAGTACCAAACATTTTCCGTGTTTGTTTACCGTATTGTAAACAAGCGTTTCGTCTAAAGGAAAAATGGTTCTTAAATCTATAATTTCTATACAACCTTCGAAATGCTTGGCAGCTGCTAAAGCCCAATATACACCCATTCCGTAAGTGATAATACACATACTTTCGCCATTATTCATTTTTTCTTCTGATGCAGCAAGCGCCACATTGCCTTTACCGAATGGTACAATATAATCTTCGTCAGGTTCTACCATTTTAGCACCTTCGGTACCGGGTACTTTAGACCAATATAAACCTTTGTGCTCCAGCATCACTACCGGATTAGGGTCGTAATATGCTGCTTTCATTAATCCTTTTAAATCTGCGGCATTTGATGGATAGGCTATTTTTATTCCTTTAATAGTAGCCAAAGTGCTTTCTACACTGCCGCTATGGTACGGACCACCGCCCCCATACGCGCCAATAGGCACACGAATAATGTTACTTACCGGATATTTTCCCATAGTAAGATAACAGCATTTACTAATCTCTGTTACCAACTGATTAATGCCCGGATATATATAATCTGCAAATTGAACTTCTACTATCGGTTTAAGTCCTACTGCACTCATACCCACAGTAGAGCCGATAATATATGCTTCTTGAATGGCAGTATTGAATACTCTTGTATCGCCAAATTTTTGTGCCAAAGTAGCTGCTTCTCTAAACACACCGCCTATTCTGCCACCTACATCTTGTCCGTAAAATAGTGCTTCGGGGTGCTTGCGCATAATTTCTTCGATGGCGTGTAAAGCAGCGTCCACCATTACTACTTTTTCGGGATTACTGCCTATGCGATTGCCCTTTTCTTCTGTTACCGGAGTAGGGGCAAATACGTGCTCCGATACATACTGTACATTGGGTTCGGGAGCATTTACGGCACTGTTAAATTCTCTGGTTACAAATTCTTTTTCTTCTTCTTCTATTTTAGCTAACTCTATTCTTGAGATACCTAATTCGGTAAGTCTTTTGTATAATTTTGGTGTAGGGTCGTCTTGTGCGTGTTTGGCTAAATCTTCCGTGCTTCTGTACCATTCTTTTCTTACTCCCGAAGTATGGTGTCCTAATAATGGCACTTTGGCATGCACCAAAATGGGCTTTCTGTTTTTTCTGACAAAATCTATGGCATCTCTCATCGTCTTATACGATGCTTCAAAATCGCTGCCATCTACTTGCATTCGCTCCATTCCTTTGAAGCCTAATGCAAACTCGTAAGCATCCATTGTTCTTGCCTCATCACTACTTACCGATATGCCCCAATCATTGTCTTGTACTAAATAAATAATAGGCAACTGATGTAATACTGCAAACTGAAATGCCTCGCTCACTTCGCCTTCGGTAACAGAGCCATCTCCGAGAGAACAAAGCGTAACGGGTGCATCTTTGTATGTATCTAAATTTTGCGTTTCGATATATTTAATACCTTGTGCTACACCGGTAGTAGGAATGGCTTGCATTCCCGTAGCACTGCTTTGGTGTATTATTTTAGGGAAATTATCTCTACGGCTATTAGGATGGTTATAATAAGCTCTACCGCCGGTAAAAGGGTCATCTGCTTTTGCCAAAAGTTGCAACATCATTTCATAAGGACGCCAACCCATTCCTAACATCATGCTTTCGTCTCTGTAATACGGGCTAACATAATCGCAAGGTTTGAGCTGCATACCGGTTGCTAATTGTATGGCTTCGTGTCCGCGCGAAGTAGAGTGAACGTATTTACAAATTGGTCTGTTGTTTTCGTAAGTTTCCGCCATATACCTTGCGGTCATCATTAGTCGGTATGCTTTCAGTAAAATGTCTTTTGCAGGCATTATTATATATGTTCTGTATTAAAGAATTATTGAATTATATGTGTGCAAAGATATGTTTTTTGGGTATGATTTGGAATGAGTATAAAATTTGGGTTGTGGACTTTTCTAAAAATAAAATTGAAATTTGCAATTGCATTTTCAAAGCATCTTATTCGATAGTGTTTTCTGTACTTATCTGTATCACATAAATATTGCTTAATAATAGTTTCAGAAAAAATAATTTTTCTATTAACTTCGCCCTCAGATTAAAATAAAAACATAAAGGTTATGACATTTCCTGAAAATTTAAAGTACACACAAGACCATGAGTGGATTCTTGTAGAAGGCGATACGGCTACTATTGGTATTACCGATTTTGCTCAAAGAGAACTTGGCGACATCGTATTTGTAGATATTAGTACCGTAGGCGACAGCTTAAATGCCAATGATGTATTTGGCTCTATCGAAGCCGTTAAGACCGTTTCTGACCTTTATCTTCCTATAAGCGGTACAGTGTTAGAGGTGAATGCAGCTTTAGCAGAAAATCCCGAATTAGTTAATAACGAGCCTTATGCTGGTGGTTGGATAGTTAAAGTAAAAATTAACGATTCAGCCGAATTGACTAACCTACTTGATGCTGCTGCTTATACAGCACATGTAAGCTAAGGTGTATATATCTAAATAATATTAATGATTTCTTTTGTTAAAAGAATATTATCTGATAAAAAATGGGCAGTTTGTATAGCAATTATATGGACTGCCCTAATACTTTTTGCTTGCTTTATTCCTTCTGATAATATACCTAAAGTAAATGTACCTCTTATGGACAAGTGGGTGCATTTTGTCATTTTTGCAGGATTTAGTTTTTTGTGGTTATGCGTATGGCAAAATGCAAATGCCGGACCTTTAATAATTATTTTTGTCCTCTCTGTTGCACTTGGTTATAGTGTAGAATTAATACAAGGCAGTAATTTAGTGCGAGGGCGTAGCTACGAAACCAACGATGTAATAGCAGATGCAATCGGTGGTGCTTTAGGCTGTGTGTTGTACAAGTTATTCAATAAAAAGTTAGCAACGAAAAAATGATTTGAAAATATTGTTGTCTGAGATAATTACTTGTTAAAGATGGTATAAAAAACTACCCTTTTATATTATGTTGCTCTTGCAAATCAAATTTACATTCAACTAATAAATATATTTAATGGTAATTGAAATTTGCAAAATTTTAAAAAATAATAAACATTTATAATAATACAATTCCAATACTGTCCTAAATGTTTTTTTATAGTTTATCAAAAGTTTTATTGCCGCCAT
>CAYUXT010000063.1:0-11197 GCA_964448955.1 uncultured Taibaiella sp. | reverse complement strand
AATGCTATTTTTTATCGCAAAAATAAGCTACTCCCCAGTTTTTTGATGTGTGCCCAAAAAAGCAAGAGAATCTAAAAAACTTTCACAACAAGAAGTGGCGCATTATTTAGATATTGCACAAAAAACACTTTCTAACATCGAAAGCGATAAAAGCAAACCTACCATAGAGCAATTGGCTAAATTGGGCGAGAAATACGAAATGGATATTTTGGAATTATTAACAGAACAAGGTGTTACTTTTAATCAACATAACTTAACAGGTGGGGAAAACGGCATTGTAACTAAATACTTTTATTATCCCGAAAAAGTAATAGAACAATACGAAAAACGAATAGCTAACTTAGAAGAACTGATAGCATCTTTACGAAAAGAAATAGCCATACTTAGAAAATAGAAAATTCGTATTGGAATATTGTAACACATTTTTATCGTCGATGAAAATGCTATGTGAACTATAGAATCCTTTAGAATTTAAAATCTCTAAAAAAACCTACGTTTCTATGTGGTAAAAAACTCTACCCATTCTTCTTATACTCCTTCCACAATTTATTAAAGTTTTTTGGAGCAAATTTTAATCCTGCTCTGCGCTTTCCCCAAATAGGTTTAAAGAATTTTTCAAACATAAAATCTTTAGACTTACTACCCATTAAGTTCATCAGTTTTCGGTGTGTAACTCCCTGCTGAAAGGCTTTCCAAGCTATACGTTCTTTATACTTTGCATTTTTTTCTGCTACATAAATACTACGATTAACCAATAGCATTTCGTGTAGATTAATATTTATAGGGCATACTTCGGTACAGTTGCCACACAAGCTCGATGCAAAACTTAAATGACCGTACTGCGACATACTTTTTAAATGTGGCGTAATTACAGAGCCTATTGGTCCGCTGTAAGTGGTGTTGTAGGTGTGTCCGCCTATGTTTTTATATACCGGACAAGCATTAAGGCAAGAGCCACAACGTATGCAGTACATAGATTCGCGCATTTCTTTACGGAGTAAATTAGTACGTCCGTTATCCAAAAGGATAACATACATATCTTCGGGTCCGTCGGTTTCGCCGGCTTGTCGAGGTCCGGTAAAAATGGTATTATAAACCGTAATATTTTGTCCTGTACCGAAAGTAGCTAAAAGCGGTAAAAACAAAGCTAAATCTTCTAATCGGGGTATTACTTTTTCTATACCTACTATTACTATGTGTGTTTTGGGCAATGTGGTGCTCAACCTTGCATTACCTTCGTTTTCGGTTACGGCTACTCCGCCTATATCGGAAATAATAAAGTTAGCTCCGGTAATGCCTACTTCTGCTTCTTCAAATTTGGCTCTTAGTTTTTCTCTTGCAATAAGCGTAAGCTCCGACGGACTAAGATGAGGTGCAGTACCTAATTTATTGTGAAATAAGGCTGCAATATCTTCTTTGCTTTTGTGCATTGCAGGGGTAACAATATGGTATGGCGGCTCGCCGTCTAATTGCTGAATGTATTCTCCTAAATCGGTTTCTATGGATTTAATGCCATTCTTTTCTAAAAATTCGTTGAGATGAATTTCTTCTGTTACCATTGACTTAGACTTTACAATGGTTTTTGCATTTTTTTCTCTACAAATTTCTAATATAAAGTCGGTAGCTTGCGTTGCATTTTCTGCCCATAATACTTTACCCCCACTGAGTATAAATTTACTTTCAAAGGTTTCTAATCTTTTGTCTAAAGTTTCTATGGCACTCCATTTTATGTTTTTGGCATATTGGCGTGCTAAGGATAATTGCGCAAATTGCTCTTTACCTTTTTTAACGGCATTATTATAGCGGTCAATATTAAAATTGATAACATTTTTGTGTTTCAGGTCGTGTGCTTTCTCATCGCTTTTTTCTAAAAAATCTTTGAGTTTGTTTTCAAATCCTACCATTTAATTTTCGGTTCAAGTATAAAACAGCAATTATCTGATTTAAAAACCTAAGATAGCGCATTTTTTACAACCACTACATATTTTCTTTTATCATCGCTATAAAATCGTCGAAAAGGTAACGAGAATCGTAAGGTCCGGGAGTGCTTTCGGGATGGTACTGTACCGAAAATGCAGGCTTATTTTTAAGTCTTATACCTTCTATGGAGTTATCGTTGAGATTGATGTGTGTAACCTCTAATTCCGAAGATTTTTTTACTGCTTCGGGGTCTATACCAAAACCGTGATTTTGTGTAGTAATTTCACATCTTCCGGTAATTATGTTTTTTACAGGGTGGTTTAAACCACGATGCCCGTGATGCATTTTAAAAGTAGGAATCCCCATTGCAGATGCTAATAACTGATGCCCCAAACAAATGCCAAATAGCGGCACATTAGTATCTAATGCTTGTTTTACTGTTTCTATTGCATAAGGCATAGATGCGGGGTCGCCGGGACCGTTAGAGATAAAGAAACCATTAGGCTTAAACGCTAACATTTCTTCTATGCTGCTTTTGGCAGGAAACACTTTAAGATATGCGCCAGCATTGGCAAGACAAGTAAGAATATTTCTTTTTACACCTAAATCTAATACCGAAATTCTAATGGTGGCACTTTCATCTCCTACGGTATAAGCTTCTTGGCAGCTGATGGTTGAGGATAATTCTAAGCCTTGCATTGGTGGTACTTGTGCTAACGCATTTTTAAGGTCGGCAATTTCGCTGTATTCCGAAGAGATAACACAGTTCATAGCACCTTTGGTCCTAACGTGCTGTACCAATGCTCTGGTATCTACACCTTGTATGGCTACTATATTGTTTTGTATAAGATAATTTTCTAAAGAGTCGGCAGCCATCATACGAGAGTAGCGGTTAGATATATTTTTACATATCAATGCACTTATTTTTACCGAATCGGACTCTATATCTTCTTTGTTTACACCATAATTACCTACATAACAAGTATTCATTAATAAGGCTTGTCCGGTATAACTTGGGTCGGTAAACACCTCTTGATAGCCCGTCATTCCGGTATTAAAGCACAGTTCCCCACCGGCGGTGCCGATTTTCCCAAAGGCTTTTCCTTCAAATAAATTTCCGTCTTCGAGTAGTAACCAGGCAGGTTGGGATTTGTTTTCTTGCATTATACCGAATTTGTAAAAACTGATTGTATTGTAAAATTGTGGACAAAGATAGTATAAACGAATTATCGAAAAACGGATAATTGGTTAAAAATTTTGGATAATTTTTTTGTGAATAAAGAAAACAGATTAACATTAATTCCAATTACGTAATTTTAGGATAAATAAGTTTAGGTATATTTGACAAATTTTTTTTCGAATTAAAATGCTTTCAGCAAAAAATCTTAGTAAAAAATACGGTAACTTAGTAGTGCTTAATGATGTGTCTTTAGAGATAGCACAAGGAGATTTTATAACCATTACTGGACCATCGGGTGCCGGAAAAAGCACTTTATTGCATTTGTTGAGTTCTTTAGATACGCCCGATGCCGGCACTGTTACTATTAATAATCAAAATATTTCTGCACTCAATAATAAACAACAAGCCAATTTCAGGAATAAAAACTTAGGCTTTATATTTCAATTTCACCATCTGCTACCCGAATTTACAGCAATAGAAAATGTATGTATGCCTCTGTGGATTGCTAATGTAGATAAACAAGAAGCTATCGAAAAAGCTAAAAAAACGCTCGACATCGTAGGACTTTCGCTCAGGATAACCCATAAACCTACAGAGCTTTCCGGTGGCGAGCAGCAGAGAGTAGCCATTGCCAGAGCCATAGTGCATCAGCCAGCAATAGTATTTGCAGACGAACCAACAGGTAACTTAGATACCGCTAATGCTAATGCCATTCACGATTTGTTTTTTATGCTTAATAGAGAGTTTAACCAAACTTTTGTAATCGTAACCCACAACGAACAATTGGCACAATTAGCTAATAAAGTTTTGAAAATGCGCGACGGAAAAATAGTAGAATGATTTTCCCTAAAACTTTTTGCCACAATGAAAGCAATACCACTTTTTAGACTTGAAAAATATAGGGAAGCCGAGAGCTAAAATAGACCCTAAAGTCCACTGCTTATCGTAAGTTTCTTGTTTGGTGTTTTTACTGCCGCAATAAACACAAATTCGGTTATTTTCATCTAATCCCTCTGTATTTTCATAAAATCCAACCGTTTCTCGTTCTGATGTATTTTGATTAGATAATTGTTCTAAAATATCTTTTGCGGCAGCTATATCTTCTTCCTTGATTTGCAATTTTATACCACCTATTGCATTAGACCAAAGCCAATTTGCAGTAACGGTATTTTCATCTTGCATTAGTGTTTCGATACCTTCTTCGTTCAATACATTTTCCACTATATTAGCTTCTATATAATTATCGAATGTGCGTATGGTTATCCAATTACTCATCACATTTGGGTATTTAAAAAATGAATACAACTTTGGTTTACGTTTTCGATAGCTAAAGGAATGTTCCAGTCGTTTTTGTTACGTGGTGTTACATAATTAGAAATGGCTCTTAATTGAACAAATGGAATATTATTCGATAAACAAATATAGTGAAATGCTGCGCCCTCCATACTTTCTACATCACATGTGTATTTTCGTATTCTCTTATCTATAGTATCTTGACTACCCGAAGAGCAATTAACCGTTAAACCTTTTACTTTTTTTAATGCAGAAAAGTAAGTAGTATAATTTTCATTTTTCAATGCTTTATTGAGATACGGAAATTCATTTGCGTCTGCTAATTGCAAATCGAAAATATCTAAAAAGTCGTTGTGGTCTTCTGCTCCTAAGTCGCCCCAATACTCTTCTGTAACCATAAGCACTTCTCCAATCTGTAATTGTTTATTAAATGCACCTGCTATGCCTAATTGTAATATACAATCGTAATTATGGTTTTGCAAGTGGTTACAAAGTGTGTAAGTAGTAGCCGCCGACCCAATGCCTGTAATTAATACACTTACTGTAAGGTTTGTGCTTATGAATACATTGTTTTGCTTTTTAGTAAAATTATTTTCTAAAAAGGTAACAAGCATCTTTACTTCTTGATGTGTAGCTGCTGTAACGAGTATGTGCATAGAACACAAAAATATAAAAATAGAATCAATGCAAATGAATATATGCTAAAAATTTATTCTCATTATTTTATGTCCTCTTTCCGATAAGCCCAATGGAATACCTGTGGTAAAACCGTAAGTGAAAGAATCATACAAATTAGTAATCCTCCTACAATCATAATGGCTAATGGCTTTTGGATTTCAGAACCCATTCCTGATGAAAGTGCTGCCGGAAGTAATCCTAAAGAACCCATCAATGCAATCATCACAATCGGACGAATTCGGTCATAAACTCCCGTAGAAACTGCATCTGTGAGCTTCATCTTCCGTAAGTTTTCCTTCATCACAGCTATCAAAATGATACTGTTTATGGTATTTACTCCAAAGAGAATGATAAATCCTATACCTGCAGAAATTCCGAAAACCGTTCCTGTAAGCCAAAGTGAAATAAATCCTCCTACAAATGCAAACGGAATGGTACTTGCTGCAATAAGCGTGTCTTTAACCGTTCCAAAATTGAAATACAACAAGAATAAAATAAGTAATAATACAGCAGGAACAATAACAGCCAACTGACCCGTTGCTCGTTCTTTACTTTCAAATTCTCCTGCCCAAATCATTTTGTTTTCTTCAGGAATATTTACCTTTTTTGCTACTTTGGCTTTGGCTTCGGCAATGGTACTTCCTAAATCTCTACCTTCGATACTGAATCCAACAGCAATATAACGACTGCTGCCATCACGGTAGATAAAAGTAGGTCCTGTGATGTAACTGATTGTTGAAATTTCACGAAGCGGAATCTTTTTTCGGGATTCGGTAGGTATTAAAATGTCTCCAATTTTTTCATCATCATCACGGTATTCTTTTGCAAAACGAATACGCACATCAAACATTCGGTCTGCTTCATAAAAAGTAGTAGCCGCACGTCCTCCAATTGCCATTTCTACCACAGCTTGAGCATTAGCAACATCTACTCCATATCGTGCCATTTTGTTATCATGTAACTGAATTCGCAATTCTGGAAGTCCTATATTTCTATAAACATTCAAATCTTCTATGCCTTGTACATCTCTAATAGCATCTGCAACCTGGTCTGCGTATTCTTCTAACTGAAACAAATCGTTTCCGAATATTTTTACAACCAACGAACTCTTTACTCCGGCTACATATTCTTCTACATTATCCTGAATAGGTTGGCTAAATCCAAATACAATTCCCGGATAAGTTTGCAGTTCTTTTCGCATTTCTTCGATAAGTCCTTCTTTGGATAGTTTACTTTTCCATTCTTTTTCAGGATGTAGCTGAATGTGAAATTCTATATTGAAAAATCCTGTAGGGTCGGTTCCGTCATTTGGTCTTCCTACTTGATTTAAAACAAATTTTACCTCTTCAAAACCACGAATTTTTTCTTTCATTTCTTTAGCTAATCGGGTCGATTCCTGGATATTCACACTGTTAGGAAGTGTGGCTCTTACATACAATGCTCCTTCATTTAACTTTGGAATAAATTCGGTGCCGTAATTCATAAAACGTATGCCGCAAATAACGATAAGTCCTACAAATCCTAAAATCGTTAGTTTTCGATGTCTCTCACTCCACGAAAACATTTTAAACATATATTTTTTGAAGAATCTGGAAATGAAATTTTCTCTTTCCACAATGTTTTTACGAAGTAACGCTTTACACAATACAGGCACATAAGTAATGCTCAAAATAAGCGAACCCAAAAGTGCATATCCCAAAGTAAAAGCCAATGGAGAAAACATTTTTCCTTCTACTTTTTGAAAAGAGAAAATCGGTATTAAAGCCACTATAAGTATAATTTGAGCAAAAACGATATATCCTGCTACACTTCCAGCACTTTTTTTGATAAGTCCAGATTTGGACATTTTGTTGAAAGCTGGCATACCGACTTTATGGGCTTTCTTTTCCATAGCTACAAAAATGGTTTCGACTATTACGAGCGTTCCTTCAAGTAGTAATCCGAAATCTATGGCTCCCATTGAAATAAGATTGGCAGGCAATCCTTGAATTCGGAGCATTGTAATAGCAAACAAAAACGAAAGAGGAATTACAGAAGCCACAATTACTGTCGTTCTCCAATTATAAAGGAAAATAAAAACAATAACCGATACCAAAAAGATCCCTTCAACAATATTTTTTGCAACAGTATTTACGGTTGCATTTACGAGTTCGGTTCTATCTATAAATGGTTCTATTTTTACATCTTTCGGTAAGATTGTATTATTAAGTTCTTCAATTTTTTCTTTCAATCTCGGGATTACATCTCCCGGATTTTCTCCACGAAGCATAATCACAACTCCTTGTACCAAATCGTCATCATCTTGCAACCCAACTTGTCCAAATCTTGGTTTGGCAGAAATGACAACTTCAGCTACGTGTTTTACCAAAATGGGTGTGTTTCCCCGCACTTCTATTAAGATATTTTCGATGTCTTCTACACTTTCTAACAGACCCACTCCACGAACCACATAAGCCTGTGAACCTCTTTCAATAACATCTCCACCTACATTCACATTGCTTTTCGAAACAGCTTCATACACATCAGAAGGGGATAAATCGTAATTAGCTAATTCAGTAGGATTGATTTTGATTTCGTAAATCTTTTCTTCTCCTCCAAAACTCACAATATCTGCCACTCCCGGAACCGAAACCAACTCGCGTTCTATAACCCAATCCTGAATTGCTGTAACCTCTTTTATTGGCTTATCGCTTCTAATTACATAGCGGAAAATCTCTCCGGTTGCACCATAGGGAGGTTCTATCTCTGCGTCTGCACCTTCGGGTAAATTGATGCTTTGTAGTCTGTTGGAAGCGTATTGTTGTGCATAAAAATCATCAACATCATCATCGAAAATAACAGTTACAACCGACAGCCCAAATAAAGAAATAGAACGAACATCTGATTTTTTAGGAATGGTGTTCATTTGTTTCATTATCGGAAGTGTTACAAACTTCTCGATTTCTTCCGCACTTCTTCCGGGCCATTGCGTAATGATTCTGGCTCTGGTGTTGGTTACATCAGGGAAAGCCTCAATAGGTGTATGTTTTAAACTAATTACTCCTACAACTACCAATAATCCCGTAAGAAAAAAAATGATAATTGAATTTTTAAGAGAAAAAGCAACGATATTTTGAATGAATTTTTGCATCTTTTATTGTTATTTGTTTATTGGTTAATAGGTTATTGGTTGAGTGGGTTATTTGTATATTTACCAATATCTAATTTCCAAATCACCTAATCCACTAATTCCCAATTTCCTCAAAAACTAACAACTGGTTTTTAGTAATAATTTTTTCGTTTTCAGACAGTCCGCTTTGGATATACGTAGTTTGTTTTTTTTTAGTCAGAATGCTAATTTCACGAGCTTCGATATTGCAATCGTCTTTATATACGAGCACATAGTTTTTGTTATTAAAAAACACAATACTTGATGTAGGTACTGCTATCTCTTGTTGGTTTAGTTTTTTTAGAGCTATAATATCAGCAATCATTCCGGGTTTTAGTTTGAAATCTTTATTTTCCAAAATAATTCTGGCTTTCAATACTTTTGCTTCAGGGTCTAAGACCTGCGAGATGACATCTATTTTTCCTTCAAAAATTTCGTTAGGATACGAAATGGTTTTAATATCAACTTCCATTCCACTTTTAATATGAGCAATATCTGTCGAGTAAATATTAGCCATAACCCATACATCATTCAGGTTTGAAATGGAAAAAAGAGCCTCTCCGTCATTTGTAACAGTAGAACCGGAATTGATGTTTTTTTCGGTAATTATTCCCGAATTTGGTGCTTTAATCTGAAATACATTTTTTGTGCTACTTGCACTAAATAGGTTCAAATTACTTTCTATTTTTTGTCTTTCAGATTGAAATATTTTTAAATTATTGGTGGCTTCAATAAGGTCTTTGTTAGACGAAATTCCGTCTTTATACATTTGCTCTTTTGCGTATAAATCTACTTGTGCAATTTCAATTTGAGACTTCAATGAACTTAATTCTGCTTGAAGAGAAGATAGTTCTGTACTCTGCATTTCAGCCAAAACTTGCCCCTTCGTTACAGCATCTCCCAAAGAGAAATATGTGTTTGTAATAATGCCATCTACAAGGCTTACAAAATTTACAACTTTATCCGGATTGGCATCAATCGTACCTGAAAGGTGTATCCCTTCGACAACATTTTCTTTAGCTACAGTTGTGATTTCGACAATGCTTTTGGTTTTTTCGTTTAGACAGAATTTTTCTTTAGATACAGCTTTAAATTCGTTAGCACTATCTTTACAGCTAACCATAAATATTACGAATAGAAACGAGAATGTTAGGTATATTTTCATTAAAAGTTATTTTTAGTTTTTAAAATCTTTTCCTAAATAATAATTGAATTCTTCTGCTTTTTGGTTGATGTCTTTTTGGGCTTCAAGAATGATTTTTTTATTTCCTAAGTAAGTATCTATAAAATCAATATATTCGAGCATACTTACATTTTTTAGCTTAAAGTTTTTAGTATAATTTTCCAAAAGCAAGTCTAAATCGCTTTCGTACTCTGGTTCTATTTTTTCTACAAAATATATTGCTTGTAGTAGTGATTTATATGCTAAATAAATTTCATTCTCAATCGTATTTACAGTATGTTGTGTTAATAATTTTGCGCTTTCAATTCCGATTTTAGCTTTAGTAATGTTTCCTTTATTTCGGTTAAAAACAGGTAAATCGAAAGAGACGCCAAACCCAACAAAATCAAGCATTGTGCTTCCGTTTCGGTCATAATTAACTCCAAACGTTATATCGGGAATGCGTTGTGCTTTTTCGTAAGACAATAGCTTATTTGAATATTCTTCTTGTAACATAACCAATTTGTAATCAGGACGATTTTCTTTTGCATTTTCAAACACCTGCTCTATAAAAACAGATTTAAACGGAGTGGTGTTTTTGATAAATCCGTCATCTGTTATTTCGAGAGTAGCAGTAGCATCTGTACGAAGCAGTAATTTAAGCTCTTTTTGAATGTTGTTAGATGTGTTTGTAAGCTCCAAAATTTCTTTAGTAATTTCAAGTTCTTGGGCTTTTAATCTGATGTGTTCTGCTTTTGAAATATTTCCTTTGTCTAATTGATTTTTGTATGCATTGGTAAGTGTTGCAATATTCTCAATCAAGTTTTGATGAACTTTTATTGATTGTTGAATATGCTGTAAATCTGTAAGTTTGTTTCGAAGTTCGAGTTTTAAAGCTCTTAATAAATCTTCAAAATATTGCTCCGATTTTGATACATCAACTTGTTCTAATGAAATTAGTTTTTTTCGTTTTCCGGCTGTTTGAATAAGTTGTTCTATTCCTACACTTATTTGTTGGTTTTTTCCATAATTATTCCAAAAAGGAGGCGATGCTTCTTGCCCTCCGGTTTGTCTATCTGTAGCCCAAAAGTTAATCTCTCCAATGGACAATGTAGGATTTTCCCATAATTTAGCTTGTATTACTTCTGCTTTTTGGCTTTCGATATTAAGTTTTTCGGAGATTAATTGCAGATTATTCTTCAAGAAAATAGCTTCTGCTTCATTTCTTGAAAGTTTGATGATTTCTTGTGCTTGTACAATTAAACCGAAAAGTGTACAAACGCAAATTATTAATAGTCGTTTCATTATATTACAACATTTACAATGTTGCAAAAGTGAGTGTATCGACCTTAAAAAAGGCTTAAAGAATATAAATTTTGGCTTAAAGTTTATACAGTTTTTAATTGAAAATATGAATGCTTTTCAATTTTTATTTACAACAGAAATGATGGGTATCTATTTATTTTATTGCTTTTTCCATATTTATTAATCGATTGTGTTTCTTTGAATTTTGAAACTAAATTCTATTATTATTAAAACTTTAACATACAGCAAAATGTACAATATTATAGATTGTAGATGTATATGTTCCAAATAATCAGATAATTGTAACTTAATATATTGTTACAAATAAAATAATGCATAATGTGCATTTATATTAAAATATATAGGGCTAAATTATGGCTCAGTTATTGATGTTTAATTATTTGTAAAGATTTGTCTTTAAAATTTTGGCATTAGTAACTAAGTATAGATAATTGATTGTTTTGCTATCAGCAGTTTTATAGATATTTTCAGCATTTCTAAAGATTTTGTG
>CAYUXT010000062.1:0-11713 GCA_964448955.1 uncultured Taibaiella sp. | reverse complement strand
GGCAAATTTGTTCAATTTCTGACTTGGGTGTCCCAGCGAGGAAAACAGGAAACAGTCTTTATGGCAGAGCTTACGGATTAACAAATGTAGATATCTACATTCCGCTATTTGCGGAAATTATACCCTTGAAAACAGGGTTTTCTGTAGTAAAAAATTTTCAAGTAGGTTTGTTTACCGATTGGGGAATGGCTATACTGCCTAATGGTTTTGCTGACTATAAATATTCTTTGGGCTTTAGTGCAAGAACAATATTGGCGGGTTATCCTATACGCTTTGATATGGGTTGGCCCGAAAATTTGAGCAAAACACCAATTTGGTATTTATCTATCGGTGTACTGTAATAAGTTATTTTCCAAAACCCATTCTGATAATCCAGGGTGTGGACATTATGCCGTTGTGTCTTTGCCAAAGAACATCGTAAGCCATCATAAAAGTACCTTGCCATTTACTGTTTATCCGATAACTTTTCATAATGCCGATATATGCAATATTACCACTTCGTGGCTGTAACAATGCAGCAATGCCTTCTCTGTTTTCTGAATGGGTAATAGTATCGTTTCTATACAGCCACAAACGCTCATAACCTGCTTGTAAGCAAAATCCATAAATTATATCTCGCTCAGCATACAACCTTACCCCTACGTGGTCTGCGGTAAAGCGTATATTGCGCCAGTCTTTGCCTAAGCCTGCCGTTGCACTTATTCCTGTACCTATTCTAAAATGTGGTGTTTGACTATAAACCACCCCTGCACTCATTTCTAACAATGCAGGGCTTAAACCATTGCTTGCAGCAGGTACAACACGAAAATTATATCTCGGTTCTAATCTATGCCAAAAAGGTTTAGACTTTTCGGGATTTAATTTTAGTTCCGGTTCTTTAAGCTTATTTAATGATTGTTTCGTTTCATTGACGGTCGATTTGGTATCGTTTATTTTTTGCTTAGTATCTTTAATCTTGTTATTAGCATCTTTTGCTTTACCAATTATACCGGTATTGTATTGGTCTTGAAACTGCTGCACTTGTTCACTCATTTGTCCTTGAATGCCACTCAAATCTTGTCCGAATTGCTTTTGTAACCCTTCTTGTACACTATTTTTGGTCTGAAATCCCATACGTTTGAGGTCGGCTTCGGTAGCATTATTACCCAAACCACCAAAAGCAGGCATTTTACCGTCATTAAAATATTTGTCCATACCTTCTATACCTTTAAGATATTCTAATGCTTTTTCTTCGGCAACGTCGGGGTCATCTGCTACTTCGCGCCAAACCTTCATCTTACCTTGGGCATAGATAGCTTCTTTACGAATGTTATTTAATCCTTTTGCATTTGGGTATTGATTTTGTAATTGTTGTATTCTGTTTTGGATTAGTTTGTCTGTATATTGTTGTTTGTCGAGTTTTGCTTTTAATTCATTTACTTGAGCATTTGGAACATCTATACCTGCTTTTTCTGCTGTACCGGAAATTTTGCTGTTCTGTTCGTTGATATATTTAGCAATTCCTTTAAGGCTGTCGATTGTTTTATCTTTTCTTTTATACGATTTAGGAGTTTCTTCTATCTTAGCAATTGAGTCGAAATTTACAATGGTTGTATCTTGCTGTGCAATGCTATCTGTTTTATTTTGGTGTTGCAATCTCTTTTCTTTTTTTGCCAATTTACGAAGTAGTTGTTGTTGAATACGTTCGCTACGCTCGGTATATTTTTCTAAAGAAGCTACACGACTTTCGATATAATCGGAGGCTGCTCCTACTGTATCTTGTCCAATAGATTGGGTAGCAAACAGGAGTAAAAATGTGGTAATAATATATGGTAGTAGTAGTTTCAATTAATTGAGATGGTTTTGAAAGGTCAAAAATAATTAATTTGATGATGTGCTTATTTGATAATTTGCTGATTATGGTTACTGAACGAGGTCAAATGGGTTTGGTCTAAAAATGTACCTGTTAGATATCTTGTTTTGTGCGAATGTTCTGACCTACCTTCTGAAAACCCTGCAAGTATTGAGCTTCTATTGTCTGATTGGGTGTCCCAATGCACAAAATAGGAAATAGCCAAATAATAAATTAAAATGAGATTCCTCCCTGTGGTCGGAATGACAGAGGGGCTGTTGGGGCGATTTAGGAAAGTCGTAATGAACATTGACGTTATGTTTATGTAGCTTTTTAATTGTTATAATACTAGTCTATATGTATAATCCAATATTAGTTATTTTACTCACATTTCCATTAAATAATGGTTGCCATTCCCCACTTACCTTTCCTTGTCTTGCCGACGATAAGAGGCATCTCTCCTGTCTCAGACCTACCTTCTGAAAACCCTGCAAGTATCGAACTCCTATTGTCTGATTGGTATAAAATACTTTTCCCTAAAAAATGGGTTTTTCTGACGAAACCAAAAATCCATAATTTTGAGACTTTATGCTATAAAGTCATCAAAGTTATTTAATTTATATTATATATTGGTATTAATTCCAAAAATAAATACTTAGACAGGCAGATAACATAATTACGCTTTTACTGAAACACAAAGTTTTTCTATTGAGCCTTTTTATATGCGTACGTAGCGTTAGGTTCATTCTCTCTATATGATTGGTAGCTCGTAAGGTAGTGTTGTGAGTAGAATAAGGTATTAAATTTTGGTATATGGTTAATTTGTCGGTATAAATCTTGTAAGCATTTGCTAATAATAATGTGCTAATCACTTTAGAGAGAGTGTTTTTAGTTCTGTTACCAATGCCGAAATCTACTACCTGTCTGTTTTCTCTGCAGAGTGCATAAACTAACCATTTGCGATTTTGTTTATTACCAATATAAGTACAAAGTTCATCTACTTCGTAGGTTTTATTTAGTATTACAGGGGGTTTATTGGTATTTTGTGCTATATATAAAATGCGCCGTAATACAGTAGTACAAGATATATGTAGCAATCTTGCAATACTACGAATACCACAACCTTCTTTTATATAAGATACTATCTTATTGTTCATATCCGGTATATATGCTATTTTAGAATAGTTTAGTAGATATGTTTTTTGACACTCTTTACATTTATATCGTTGCTTTTGCATCTTACTTTTACCGTATTTTATACTAAAACCGTTACAGTACGGACATTTTAGATAAACACCAACTCCTTTGGAACACTTAGGCGTATGTATTTGCATTTAAAGTAGTTTTTTGACCATAAATTTAGTGCTTTAATACCATAGATTATCCTTAAAGTTCATTACATTATACCTATTTGTATTGATTATCAATTGTTTATATCTTTATTTTGGTGTTACCAACTCCTTTGGAACATTACCCTTTCTGACTGAGAACCATAAGATGTAAAAGATAAGCATATAGCAAAAAATAAAACTATTTTCTGTTTGTAATATATGTACATATTTATTCAATTTTGGGTAAATATAACCGCTTAATCCTTATCGTATTCTATGTTGAAAAAAAGTAATGTAGTAAAATCTGCGGTAGCTTAATTCGTAGCTAACTGTCTCAAATACAACTGTATGGTATTGTGCAATCCATAATACAAACTATCGCATATAAGGGCGTGCCCAATGGAGACTTCTAATAAATGAGGAATGTTAGTAGCGAAATACGCCAGATTGTTTAAATCTAAATCGTGCCCGGCATTTAAGCCCAAAGAGAGTGATTGCGCTACGGTAGCAGCTTGTATATAACTGTTTATAGCTTGCTCTTTATTATGTAAAAATCCTTTTGCATAATCTTCTGTATAGAGCTCTACTCTGTCTGTACCACAATCTTTTGCTCCTCTTAATATATCTTCAACAGGATCTACAAATACCGAAACTCTTATACCTTCTTTTTGAAAAATAGGGATAATATTTTGTAAAAATGCACTTTCTGCTTTGGTATCCCACCCGTGATTAGAGGTAAGCTGGTTAGTAGCATCGGGTACTAAAGTAACTTGTGTAGGTTTGTTGTCTAACACTAATTGTACAAACTTATCTTCTTTAGGATTGCCTTCTATATTTAGTTCTACCGATAGTACCTTTTTCAGCTCCGGTACATCGCTGTATCTTATGTGTCTTTCGTCGGGGCGTGGATGGATGGTAATGCCTTGCGCTCCAAATCTTTCGCAATCCAAAGCTGTTTTAATTAAATCTGGATTATTACCACCTCTGCTATTACGTAATGTGGCTATTTTGTTAATATTGACAGAAAGTTTGGTGCTCATTATTTGGTGTTAGCTTTATTCCTTTGCACAAAATTAATTTAAAAATTATTATTGGTTCAATTCCATATTGAGATTAGTTTAAAAAAGGTTAAATCACACATTTTGTTTTGTGTGTTACTGAAATAGTTATTTACTTTGCCCACAACCGTATTTTTTAATCCACTTATTTTAATTTAAAAACAAAATTTATGAACAAGTATTTATTTTCTCTTTTACTGTCTTTGTTTACTGTAGGCATAATTAATGCACAAGATGTTAAAATGCCTGCACCAAGTCCTTTAAGTACTATCAAACAAGATTTTTCTACATCTCATATTGAAGTGGTCTATAGTCGCCCGTCTGCAAGGGATAGAAAAGTTTTTGGGGGCTTAGTTCCTTACGGTCAGTTATGGCGTACAGGTGCTAATGCTACTACTAAAATTACTTTTGGAGAAGACATCACTATTAAGGGCAAAGAAGTAAAAGCCGGTACTTATGCGCTTTATTCTATACCCGGCGAAAAAGAATGGGAGTTTATCATTAATAAAGGAACAGGTAATTGGGGTGCTAATGGATTAAAACAAGAAGAAGATGTATTAAGATTTAAAGCAACACCTATTAAGAATACCAATAAAGTAGAAACATTTACTTTTAACATCGACAACATTACTATAAACTCTTGCGATGTGGTATTAACTTGGGATAATACTTTGGTAAAATTTACTGTTAAAGCAGACAACGACAAACGTATTACCGATTATTTGGAAAATTCTATTAATAATCCCAAACTTCCATACCAGCAAGCTGCTAACTATTATTTAGAAACAGGTAAAAATTTAGACAAAGCTGCCATCTATGCCGATAAAGCTATCGAAGCTAATCCAACGGCGTTTTGGCTATATTGGTTAAAAGCCAGAATTCATCAAAAACAAGGAAACAAATCTGCTGCAATAGCAGCTGCCGAAAAAACAGCAGCAATGGCTAAAGGCACTCCATACGAAGAAGAGTATCGCCGTAATGCAGATGGCTTAATTAAATCAATGAAATAATTATTTTGAAAGATTATATAAAAACAAACAACCCGAATTTTTAGTGAAAATTCGGGTTGTTTGTATTTTGTGTAACCATATTACTAACTAAGACAAAGAAGAGGTAACATAATTTCTGATTTTACGAATGTAGTCGAAGTAACCCGACTGCATCCTTACCCAAAATACTAAAAATATAAATACCCCGATTCCAAACATAACACCGGATAATAACAAATTATCACCACCCTTTTGGATTTTCATAAATATATAAAAGGCAGAAGAGCCAAGTATTAAAAACAAACTAAAAATCATTAAAACATAAGGACCACCGGCGTCTATTTTGCGTGGTTTAGAGCGAATGGTAACTTTGGTATTACCACCAGAATTATCTTTAAGCTTAACGTGTGTTATCGGAAGTGTTTTTACGCCTTCGACATTTTCTGCATGAGGAATAATTTTAATAATATTATCTCTCTCAGAAATTTCAAATTCGATATTATGTACTTCTAATTTATTGCCCAATAGTCGCCCTCTGATTGCGTCTATTGTATGCTTTGTATCGAATGAATAGGTACGCTCTAAAATCATAAGCTGAAAATTTTAAAAGGTTAATAAATCTGATAAAATAAAAACTACTATGTAATTTGTAATGCAATGTAAAATTATTTTCCGATATTAACAAATATTTTTTTCAACAAATTACAATTGTTATGTATTTTGTATAATTTTATGTATGCTAATGCGTTATTCTTTTATAAACTTGTATGTACCCTTGTCGGAAAAAATTATATATATTCCTGGACGTAAATGTGCAATTTCTGCTTTATTGTCTTTAGATTTCATTATAGTTCTCCCTAAACTGTTTACAATTTTGTACTCTATCTTATCTTCAAAATAAATTATCGTATTTGCAGGGTTAGGAAATATTTTAAATTCATTGTTAGATATAATTTCAATATTGTTTGGGGGTTCTTCTTCGTTAGTATCTAAGCAAGATTTAGCATAATTATTAGCAATATACCAAGCTATTTCCTGAAATTTTAATGCCTGTGCAGCAGTGGGTATTTCGGTATAATTGCCTCCCCACATATTAGAAAGCTGGTTCGTTAATCCTACTGGCGACTTGCCGTGCAGCATAGAAAAATGAATACAAGCAACAAAATATTTAGCTATATCATTTATATGTATATCATCACTAAATAATTGGTTAATAGATGTAATACCGGGAATGGCATTGGCTTGAATAGAATCATATAATGCTGCGAGTCCTTGCCCTGCCGGAATAAGGCATACCGGATTAGTCGGATTAAACCTATTATTGAGGGTATCTACTACACTTTCCCACATAGGCAAATCATCATCTAATCGTTGTCTCCAAGGGTTAGCATCTATGTCGTAATCACATTCGGTAGGAGTACCACTTTTAATACAATGCCATACTTCGTAAATATAAATTTTTGTATTGGGATTTTGTGCCGTTGCAAATCGATAAAAGCTATCGGCATACTCATAAGATTCATTTATTATTGATGTAAATCTAGGTACAGATTCTGTTAGTACCAAAACATCAAAATCTCCTGCCGGTAAGCCAAAAGTATCGTTGTAAAATCCGCAGTAATACGGATTGTTTGTATTGTAATCATTTCTGTCTTTTGCTTGCCAGTTCCACCTTAACGGAGAGCCCGGAATAGTTTGGTATCTAAACTCAAAATTTACAGAATCGTGATGAGAAGATAAGGAATTTACCATATCTATTATGCCATCACTAAGGCTGTGTCCGATATAAAATGCTTTTACATCTTGTGCCAAACTTTCTAATTGAAATATTGGAATAAGACTACTTAACAATAAGAATTTTTTCATAATCAAATTTTCAAATTAATACAATTACCACTAATCATTATAGACAGAAAAATTGAAAAATTAGTTTGCTGTTTTTTGTTACAAAACAACCTTCTTTTTTTGTCTTTGTTACTGTCTGTTAAAAAAGCAGTAATTTGCGGTTTTGTTTTTATTTGTAAAATTACAATGATTATGAAATATATTGTTAGTTTATTGTGTGTGTTATCATATTGTGTGTTTTCTGTTTTTGCTCAACCCACCGACGAGTTCATTCAAAATGCCATTAAAGCAGCAATAACAGACGTTACCAATGTAGCAATTGGAGAAAAAAACACAGATTCGTTATCTGGAAATGCAATGTATACTGTAACAATTCTTAGAAATAATAAATTAGTCCAACGAAACGAAACCATTCAAGGAAAAGCAATTTTTAAGAAAGACAAAAATGGGGATTTTACTTTTGAAAAGCTGAAACACCAAGTAAACCAATTTGATGGTATAGCACAAATATCCATCGATGATATTAAAGCAGTGATTGTAAAAAATCATGCTCAGTTTTTTGGTGATGACTTACACAGTATAGTTAATCTTATACAGCATCCGCAATTAACAGAAGATGTTTTTATCTATTGGCATTCGCTCGATGTGGTAGAAGTAAATGTGAAATACAGAGTACAAATAATCAAAAACAATACCGAAACAGACCTCAGCGATAAAGTAATTACCGTCTCTCTTTTAAAGAAAGAAAATGCTACAGATTGGAACTATTTTACCGTAAAACCATTACCTAATCACCCGGAAAATAAAGTGTACGAAACACAACAATTTACCGAAGAGCAAATTAAAGGGTTTCGAAACAGAACCTTAGATAAGGTGCATTATTGGTTGAAGTATTGATGGGGGAAAGATATTGTTGTTAGACCTTGTGTAGGGGTTGTAGAAATATTAGAAGGTATTAATTTATTTTTTAAATATCGTAGCTATTATAGTTAAGATGTATGGATGTAGTTGCTTTTATCTTTTTACCCAATTTTCAATTTGTATTTTCTCTATTCTTTCAAACTCTTTCAAGTTTTCAGTAACCATTATTAATTTATTTTCAATAGCAGTACAGCCAATGAGTAAATCAAAATCGCTAATCATTGCTCCAATACTTTGAAGTCGAGCCTTTTCTTTTCCATAAGTCTGAATTGCGTCAAAAATTGGTAAAATTATTAATTGACTAATAAAGTTTTCAATTATTTTGTGGTTCTTTTTCGGATTGTCGCTTTTTTCCGCTCCAAAAACTAATTCAGCTAAAGTGATTTCAGAAATTGCACAATTCTCTATTCCAACTTCATTTAGTTTGTCGATTATGCCAAATTACCCACGAAAAAAGTGAATACAAATATTTGAGTCGAGTAAATATTTCATTATAAATCAATAGAACTTTTTTTCTCAACTCTTGAGTTTCTTATTTCTTTTATTATTTCATCAGAGCTTTTTGAGTCTTCCCAAGCTCCATAAAGTTCAGATAAATTTATGTGTTTTTTTTCCTTGATTTCCATTGATTCTTTCAACTTCACTATTAGTTGCTTTTTAGTTACGTTGTCAAGTCTTTTTAGAAAAGCAAAGTATTTATCAATTGTTGTATTGTTTAATGCTAAACTCATTACTTCTTTTTTTTCAAAGATACAAAGAATAAATTATTATCTGTTTGAATGATTTTGGCTATAATTTTTCAAAGAATAATTTTTAATTTCACAAAATTATCTACTCCTTACTTCAATCATTTTAATGATAATATATCTATCCCTAATTCCATTAACTGATTAGGATTTAATTCCGAAGGTGCATCTATCATTGTATCGCGTCCTGAGTTGTTTTTAGGAAAAGCAATATAATCTCTAATGCTTTCATCGCCGCCTATTAAAGCACACAGCCTGTCGAAACCTAAAGCTAAACCTCCGTGTGGTGGTGCCCCGTACTCAAATGCTCCTAATAAGAAACCAAATTTTTCTACTGCTTCTTCTTTATCAATTCCCAAAATAGAGAACATCTTTTCTTGTAAATCTCTTTGGAAAATACGAATAGAACCACCTCCAATTTCGTTTCCGTTTAATACTAAATCGTAAGCATTAGCTTTGATATAAGCATATTTGCTTGCATCATTCATCCAATCTATATGCTCTGCTTTAGGAGAAGTAAAAGGATGATGGCGTGCTACCCAACGATTACTACCGCCACCGTCTGCATTGTCTTCTGCAAATTCTAATAATGGAAAATCTACAACCCAAAGCGGTTGGAAAGTATCTTTTTTTCTGAATCCTAATCTTTTAGCTACTTCTAAACGTAATTCGCCGGCAGCTTTACGAGTTCTTTCTTTTGCTCCTGCAAGTATTAATAGTAAATCTCCTTGCTCTGCTCCTGCCTTTTCTATCCATTGTTGTAATCTTGCTTCATTGTAAAATTTATCAATCGAACTTTTTATAGTTCCATCAGTATTGTATTTTACATAAATCAATCCGGTCATACCAATCTGCGGACGCTTTACCCAATTAGTAAGTTCGTCTAATTGCTTACGGGTATATTCGCTTGCTCCTTTTACATTGATGCCAACTATAAGTTCTGCATCATCAAATACTTTAAAGTCTGCACCGGATACAAGATTTATGGCTTCATCATTTTCTTCTAAATCACCTTGAGGTGCTTTAAGTAAAATGTGTTTCATATCGAAACGTATATCCGGCTTGTCGTTACCATAGTTTCTCATTGCTTCACTCCAAGTCATTTTTGGGAAAGCATCGGTAAATTCTAAGTTGTGGATATCTTTAAAAACTCTTTTGAGCAGCCCTTCAAACATTGCTATAATATCCTCTTGTTCTACAAAAGACATTTCGCAGTCTATCTGTGTAAATTCGGGTTGGCGGTCGGCGCGTAAATCTTCATCTCTAAAGCATTTTACGATTTGGTAGTATCTATCATAACCACTAACCATTAATAATTGTTTAAAGGTTTGCGGGCTTTGTGGTAGTGCATAAAACTGTCCTTCGTTCATACGCGATGGCACTACAAAATCTCTAGCTCCTTCGGGTGTGGATTTAATTAAAAATGGTGTTTCAATATCAAAAAATCCTTGTTCGTCCAAGTAGTTTCTTACCGAGCGATTGACTTTATATCTAAGAGCAATATTGCGTTGTAAAGTTGGTCTTCTTAAATCAAGATAGCGATATTTCATACGTAATTCATCTCCGCCATCGGTTTCTTCTTCTATGGTAAATGGTGGTGTAGCAGCTTTGTTGAGAATTGTATATTCAGATACTTCTACTTCTATATCTCCTGTATCGATTTTAGGATTTTTACTACTCCTTTCAATAACCTTACCTTTTGCTTGTATTACAAATTCTCTACCCAATGGATTTTGTTCCAATGATTGCGTAAGTTGTTCATTAAAAAGCAATTGTGTAATGCCATATCTGTCTCTTAGATCCACAAAAGTGATACTGCCAAATTTTCTAATGGTTTGTACCCAACCAGCAAGGGTAACTTGGGTGTCTATGTGGAAACTTCGTAATTCATTGCAATGATGTGAACGATACATTTGTTTGTATTTTTTGAGTTTGCGAAGGTAAATATTTATATGTTTCAACTAAAAAAATTAACCAACTAAAAAAACAGTTATAATTTTTACCGCCAAATAAGGCTATTATATCAAACAATAAAATGTACTATATATTTACATTATTTTTTGTTATCAAATGAATTTTATAACTTCGTTTCTTAAATATAAAAATTTATTAAAAATGAAATATATTTTACAAGGATTAGCAACTTTAATAGTTTTTGTTTTTTCAATCTGTGGCAATAGTGCCATTGCACAGACAACTATTACTACTAATTATACTACTTATGGAGCCTCCTCTGGCAGTGGTTCGGATATGACCATTACTTTTGTTATAAATAATACTAATGCAAGTGCAAGAGTATTGACAGATGTAGGGTATAATATAGCTGCATCACAAACATGGAATACAACATTATGGTATAAAGCCTCTCCTCTACAAGGAGTGCCTGGAGCAGTTAATGCAGCTAATGGTTGGACTCAGATAGGAGGTACGCAAACTACTACCACTACCACTGCTGGAATGTATGGTGTTCGTACCGGAATGACTTTTTCGATACCCGCTAGTACTTCATATAGATTTGCTCTTTGTTCCGGAACTGCATCTATAATGTATGGAAGTGCGTCTTGTGTTCCAAATACATTTTCTGCCGGTGGGGTAAATTTATGGGTAGGAGACCACCAAGCAGGAGGAACAGGAAATGTAGGGTATTCTGGCAATATTGGAAGTATGAGTTTTAATCCACGTTTCTTTAATGGTTTTATAACCTTTGAAGATGGCGCATGTTCAGGCGTTCCTAATAGCGGTATCGTTCAATCATCTGCCGCATCAGTAGTATGTGGTGGCACAGTAGATCTATCGCTTAATGGGCAAACCAATGCACAGGGCATTTCATATCAATGGCAAAGAAATACAGGTAGCGGTTGGGCTAATTTTGGCACCGACACACACTCGCTTACCTCTCCTACTATCACACAAAATACTCAATTTAGATGTCAGGTAACTTGCACCAGCATTGGTGGGGGTACTGCTACCACTAATCCAATTTCTATTTTTG
>CAYUXT010000061.1:0-12626 GCA_964448955.1 uncultured Taibaiella sp. | reverse complement strand
GTATTAATTATAATGAATTATTTAAAGATAAAATTAAGGTTTTGCAAACATAGGATCGGTTTTGCGTAATGGCGGCTGATGTGCTAAACTGAACGGTAGTGCTTCTATGAAACGTTTGTGCTAAATTCAACATTCGTACTTCTAAACCGCCACTACGCAAAGCCGCGGCACGTTAACTGCAATCTTCTCCAAAAACGTATGAAATACAAAGTTTCAGAAAAAAGAGCTGAATTTTTAAGAGAAAAATTTTTTGAATATTCATTTAGAGGGATTGATTTAGATTTCGATACTCTTAATAATATTACTGAACCAATTGAACTTGATTTTATTGCTAAAAATCACAATTATGATGATGGTAATGATATTTTATTAAATATTATTAATAAGGCGAATTGTGATTTATCTACAGTAAAAATGATTTTTTTCAGAGCTGATATAGATGGCTATTTAGCACAAAATAAAGAATCAGAAGATTTTGTGTTAATCAGCAAAATTCTAGAAAATTGCAAGAATAATTATTACAAAACCGAACGTTTTTATTACAATCCCGAAGAAGATTCCTACAAATTGGATTTTGATTTAGATAAAGCAAGTAAGATTTTACCTAAAATATTATTTAGTAAACCTAAGGGAAGGAAAATCGAGCCAAATTTTGCAGAATTTTTTAAACTTAGAATTATTCCCAAAAGTGATTTAAATATTGAAAAACTTGCAGATAAAATAACCATTACCCAATCCGTTTGCCGCATTGCAATATGGAACAATTGAACTTTACTTTTGGGGAAACAGAAGGGAAATTTTCGCCTAAAAATTAATATATAGAAACTCTAAAACTAAAAAGATATTTTTGTAAATTTGAACTATGAACACAATAACAGTTGACATATTAAATCCGAAAGCTAAAAAACTTTTGAAAAGTTTGGTAGATTTAGACTTGATTGCTATTCGAGATAAGTCGGAAAGTGGATTTGCTAAACTATTGAATAAACTCCGCTCCAAAGAAACTTCAAAACCTACTTTAGACGAAATTACCAAAGAAGTTGAACTGGTAAGAGGTAAACGATATGGCAAAAAATCAAACTAAAATTATTCTTGATACAAATCTTTGGATTAGTTTTCTAATATCAAAAAACTACAGCCAACTTGATGATATACTTTTCGTCAAAAATGCTAAACTAATATTCAGCCAAGAATTGTTAGAAGAGTTTTTAGAAGTTGTAAAACGACCTAAATTCAGAAGATTTTTCTCAACCGAAGATATTGAAGAACTCATAGAAACTATTGACGAGTATTCTGAATTTATTGAGGTAACATCAAATATTGACTTGTGCAGAGACAAAAAGGATAACTTTCTTCTATCATTAGCAAAAGATTCAAATGCCGATTATTTGTTAACAGGAGATAACGACCTTCTCGAACTAAAAATATTAGATAGCACAAAAATATTAACAATAACGGATTTTTTCAAAATGGAAAAATAAAAAAGTTCCTTTTATAACTTGACAAAATCGACAAGTTAATTTTATGATAAAGTGAAAATTCTTTTTTTTAAGTGGGATTTTAGGAATGATAAGAGTTATTTCTTTATTTACTGTTTTTTCATAGGGATTCAATTATTTAGTTTAAAAACAACAATATTAATATTTTCGCCTTTTCAACTATCCCAATTTGGGAGAAAAATTCGACTCTTTTACCAATATCTTATTACCTATTAGGAGAAAGTAAGAAAAGCAATAACTTGTCTAAAAAAACAGCAGCAATATTAATACTTAATAGGATTTCTTTTGCGGAGTAGTATATAATGCTTAATGTTTTTAACAAAAGCAAGTATCATATATACAATAACCGGTGAGCCAAGTGTAAGAAATGAAATGTAGATAAACCACAACCTAATTTTAGAAGAGGCAATACCAAGCCTATCTCCAATAGAAGAACATACGCCGTAAGCTTTCCACTCTACAAAATCTTTTATTTTCTTTAAGGGGTTATTCATTTTTATGATTGATGCTACTTATTAGTAAGATGATATTACAGTAGATATAAAAAAACAGCAGTGGTTAATTATATAGCAATACCAATAATTATACCACTACTAATTTATTTTGCTTTCGCAGCTTGGTTTCTTTTAGCTTTTAAAATTGCTTTTTTGCGTTTACGTACTACGCCAAAGCTGCCATTAGAAATTTTACCTCTTTTTGTTTTGTTGTCTCCTCTTCCCATTTTGTTTAAATGTTTTATTGATAAGTTTAGATTATTAGTGCAAAGCTAATAATTTTTGAATAAAAAAAGCGGAGTAAATGTATTACTCCGCTTTAAAAACGTTAAGGGCAGATTATTTTTTACCACCAATTTTGGTAGAAAACTCTTTACCTGCTTTAAAGCGAGGAACTTTACGAGCTTTAATTTTAATAACTTCTCCTGTTTGAGGATTACGTCCGCTGCGTGCGCTACGTTCAGAAACTGAGAAAGTACCAAAACCTACCAAAGTAACTTTGTCGCCTTTTTTTAAGGCTTTAACTACTGTATCAGTAAAGGTGTCTAAAGCTGCGCCAGCTTGCGCTTTAGTAATACCGGCACCACCGGCGATTGAATCTACTAATTCTGCTTTGTTCATAACAAATTTTGTTTAGCGTGAAATAAGAAATAATTAACTTGTTTAGCAAATATACTTCTCTTTTTATCACTTGCAAGTTTTTTTGTAAAATATTTTTCCCCAAAACCCTTAACTGTATTGGTTTTGCACATTTTATCAACAACAAAACAAGCGTTGGTTTTGCTTTTTGGAATATTTTTTGTATTGAAATGCAGTAATAATAGGTATTTTATTTGCCTCTACCTTGCACTAACACTTTAATAGTGTAGAGCATAATTTTAATGTCTAAGGCAATAGAACAGTTCCTGATATACAGCAAGTCGAACTTCATTCTTTCTATCATCTGTGCTATACTTTCTGCATATCCGTACTCTACCATACCCCAAGAAGTAATACCGGGTTTTACTCTATGTAGATATTTGTAGTGAGGATGTGTGGCAATTATTTTTTGAATGAAGTAATTGCGTTCGGGGCGCGGACCTACTAAAGACATATCGCCTTTGAGTACATTAAAAAACTGTGGTATTTCATCTATTCTCCATTTGCGCATTACCTTACCCCATGGTGTAATTCTTTTATCATTATCGCTACTTAACTGCGGACCTTCTTTTTCTGCATTTAGATACATAGACCTAAACTTGTAAATATAAAATGGCTTACCGTATAGACCTATTCTTGCTTGTTTAAAAATAACACCTCCGGGAGAAGATAATTTGGTTCTTATAGCTGCAAAAATGTATAGAGGAGATAGTAATATTATAGTGAGCACAGCAGCCATAATATCAATAACTCTTTTTATTACTTTTTGCCAATCGGGTAATAACTCCGGATTAATTCTGATAAAGACAGGCTGAAAGACGGTATTAGTGCGTACCGATCCGGAAATAATATCGTACATATCGGGTTTTACGCGGATTATTACGGGGCTATAACTTAGGCTCACTAATATCTGCTCTAAGGCATTGTGCTCTTGAGAATCTAATGCTATAACTACTTCTTCTACATTATTTAGCTTAATTATACTTTCTATATTATCTATACTCCCTAATATGGGTATATCTTTAATGCTATTAATTCCTTTTTGTTTATCGTGATTTACAAAACCTATTATTCTGTTACCAATAATTTTAGGGTTATTTTTTATCTCGTTATATACAGTTTCTGCTTTGCCGTTACTACCTATTATTATAGTATTAAAAAAGACTTTTTTATGCACTAAGTCATTTTTTAACTTTTTAAAAATGATTAGTCGAGAAATAACCAAGAAAATAAAGTGTGCTAAAAAATACCAAGATGTAATTTCGAAATAATAACTAAAGCTATCTACATCATTAGAAAAGGCAATCATACTTAGTATTAGCGTACCTATAATGGCAGAAATAAACGAACGCAATATTTCCATTAACCGCGAACGGCGATATAAATCGAAATAAGTACCGCATAAATAATAACATAATAACCAACAAAATGGTACGATAATAAAGGACAAATAGTAATCTCTCGAAGTCCAATTTCGTTCCGAAAGATATACTTCGGGCATTTTATCGTGGAGCCAACTTTGACGATATAACCAAAATACAACCCATGCAATTACAGATATTACATAATCTGAAATTACCAATGTATATAGGGCGTGTTTTTGTTTATATTGTAATTTATGTTTCATTAAAAATGATTACGCTATAATTTCAATAACGAAAAAAAGCAAGTATATAGTATTAATGGATTGTAACCAAAACTACACACTTGCTTTATATATTTAAGGTGTATTACTTTTATTATTCTATATCTAATAACTCAATGTCAAAAATCAATACAGCATTAGGTCCGATAGCACCACCTGCACCGTTAGCACCATAACCTAATCCCGAAGGAATAAATAAAGTACCTTTTTCGCCTTTTGAAAATAGCATCATTCCTTCGTCCCAACCTTTAATTACACTACCGGTACCGATAGGTACTGTAAAAGGCTCAACGTGATTAAATTTAGGATCAACATTTGAATCGAATACTGTACCATCTATTAATTTTCCTGTATAGTTTACAGTTATTTTCTGTCCTTGTGTTGGTTTTGCTCCGGTACCTGCTTTTGTAATTATATAGTATAATCCACTGGCTGTTTTTTGTGCATTAGCGATACCATTATCTGCCAAATATTTTTTAATTATCTCATCGTCTTTACCTATTTGTGCTTTTTCGTTTGCTTCTTTTTCTTTGAGCATTGCTTCTTCTGATTGTAGGCTAACCATACTTACTTCCCAAGTACAATAATCTCCTGATTTCATCCATGGCTGCATTGGTTGTCCCATTTTGGCATGTAAAGTATCTACTAAAATTCTAAATACAGCACTATCGCCTTCTTGCATAAATAACAATCCTTCCATTAAATCTCCATCCATACTTGGATTATTTAATTGGTTAGGGGCGGGTTCACCTTGGTTCATATCTTTTGTATTTATTATTACGCTATCGCCAATTTTAAATATTACGTGTACTTTAGTGTGGTCTCCTGCGCTGGCTACGTATCCGCCTTTGCCTAATTCTATAAATTTATATTCTAAACCTCCGGGACTGGTTAAATATTTGTCACTCTTTTTTCTTAAAGATGCTCTTTCTTTTTGCATTTGTGCTTTAGTTACAAACGATATCATTTTAACCTGCCATATAATGGTATCGTTTTCTTTCATCCATTCTTGCATAGGTTGTTTGGTTTGGTCAGAAAACTCTTTGGCACTCATTTTAAAAATAGCACTATCGCCAGAAGACATTAACACTAAAGCATTTAACGGAATACTGTTTAAAAACAAACCGTATTTAGCAGTATCCATTACTGTTAATTTCAAATTTTTATTTTGATTTTGCGCTTTGGCATCGAAGATTAAGCTATCGTTCAAGTAGAATTTGTAATCTACTTCTGCTAAATCGCCAGGAGTAATTACGGCTTTCTTTTTAGGAGTTCCCTTAATAAACTCATATTTTACATTATTGTCTGTAATGCCATTTTTTTTGCTCGAACACGAGTTAAAGCTTATTAAAATTAAGATGGCTGCTACTAAAATGGATTTTGTTTTCATTATTTAATTTGTGTTTATATTTTTTGTTTAGTTTTTATATTTGGTTAATTCTGTTTCTGTTATTAGATTTTTTAATTGTAGTATGGTTTCGTTTAATCCTAATTTAGAGACCCCGCCGGCAGCGTTAAAATGCCCACCACCTGCAAAATATGTCCTTGCAAAGGTACTTACATCTACATTTCCTTGACTTCTAAAGGATAATCGTATTTCGTCTTTCCGTTCCGTTAGCATTACCGACAAAGATATGCCACTTATACTTAAAGGATAATTCACTACATTTTCCGTATCTCCTGCACCAATGTTGTATTGATACATTTCTTGAGTAGATAGAGCTATAATGCCGTATCCTTCTTTTGTATTCAGTTCCATTTTTTGGTGGAGCAAATATCCTAAAAATTTAATTCTTTGCGCAGAATAATTGTCGAATAAATGCTGATGTACTTTTGTATGCTGTAATCCTTTGCTTAAAAACTTTGCTACCATTAAATGTACAGATGCAGTAGTAGCCGGAAATTTAAAACTTCCGGTATCGGTAAGTGTTCCGGCATAAATACATTGCATTATGTTATCTGTAAGCAGGTTATCGTCTTGGTAGAGCATTATAAAATCATACACCATTTCGCAAGTACTGCTCTTTTCGGGTATGCTGATACCATAAGTAAAATAATCTTCTTCGGGAAGTAAGTGGTGGTCTATTAAAACCTTAGGCTGTGGTGCTTCTCTTAATGCTTGCTCAAATAATTTTACACGAGATGGCGTGTTAAAATCGAGACAAAATATTAACTCCGCATCTTCAATTAGTTTAAGGCAGGTCTTGGGTTCCGATTCGTAATTTAAAGCCAAATCTAATCCCGGCATCCAGGAAAGAAAATCCGGTATTTCTGATGGTAAAACAACTGTAACATTATGCCCTTTATTATTTAAAAACTGTGCTAATGCTAAAGACGAACCCACAGCATCGCCATCGGGTTTGTAATGGGTAGTAATTACTATCGTCTTCTTTTCCGTTAATAAGGGTAATACTTGCTCGATTTGTTTCATTAAATGGTTTAAAATATTACTTATATGTTTTTTTGCCAAAGGCGCAAAGGTAAGGCAATATTCAATATTAATGTAAAGGAAAATTTGAATGAAAATTATGAGAACAATACATCTTGCATAGTAAAAATACCCTGCTTATTGGCAATGTACTCTGCTGCTAATACTGCTCCTAATGCAAATCCTTCTCTACTGTGTGCTGTATGTATTATCTCAATATCGTCTATTGGACTGTGGTAAGTAACCTTATGCGTACCGGGTACATTCTCTTCTCTAAATGCCACAATCTCTAACTCTTCGGGAGCTTGTGGATGAAGCGACCACGATGTTTTGGCGTTTATATTATCTATAATTTGCTCCGCAATAGTAATAGCTGTACCGCTTGGAGCATCTTTCTTTTGGGTATGGTGGGTTTCTGCTACTTTTACTTGGTAATCGTTGTATCGGTTCATTATTTTCGCCAAATGCTTATTTATTTCAAAAAAAACATTTACACCCAAACTAAAATTAGAAGCACACAATAATGCTCCATTATTCTCTATACATAGTTTTTGGGCTTGGGGCATATTATTGTTCCAACCCGTAGTACCACATACTGTAGGGATATTATTTTGTAATAAAAACATAACATTTTCCAAAGCGGCTTCGGGTTTTGTAAATTCAATGGCTACATCTATATTTTTAAGATTTTCTTGGTTAAAGTCTGCTCTATTGGCAGAAGTAATTTTTAACCCAATCCGATGACCTCTTTGCAAAGCAATGGATTCTATTATGGTACCCATTTTACCATACCCTATTAATGCTATATTCATTTAATTTGTTTTAAAAAATTTATGCAAATATAAATAAGCGATTGGTGTTTTAAGAGCAGATGGTATTAAACTTGTTAAAAAAGAGCATAATAAATTATCTATACGGTATCCCTAAATAGACATTCTACAGAAACAACGAACCCACAATCTTTTGAATTGTGGGTTCGTTTTATTTTTACTCAAAATTACTTAGTGCTGTGTATAGCCATTAGCCTTTGCTATGGTTAAGATAGAAGATGTAATGGCATTTCCTAAATCATCTTCGTTTTCGCCCGACTTTTTGCTTTCATCATTAATATAATTTTGTCTTTTAGCTGCTAATTCTTCTAATTCTTTCTGAATTTTTTGTCTTTCTTTCGATTGCTGCGCCACTAATTTTTTTATTTCGTCTTTAGACTTTCCTTTATATTCTGTAGGCATAGAAGATGCAGGCATTTGCTCTATTGCAGCCTCCCCTTCTTCGTTTACTTTGTCCACCAAATCCCATGAAGTGTTTTTATATGCAGATTTAGATTTTGCCACTGCGCGCTCTGCATAGTTAGCACTCGATAAGCCTTTGGCATTATCGTCTTGAATTCTTTGTGCTTCTTTTTTACTGTCGCCCATACTACCATAACCAATATAAGTATCGTTTAATCTTCTGTTGCAATCATCTATACGAGCATCGTAAGGCGTTTCGATAAAGCGCACTTTGCGGTCAGAGTCTATATTGAAAAATTTACCTTGTCCTTTATCGGCACCATCTTTCCAAAGACCTCTAATGCCTTCTTCTCTATATCCACAATAAATAGTATTGATATAAATTCCTTTGTTACGGGCTTCGCTTATAGCTTCTTTGTAATTTACACCACCTTGATTAAAAGGTTCGTTACCTGCAATATAAACCAATTTCATATCTGCCGGCTTGCTACCCCACTCTAACTTTTTTACTGCATCTTGAATTACTGCACCACAATATTCTAAACCACCATTAGTAGTAAGAGAAAATAGTTTTTCGGAAATCAAATCTAAATCGGTAGTAAGTGTAGCTACTTGACGAATATAATTTTTTTCGGCACTTAATCTGTCGTTACCGTATTCATAAAGAGCTATTTCGAGTTGTGGTGTTTTGCCTTTGTATTTAAGCGTAGTAAGTGTATTGATAATATTCCAAAGTCTGGATTTGGCTTGTTCTATTAGCCCATCCATACTATTAGATGTGTCGAGCAAAATAGCAACCTGTATGCGTGTATTGTCGGTTGTAGAAGGTGTGGGTGTAGGGTCGTCGATTACGTCTATTGGAATGTCGTTATCTTGATGTAAAACGGTTACAACATCTTTTGGTGCTGCATTAGAATGACAAGAAAAAAATGTGAGCGATGCGGCAAGTATTAATGTGCTGATGCCTGAAAATGTGTAGTTCATAATTTAAAATTTTAAGAGTGATTATTAATAATTAAAGGATAGAAAATTTAACATAAATCTGTGCTTGTATTTTAAGTAACTGAAATTCTACTTGTTCTATATCTACCACTTTGGCATTAGCAATGCCTTTATAATGCTGTGTGGTATTTGTAATAAAATTTGGTTGCGCGGTTTTGTTGGGCAATTCACTTATTTCCATTGGTTTTCCTTTTTTATTACCTATGGCATTTAGCAAATAATCTGCTTTGGTATCGGCTGCTTTTATGGCTAATTGTTTTACACTCTGTATTATGCTATCCATTTTAGAATGTCCAGTATGAGCCACTTTGGCATTATCGAAATTTAAAACATCTAATTGTTGAAATAAATGTGCTGCTTGGTTAGCACTTGAAGTTTTAATGATATATTGTTTACTTGCAAATACTTCACCGGTCTTTTTCTTTTCTACATAATTAGCATTGCTTGCGGAGGTTACTATATTAGAAACATCTAAACCAATAATTTTAAGTGCATTTTTTAATTTTTTCTCTTGCATTTCGATAGTTTGTTTTTCGGATTTATCGTACCTCTCCGAAATGTTTACATTAATAAATATTTCGTCGGGTACAATTTCTACCATAGAACTGCCAATTACTTCGATGTATGGTTTAGAGTTATCGGTAATGATTTGTGCATTGGCATTAAAGGCGATAAGCATTATAGCATTGATTAAAAAAAACTTGTACATAAATATTGTATTTTTGATTACAGACACAAAAGTATCTGCCTTCCACACCACGAAATACCTACACTTGGTGAAATGCCATTTTGAATGGGTAAAATCTTAGGTTATAATTTTTAAATGGTTTTATTTTACATCGTAATTACAAAAGAGATGAAATATTTATTGTTATTGTATAGCCTAATTAGCTTTAGCTTAATTTCTGTGGCACAAGATTCTTTAAAATACAAAGAAGAAAACAGCAAGAAAAAAGGCTATTCTGCACCCAGTAAAACGGCAAGAGATTTGTCCATCTCCTTAGAGGAAAAAGACGATAAAAAAACTGCTGCCCTATACGAAAAAATGGCGGAACAGTACGCTAAAAAAGGTGAATATTCCAAATCGGAACAGCATTACAAACAAGCATTAGCACTGTATAAAAATCAAAAAAACAAAAATAAAATTGCTGCTATAAATAGAAACATAGCACAAATACAAGAGCAACAAAAGAAAACAAAAGAAGCAATTAGTAGCTACGAAAAAGCTGCCGGACAATCGGTAAGCAAAAAAGATGAGTACATTAATACCAACGATGCCCAAAGATTAAGAAACAGTAATACGCCACAAGCAAAACGTTCTAATATTAATGCCAATATACAAGCGTTTGAAGAAAGCAATGAAGATGAAGAAGCGGCAGATGCCTATAAAAATTTAGCTGAAGTAGAATTGGAAGAGGCGCAACCGCAAGCAGCTGTAGCTAATTTAGAAAGGGCAATAGATAAAACAAAAAATGAAGATAAAAAGGTAGAAATAAAACAACAAATTGCCGCTACTTATGCTGCCGATAAAGATTATACCAAAGCATTAAAAATAAGCGAACAACTATACAATGACGCTAAGGAACAAGAAAATACCCCCTTACAAATACAGCAATTACAACAGCAAGCTATTTATCATTCTGCTAAAGGAAGCAATGAAAAACAAACGGTACCTCTGCTTAAACATGCATATAGTCTTGCCATACAAACCAATAATACTAATGCCGCAAAATCGGTAACAGAAAGCCTTGTAGATTATTTTACAAAACAAAAAGATTATGAAACAGCTTCGATGTATTATCAAAAATTTTTGAAAGATTTAGATAGTTTAATCATTAACGACAGCTCCATTGCAGAAGAAAAGATATTAAACATAACCGAAGGTAGAATACGCGAATTAGAAAATGAAAGAAACTTACAACTGCAAATTATTAAAAACAAAAACATTTTTAATTACTTTCTAATCGGCTCTATTGTACTAATGATTTTGTTTTTGGCATTGATTGCCAAATCGCTATTTGCTATTAAAATAAAGAATAAGAAAATCGCTCTACAATCTTTGCGCAGAGAAATGAATCCACATTTTATATTCAACAGTCTGAATAGTGTAAATCAATTTATAGCCGAAAACGACGAATTACAAGCCAATAAATACCTTACTTCTTATTCTACACTTATGCGCAATGTAATGGAACATTCTAATAAAGACTTTGTAACTCTGAGTGCCGAAAAAGAACAGTTGCAGCAATACTTAGATTTAGAACATTTACGCTTTAAAGACAAATTCGATTTTAGTATAAACATAGACGAAGATATAGATACCGATGCTATCTCTATACCCAATATGCTGCTGCAACCACAGTTAGAAAATGCCATTTGGCACGGATTAAGATACAAAGAAACGAAAGGGCATTTAACTTTAGAATTTAATAAATTAGGCGACAAAATTAAAGCCGTTATTACCGACGACGGCATAGGCATAGAGCAAAGCAAAGCAATGAAAACATTTCATCAAAAAGCTCATAAATCCATAGGTATAAGTAATACCAAAGAAAGAATAAATCTGCTAAACGAACTGTACAAAACGGATATTAGCATAGAAGTAAGTAAGCCTAAAGGAAATACTACCGGAACTATCGTAACTTTAACCTTTCCGATAATTGATAAAAAATATGCACAACGGTAAAATAAAAACAGTAATAGTAGAAGACGAAATGGCGGCTAAGGTAACTTTAGAAAACTATCTTAAAAAGTTTTGTCCGCAAGTAGAGGTTATTGGCTATGCACCGGATAGTAAAGCGGCTATAAAACTACTGCACGAACTCCAACCCGAATTAGTATTTTTAGATGTAGAAATGCCTTTTGGCAATGCTTTCGATGTATTAGATGCTTGTCAAGATTTGCAATTCGAAACTATTTTTGTAACTGCATTTTCCGAATATTCGTTAAAAGCACTAAACCAAAGTGCTGCTTATTATTTATTAAAACCATTGAGCATAGAAGAGTTAATTATTGCCGTAAATAAAGTGCAGGAGCAATTAGCTAACCAACAATTTATTAATCGCCACAAAATAATTATAGAAAATACCAAAGAACAAAAACCCGAAAAGCAACAAATAATATTACCCACATTAGAGGGTTTTGATGTAGTAAAAATAGAAACCATTTTACGACTAAAAGGAAACGGAAATTTTACCGATGTATATTTTACCGACGGGAGTAAAAAAATGGTTTGTCGGTTTTTAAAACATTTCAGTGAAATATTGCCGCCATCATTTGCCAGAATACACAAATCGCATATTGTAAATACCGGATTTGTTAAATCGTACCACAAGGGCTCAGGTGGTTATGTAACCCTTAACGATGGTAGTGAAATAGAAGTATCGGCAGCATATAAAGATGATTTTTTAGCAATGTTTCAGTAATTAACCCCTATTCAGACTATTAATTCTACAAATAAACATCTAATAAGCCTTCGGGAATTGCTAATTGCAGTTTATTCTTATTAAGATTAATGTCTAAAATCATACTTTCTACAATAGGAATAAGCACTTCTTTTTCATCTATAAACAATACAGCAAGTAGCTGAGCTGGCAATTCTATTAACTCAGATATAGTGCCTATTAGTTTATTGTTTCCTGTTTTCCTCGCTGGGACACCCAAGTCAGAAATTGAACAAATTTGCCA
>CAYUXT010000060.1:0-12833 GCA_964448955.1 uncultured Taibaiella sp. | reverse complement strand
CCTTTTGAAATTTACTACTTTTTTATACAAATGCAAAGTAAAGGCAAGTCTTGCGTAGCAGACTTGTGAGAGCGAGCGGTAGGTCGTCTTTGGAACGGTCGTCCTACCATTGGCTATAACGGATTAGGTATTTGCGATGGTGCGGATAAATTGGACGGAAAGTTCAATTTAGCAGTAACGTAGCCGATGTGTTTCCACATCGCTAACTTAGTGAAAAAAAAGCTATGTGGAACACATTCGGCGGAATAAAATGCAGAAAGTTTCAACTTAGCCGTTACCCCGCCATTTTGCCAATACGATGTTAGCTGTAGCCTTATTGTATAATGTGATTTCTGAAAAATTCACTTCTAATTACTCTCGCACTTCTGGAATTAGTTCCAGTATACATATTAGCATAATATTTTGCATATTCATTTGTTGCTTTATCTTGATTTTTATTTTCAAGAATTTGCTGTTCATTTTGAATTAGCTTATCAATAATATTGTCAATGTTTAGGTTGTTAAAACACATTTCACAAACGAGTGTGAAAAAATTAGATTTCCTATACCAAATCGAATCAGGTTCAATATTCGATTGTAAAATATTTAAAATTTTATCTGTTACTAAATTTTTGTTTAGTTCATAATTTGGATATTCATCATTGAATCTGGCTATATATTCTTCTACTTTATTATCATATGTAAAATATCCTCCTTCTTCTAAAGTAGACAACACCAATAAAATGAAATGCAAATCAGCCATTCTTGTCAGTTCACTTTCGCTAAATATTGGCACTTTCAATTCTCTTTCTTCAATAGCTGCTAAAACGTCTTTTGCACAAGAAATAAATTCTCCATTATAAATTGCATTATTAATCTCTATTGCATTTAGCGTGAAATTGGTAGAGTTGATTCTTTTAAATACTTCTATAATAATATCAGAATCAACATCTTTTAAGTCACGAATAGTAACATCATAGTTTAGGAAATCTCTTTTATCATCTTCTCCTAAATCTGAAAATCTAGGTATTGATTTTTCAAAATTACTATTTCCATCTATGTATTTTAGAATAGTGGTTAATCGTTGCTGCCCATCAACTACAACATTTTGAGTAGCTAACGTTGTCAAATCAATTCCTTTTTGAGAAATGTATATTTCTGGAAAAGGAAACCCATCTAAAATTGTCTTGATGAAATTTTCCATATGAGAAGGTGTCCAAACAAATTCTCGCTGAAATTCGGGTTGAAGAATTAATTCGTCTCTTCTTATTTTTCCTATTAGGTCTGATATTGTTTTTTTATCAGGCTGTGCCGGTATTTGTTTCGCCATTATTATGCTGTTTCAATTTTATACTTAATTTCTTCCAATGAAAATCGGTAATACTTTTCTGCATATTTGTTGTTTTTAAATAAACCGCCTTTCACTATATAGTTTCCCACTTCTGACTTTGAGTGAGAAATACTTTTAAAAAATTCATTCCAAATATCTTTGATTTCCTTAAATGAGTTTGTGTTTTGTGGCAAAAGGTCTGGACGCATCCATCCTCGTGTAAAATATTTTAAAAACTTGACAAATCTCTTGTGTTGTTCAAGGGTCAAATGAATTTTATTTGCTTTAATTAAGTATTGGTAGTCACAAATCAATTCAAAATAAAATTCAAATAATTTCTCATTGAATATTACAACATCAATATCTGAGTTAAGACTGAAATCTGTAAACTTATAAGGACTAAAACCAAATTTAGAGGAACCTACAATTAAGATTTCATAAAACTCTATTTTGAAATGGTCTGCAATTCTTTTGCGAAAACTATAATAATCATTTTCTCTTTGTTCAAACACTTTTGGCAATCCGTGAAAGAATGCTTTTTGAGTGAATACTTTTTTGTCATCTTCACTTTCTAAGAGCAATACTTCTTGTTTAAATGTTTCTAAGTCCAATTTATATAGTTTGTTTTCAAAAGGTTACAGCTAACTCCCAAATTTACGAAAGTTTTTTAATTCTCCCCCAAATTACCTAACCCATTTTTCCCCAATCTCCCCAATACTCATAATTTAGATTTACCTTTGCAAACCTAATTCAATAATTAAATTTAAAAATATATACAATGGACAATAAAAATCCAGAACAACAAGGACAACAAATTAATATAGAGCTTACCGACGAAGTAGCAAACGGACAATATGCCAATCTTGCTTTTGTGGCTCATTCTAATTCAGAGTTTATATTAGATTTTGTAAATTTAATGCCCGGAGTACCTAATACCAAAGTGCGCTCAAGAATTATTATGAATCCTTTTCACGCTAAGCGTCTTATGCGAGTATTGATAGACAATATTAAAGCATTTGAAAATGCAAATGGCGTAATTAAAGAACAAGAAGGTAATCAAGTAAATATTCCGCTTACCTTTAACGGACCTACCGGACAAGCTTAATTTTTTATATTTCTAAATAATATGACTGAAAAAATAGTAATCTTAGATTTTGGTTCGCAATACACACAATTAATAGCGCGCAGTATTAGAGAGCTTAATGTTTATTGCGAAATATTACCTTGTCTAAAACCATTAACCATTACTCCTGATATTAAAGGGGTAATTTTATCGGGTAGCCCTTTTTCTGTAAACGACCCTAATGCGCCAATGCCCGATGTAAGCCAATGGGCTGCCGATGTTCCGGTATTGGGCGTATGCTATGGTGCACAACTTTTGGTAAAACAAAACAATGGTACTGTAGCCAAATCCGCGACAAGAGAATATGGTAGAGCGCATATACAATTAGTAGGAAAAGATGTTTTTTTCGACGGTATTAATGATGGCTCGCAAGTATGGATGAGCCATAGTGATTCGGTAAAAGAGCCATTGCCCGAAGGTTTTGTTAAACTGGCGCATACCGATAATATTCCTGTGGCTGCATACAAAATTAACAAATACCCCAATCCTGTTTATGGTATTCAGTACCACCCCGAAGTTACACACAGCACCGATGGTAGAGCAATGATTAAAAACTTTGTATTGGGTGTGTGTAAGTGTACACAAGATTGGACTCCTGCCGCATTTATTACCGAAACGGTAGCACATATTAAAGAAGTTGCCGGAAACAATAAAGTGGTTATGGCATTAAGTGGTGGAGTGGATTCTACTGTGGCAGCTACATTAATTCAAAGAGCTGTGGGCGATAATTTGTATTGCATATTTGTTGATAATGGTTTGCTGCGCAAAAACGAATTTGAAGAAGTATTAGAAAGCTATAAAGTTTTAGGCTTAAATGTAAAAGGAGTAGATGCCAAGCAAAGATTTTATGGCGAACTAAAAGATGTAAGCGACCCCGAAACCAAAAGAAAAATCATTGGAAAACTATTTATTGATGTTTTTCAGGAAGAAGCTACACATATAGAAGATGTACACTTTTTAGGTCAAGGAACGATTTATCCCGATGTTATTGAATCGGTATCTGTAAATGGACCTTCGGTAACGATTAAGTCGCACCACAATGTTGGTGGCTTACCGGATATAATGAAGATGCAATTAATAGAGCCTTTGCGTTTTCTATTTAAAGATGAAGTAAGAAGGGTAGGGAAAGAGTTAGGACTTGATGATGCCTTTTTACAAAGACATCCATTTCCCGGACCGGGATTAGCCATAAGAATTTTGGGAGCTATTACTGAAGAAAAAGTAAAACTGTTACAAGAAGCAGATGCTATTTATATTAATAAATTAAAAGAAAGTGGTGCTTATCACGATGTATGGCAAGCAGGAACTATTTTGCTTCCGGTACAGAGTGTAGGCGTAATGGGTGATGAGCGTACTTACGAGTTTACCATTGCATTGCGTGCTGTAACTTCTGTAGATGGTATGACCGCAGATTGGGCACATTTGCCATATACACTTTTAGCACAGATTTCTAACGATATTATTAATCACGTAAAAGGAATTAATAGAGTAGTGTACGATATAAGCAGTAAGCCGCCTGCTACTATTGAGTGGGAGTAGATTTATTGGGGGCAGAGGTATTAACTTCTGCCTTTTTTTATATTACAATATCTATTCTTCAGTTCAGGTATCTATTTCCTTTTTTTGCCTTAGGACACCCAATTAAACTATACGAAATCAATGCGTGTATGGGTTTTCAAAAGTTAGGTAGGGGCATCTGAATATAACCAGGGGACAAAGGTATTATTTGCTGCCTTTTTTTATTTAAGGCTTTCTAATCACTATTTCTACTCTACGATTTTTATATCTGTTTTCTTCTGTATCGTTGGGGGCAATGGGGTTTACATCTGCCCAGCCTCTTGTTTTAATTAAATGTGGTTCAATGCCTAAACCTACCAATATTTTGGCAACATTTCTCGAACGAGTATAAGAAAAATCTTCGTTTATATATGGCGTACCGATGTCGTCCGTATATCCATTAATTAAAAATTCTGCACTTTCTACATTTGCAAAAGGGGCAAGTGTATTTGCTATTGCTTTTTTGATGCTATCATTTAATTCTAATATATTCTTATGAAAATTAACAATAAGCAATAAAGAATCGTGTTTAGGTGGCTCATATCCTTGATATAGCAATGCTACATTGTAAGTATCCGGGATAATAGTATGTGCTTCAGTAAATAATAAAGTATCGGTAAAATCTAAATACCCCGAACGATAAACATTAAGTATCATTTTTCTGTTTAGCTCTATTGCAGATACAAAGCTTGCATCGCCGGGATTGCTTTGGTAGTGCATTAATAGTTCGTTAGTAGCTGCATCTTTCCATTCCATTTGTGCATATTGTAGTGCATTGCCATCAAGGCTGTCTTTGACTATTCCGTATAAATAGGTAACAGGCGTTGGTTGTAATTTTTCGGGTAGAGGAGTTTCGTAAATATCCATTCCACCTAATCCTCCGGGTCTGTCGGAAGAGAAGTAGGCTTTTTGTCCATTGGCAGCTACGCAAATACTTACGTCGTCATAAACTGTATTAATTGGGTAGCCTAAGTTTTCGGGTCTTTGCCAACGATTGTTTTTTCTATTAGATACAAACAAATCTATTCCTCCAAAGCCCGAATGCCCATCAGATGCAAAATAAAGCGTACGATTGTCGGCGGCAATAAATGGTGCTGTTTCATTAAATGGTGTATTGATTTCGGGACCTAAGTTTTCGGGAATTTGCCAATAACCATCAATATATTTTGTTACCCAAATATCTAAGCCTCCATAACCACCTTCTCTATCACTTACAAAGTAAAGTTCTTTATTATCGCTCGACAGCGAAGGCATACCTTCGAAAGATGGTGTGTTGATAGTAGCTCCGAAAGGTACAGCTTCTGACCAACCGTTTCCTTTACGATAGGCAAAGTACAAATCGCAGCCACCCATAGTCCAGCCATTAACGGAAGTATTACCACAGCGCATCAAAAACAAATAGTTTCTATCGGCAGAAATATAATGTGCTACTTCTTGCTTGGTAGAATTGGGGGGCATACCCATATCTCTTGCTATAAACCAGCCACCACAGCTATCTCTTTTGGCAATAAAAAAATCATCGTCCATACCTCCTACTCGGCGTGTAAAAATTAAAGTGCTGTCGTCGGGTGAAATAGATGGGAAATACTCTGTATATTTTGTATTGATTCTAAACGCTAAGTTTTCGGGAACAATGTCGTGTTTTTTGTACTGCGAGGCACTACCAAATTGTATGTTTCTTTTCAGTCTGTCGTATTCGTTTTGTTGTTCTTTAGTGATGTTTTGCGGAATTTTCCAATTGCTTAAAACAGTTTGAGCGTGTTTGTATTGCATCGCAAGGGCAAGGTTTTTGGCAAGCGTAAAACTCATAGCCGGACTGCTTTTTTTCTTATACACATCTACCGCTTTCTCGTATTCTTTCCTATCCATATAGAAAGAGCCTACAGCCTGTATAACCTCTAATTGTGTGCCGGAATTTTTAAGTGCTTTTAAATAGTAGTTTTCGGCTTTCTCGTATTTCTTTTCTACTTCGTATTGCCTTGCTTTGGATAATAAATTGTCTGTTCTGCTATTAAAAATACTACTTTGGCTATATGCAAGATTAGATAATAAAATACTCCATACAAATATGCTAATCTGTATTAATGTATAATGTGAATGAAACAATAAATATTTAGTATTACGTGTACCCAAAATGAAGCAAAATAAACTTTTACAATTTTTATTAGTCTAATTTCTATATAAATTTTGGGGTAAATATAAAGTGTAAAGTCTGATTTTCATAACACTTAAAACTTAAAGGCAGCTAAATATATTTATCACAATCTTATAAAAATGTAAAATAGAACTTTGCTACGTAAGTAGTAGTAGTTATTTTTGTTTAAATATTACAACACTGCTATATGCCCGAAATTATATACAGAAATCTTGGAGATACAGAACTGATGTATAGCATTGTGGTTAAAAAAGACCAGCAGGCATTCAATACTTTTTTTAATCGCTATGCGCATATAGTTTTTGGTATCGGATTAAAATTTACAAAAGATAAGTCTAAAGCTGCCGATATTGTTCAGAAAGTGTTTCAAGAAATATGGCAATTGCAAGCAGTACCCAAAATTCAACAATTAAAAATTTGGTTGTACCTTTTTACTAAAACGATTTGTTTGGGTATTATGCGTAATACACCTATTGATACTATTAATATTTTACAAAGTCAGGAAAGGTACGATTTGGAAACAGAATATATGGCTAATTTAGGTTTAGATGATGTGCAATTACAGCAATTAATAGAAGACAGTTTTGATAAATTACCACACGAACAAAAACAGTGTTTGCACGGTTTTTATATTAATCAGTTTTCTTTACAAGAAACGGCAGTAGATACCGGACACAGTTACAATCAAGTGAAAAATTATATTCAACTTGGAAGAAGATTTATTAAAAGCAATATTAGAAAAGTAATAAAGAATGGATAATAGAGGTAAAATATTGCAGATTGTAGAAAATAGCGGCTGTCTTAGCAAAAGTCAGTTCAATAACTTATTGCATCATAAATTACACCCCGAAGAATTAAGAGTAGTGGAATTGCATTTATCTTCTTGTACCATTTGCAGCGATGCTTTGGAGGGTTTTGAGTTATTTCCCGAAAGTTACGATACAATGCAAAATCTTACCATTTCTATTCTTGGAAATAAAAAACAAGATAATACAACACAGCACAAATCGCAAGCCAATAATAGCGCAATAAACAGTACAATTATAGATACTAAAATATCGGAACCTAAAAAGGTTACGCTGCCATCATTGCCCAAAATTATTCCTTCGAAATTAAATGTCAATTTCAAAAATTCTGGAATTGCAATTGGTATTATCGGTGTATTTGTGTTGTTGCTTTGGTTTATGGTTTTTTCTAAAAGCAATGATGATAAAAAAGTAAAAGAGACTTTAGACCAATATGTTCATCAGAATGTAAAGGGAAAAAATAGCGATACATTATCAACAGAAAAATCGGTAGAAAAACCGATTAATAATAATAAAGAAGTTGCAAAAAACCTTGTGGCAGAAGCCGTACAAACGGAAGATAAAGCAGAACAAATTAGTAAGCCAGAAGAAAAACAAGAACCCGAAAAGCAGGTAATAAAAGAAGAACCAAAAAAGGAAGAGAAAAAAGAAGAAACCATTCAGCAGGAGAAAAAAGAAGCACCACCAAAACAAGAATTAGAAGTAAAACCCGAAAGTTTTACCAAGCCGGAAAAGTTGCAACAAACTAATGCAAGCGATTACGAAAATGCAGTTACCCTTTTTAGAGATACAAAATATGCAAGTGCATTATTGTATTTTCAGTCCGAAATGTCTAATGCTAATAGCCCTAAGTATTGGGACGCTATGTATTATGCTGCATTGTGCCATAAGAATATGAATAATAAAGAAAAAGCAACTGTTATGTTGCAAAAAATAATTGATGCCAAAGTACCCCAATCCTCACAAGCAAACAGAATACTCGAAGAATTGTAATGCCTGCATTTATGACAGATGAACACTTTATGAAACAAGCTTTGATACAAGCAGAGCAAGCCGCAGATAACGACGAAGTTCCTGTAGGAGCTTTAATCGTTTATAACGACAAGATAATTAGTAGAGGATATAATCAGGTAGAAACGCTCAACGATTGTACCGCACACGCCGAAATGATAGCACTTACCTCAGCATTTAATTTTTTGGGCAGCAAGTATCTTCCCGATGCTACTATTTACATTACCTTAGAGCCTTGTCTGATGTGCTGTGGTGCATTGTATTGGAGTAAAATTGGCAGAGTAGTTTTTGGCGCAAAAGATGTAAAGAATGGTTATACCCAAAAATTTATTACTGATAGTGAAATACAACATCCATTTCATCCGAAAACATTAGTAACCGGTGGCGTTCTCGAAAATGAATGTACCGAAATGATTAAGGATTTTTTCAGGAAAAAGAGAATGTAAGGGATACAATAAATTTTGAAGTTATATCTTTTCAATTAATTAGAATTTCAACGAATAATTTTAATCCTATTTTTAAATGTATTTTCAAATTGATGAAAGTTTTATTGCAATATGCAAGCAAATTCAGCAAGAACAGAAATCTTTAGAAGAATGGGCTTCAATTGAATCCGATGATATGTTTCAGTATGAAAATATTATTGGCGGATTTGATGCTACAGAAAATGAATTTTGTTTTAGTATTTTTCAAGATGAAAATGAATATTGGTTACAAATATCTTTGCTCCAAATTCCACAAATTTTATCGGGTGAGATAACAAGCATTGAGGTTAGAGAAAAAAAATGAATTGATTTTTTCTGCAAATAATTTAATGTACTTAAATAAAGCTACAAGATGAGCAATGACCTTACTAAAAAGTTCGATAGGATAGTCTCTATTTTTGTGCAATTACAAAGTAAGCGAATAGTAAAAGCGCAGGAACTTGCAGATAAGTTTTCGGTAAGTATTAGAACTATTTACAGAGATATTAAATCATTAGAACAAGCAGGAGTGCCGGTGCTTTCAGAAGCCGGTATTGGGTATTCGATAATGGAGGGTTATAAGCTACCTCCCGTTATGCTTACTAAAGAAGAAGCCATAAGTTTTGTTACTGCCGAAATGCTAATGGAAAAATATGTAGATAAAACAATGGGCACGCATTATAAAGATGCAATGTCTAAGATAAAATCGGTACTGCGCTGGTCTGAAAAGGACTATATGAGCTTGATTAATGATAGTTTGTATAATCTTCCGTCATCAACTATTTTTGGTCGCTCTGCCAATAATGCTTTGGAAATATTAATGAACGGAATTACCCTTAAAAGACAAGTTAGTGTAACCTATAAAGCGTTCGATTCGGATAAGGAAATTAAAAGAATTTTGGAACCAATCGGTATTTTTCACGAAAACGAATATTGGTATTTGGTAGCGTACTGTATGCTACGCAAAGATTACAGACAATTTAGAACAGACCGGATTTTGAACTTACAACTTACAGAGAATTCTTTCGCATTAGAACACCAATCCTTAGAAGATTATATAAAAACCTCCAAAGAGAAATCTAATCTTGTTGTAGATATCTGTATTACTGCACACAAAAGTGTAACTAAGTATATGGTTAATAGCATGAAAAATTACGGATTTGTAAATCAAGAAAGCAAGGGAGATGATGTGCTAATGTATTTTAAAGTAAGAGATTCGGAAATAGATTATTTTATACGTTGGTACTTGATGTATGGCGATGCCATTAAGTTAATATCTCCGGTTAGTTTAAAGGAAAAAATTAGAGATTTGATGTTCAAAATTGAGGCAAATTTGTAATTCGCATTGGAATTCTTATTTTTCCATTCTATTACGTAATTTTGCGGCAATTTTTTACTAAAACAATTTCTCCTCAAAATGGCTCAAAAGCAAATCGGTGCCGCACTAATTTCTGTATTTTACAAAGACGGTTTAGAAACCTTAGTACAAACATTGCATAAATTAGGTATAACCATATATTCTACGGGTGGTACACAAAAATTTATCGAAGCTTTAGGCATTCCTTGCGTTGCGGTAGAAAATATTACTTCGTACCCTTCTATCCTTGGTGGAAGAGTTAAAACACTGCACCCTTCTGTATTTGGCGGTATCTTAGGACGTAGAGCTTTGGAGCAAGATATTGAAGAAATGAAACAATACAATATCCCCGAAATAGATTTGGTTATGGTGGATTTGTACCCTTTTGAAGAAACTGTAAAGGCTACTTCCGAAGAACAATTAATTATCGAAAAAATAGATATTGGCGGACCATCTATGATTCGTGCTGCTGCCAAAAACCATAAAGATATTACCGTAATCGCTGCTAAAGAAGATTATGCAGTTTTAAACCAAATATTGACCGAACAAAATGGTGCTACTTCTTTAGAACAACGCCGTCAGTTTGCTGCAAAAGCATTTCACGTAGTAATGAATTACGATATTGCTATTAATAATTATTTTAACGGTACGATCTTACAGCCATTACAAAATAGTCAAATATTGCGCTATGGCGAAAACCCACACCAGCAAGGAGTTTTCTATGGCGATTTAACCGAAATGTTTGATAAACTGAACGGTAAAGAACTTTCGTACAATAACTTAGTAGATACAGATGCAGCTTGGCAATTAATCAATGAATTTACAGGTACAGATAATGCTGTGTTTGCCATTATTAAACATACCAATGTTTGTGGTATAGCGCAAAGAGCCACACTAAGCGATGCGTGGGACGGTGCTTTAGCCGGAGATCCCGAAAGTGCTTTTGGCGGTGTGTTGGTTGCCAATAAAACCATTGATTTGGCAACAGCAGAAAAAATTAATGAAATATTCTTTGAAGTATTGCTTGCTCCTGCATATACCGACGATGCTTTGGTATTGCTCCAAAGTAAAAAGAACAGAATATTATTAGCACAAAAATCGAATTGGACAAATACCATTAACTTTAAAAATGTACTCAACGGAACACTTACGCAAGATACAGATACCGGCAATGTCGATAAATGGGAAGAAGTAGGTGCACAAGATAGTACCGAAGCGCAAAAGGAAGATTTGATATTCGCCAATATTATTTGCAAGCACCTAAAATCCAATGCCATTACGATAGTTAAAAACAAACAATTATTAGGCAAAGGCTGCGGACAGACAAGTCGTGTAGATGCTTTAAGACACGCCATAGAAAAAGCTGGGCAATTTAATTTCGACCTTAAAGGAGCGGTATTAGCCTCCGACGCATTTTTTCCGTTTGATGACTGCGTACGTATAGCAGATGAGGTAGGAATTAGTGCGTTTATTCAGCCCGGCGGTAGTATTAGAGACAAAGACAGTATTGCCTATTGCAAAGAAAAAGGATTGTCGATGGTAATGACCGGAAAAAGACATTTCAGACACTAAAATATAGGTATAATACAGCGGCATTATTTGTTGTAAAATTTTTTCTTGATAATGAAAACATTAAATCTCTCCAAAGCAGACAGATTAGTAGCGATATGGTTAATAGTTGGCATCGTAATGACCATAGTGCAGATATTATTGGGGGGAGTTACAAGGCTTACCGGTTCCGGACTTTCGATTACTGAGTGGAAACCTATAATGGGGAGTATTCCGCCAATGACCGAAGTAGCTTGGCAAGAAGCATTTACCGAATACCAAAAGATAGCACAATACAAATATCTCAACAGTCATTTTACCCTTAGCGATTTTAAATTTATTTATTTCTGGGAGTGGTTTCATAGGCAGTGGGCAAGGCTCATTGGCATTGTATTTATAATTCCATTTTTCTATTTTATTAAGAAAAAATATTTTAAGCCCAAAATGGTTGTACCGCTTGTAATTCTCTTTGTGTTAGGCATATTGCAAGCAGCCATCGGTTGGATAATGGTACAGAGTGGGCTAAACGAAAACGATTTATATGTAAGCCACATTAGATTAGCAATACATTTTGTAGCAGCGTTTTTGCTCTTATGTTACGAAGTGTGGTTTTTGCTCCAAGTATTATACCCCAACGAGGGCTTAGAACAGAAAAATAGCGGCTTGAATTTGATGTATTGTATAGTGGTATTATTAGTGGTGCAGTTTACTTATGGTGCATTTATGGCGGGTCTTAAAGCAGCAGCAGCAGCGCACACGTGGCCTTCGATTAACGGTAGTTATTTTCCCGAAACATTGCTCCACGCTAATTGGATAGACCACCCGGTAAATGTACATTTTGTGCATCGTAACTTGGCTTATTTGCTTTATGCTTTAGTAGTTTTTGCTTTTCTTTTTTTAAGAAAAAAAATACAATTTCCGACATTAAAAAAGTTCTCTTTTTATTCTTTTATATTAGTCAATGTACAATTACTCTTAGGTATATTTACCGTTATCAATGCGCCACAGATAGTTCCGGGTAAGTTTGGTGTATATGAAATATTAGCACTCTTACATCAGACTATTGCTATCTTCTTATTGATGAGTGTGGTAGGACAAGTGTATATGTTGCAGAAGAATAGAATTGTAGGTTAATAAAAAACGTTATTCTTCTGAATGATGCAAGCCCAATAAGCTATCTATTTTTTGGATAAATTCTTGTTCAAAAGGCTCTGTTAGTCTTTTTCTAAATTTGTTATTACTTCGTTTTACACCTCCATTTCCTTCACTGCCACCATTTCGATTTTCATCCCAAGCATAAACAATAGATATTCTTGAAGTTTTAGAAGTATCCCAATATTCTTTTCCTCCATAGTAATGAGAGATGTAATCGTAAGGTTTTTGGTTGTAATGAATAGTGAATGTAATGTATGATGTATCATTATTATAGTAATCGTAAATCGAATCTTGCAAAATAGGGCTCACATTATTTTTCTGGGGATTAAGCAAAAAGTTTTTCTAATC
>CAYUXT010000059.1:0-12986 GCA_964448955.1 uncultured Taibaiella sp. | reverse complement strand
AGTTTTTTTGGTAAAAATAAGAAAATCTATCTTTAGTTACTAATTCCAAAAAATTGAACGAAGATTAGAAAGCGAAGAGAAAAAGATTCTGAAAGAAGTAAAGAAAATTCAAGAAAAAAATAAATAATACCTAATATTTAAGGTTTCAAATTCATTACAAGTAATTTTTCGCCAAAATCACAAACAATCAAACTCTTGATTTTATGAAAAATAATTTCCTCTTAATGTGTTTACACTATATTTGTAAATGAAATTTGTAATCTGTGGCAATATTCCAATCTAAAAACACATCTCCCGGTCAGTTAGCGGCACTCAATGCATTTATAATATCTGTTGGCGTAGCGGTATTGGGTTATATTTTACAACCTATTTGGTATGTGCCGGTAATATGTTTTGCTGCTGTATATATTTTTACTTACTTGCTATTCTACTCTACATTACAGCGTTTTATTTATCGTAAAATAAAACTCATATACAAGTTTATTTACGAAACCAAAGCCACTAAAAAAGAGGAATTTTTCAATAAAAAAATTTTACCACAAAAAACCATAGAAGAAGTAAACGAAGATGTGGCTGCGTGGGCTACCGCCAAAAAAGCCAAAATAGAAGCATTGCAAAATAATGAAGAGTTCCGAAAAGAATTTTTAACGAGTTTGGCCCACGAATTACGGACACCTATTTTTACCGTTCAGGGTTATGTGCATACACTATTAAATGGAGCCATTGACGACCCTAATGTAAACAGACAATTTCTTAACAATGCAGCAAAAGGCATTCAAAGATTAGCACAACTCGCCGAAGACCTTAGTCAAATATCTAATTTAGAATCCGGACAAACGGTAATCAATACCTCTAATTTTATTATTCAGGATTTAGTAAAAGATGTGTACGAGGAGCTGTCTATGAAGGCGAACGAAAAAAATATAAAATTGATTTTTAAGCGAGGCACCGAATTGCACATTTCTGTAAATGCAGACAAGGATAAGATTAAGCAAGTAGTGGTTAATATAGTGGAGAATGCGATAAAATATTGTGGTAACGATTGTACCATTTCTACAGGTTGTTATGTAATGGACGAAGGGCATGTATATATCGAAATTTCGGATAATGGCCCGGGTATCTCAGAAGAGCATTTACCCAGAATATTTGAGCGATTTTACAGAGCAGATCGTAACAAAAGCCGCGAAATTGGCGGTACCGGATTAGGGCTTTCTATTGTTAAGCATATTATAGAAGCACATAAACATACCGTGAATGTAAGGAGCAAACCCGATGTGGGTTCTTCGTTCGGCTTTACTTTAGATAAGGCAAAATAGTTTTGCTTTAATGCCAATGTAAAATAATAACACCTCCAGCACATCGAAAATAAAAATCCTCCATAATTAAGTTTATGGAGGATTTATTTTTACAAAATTATAATTTAAGCTACCGTTTCTTTCTTTAACACAGCAGCCATAGTTTTACCTATATCAGCAGGGCTGGCAACTACGTGAATGCCACACTCGCTCATAATTTTCATTTTGGCAGCAGCAGTATCATCAGCACCACCTATTATAGCGCCTGCGTGCCCCATACGACGACCAGGAGGAGCAGTCTGACCTGCAATAAATCCAACTACTGGTTTTCTCATATTTTCTTTAAGCCAAGTAGCTGCTTCGGCTTCCATATTTCCACCAATTTCACCTATCATAACTATTCCTTCTGTATCGGGGTCGTTCATCAAAAGCATAACTGCTTCTTTAGTGGTTGTACCAATAATAGGGTCGCCGCCAATTCCGATTGCAGTAGATACACCTAATCCCGATTTTACAACTTGATCAGCAGCCTCATAAGTAAGCGTACCCGATTTAGAAACAATACCTATTTTTCCTGCTTTAAAAACAAAACCCGGCATTATGCCTACTTTGGCTTCGCCAGCAGTAATAACACCAGGGCAATTAGGACCAATTAATGTGGTATTAAAAGATTTTACAAATTCACGAGCCTTAACCATATCTTGTACGGGAATGCCCTCTGTAATACAAATGATTACTTTAATGCCTGCAGCGGCTGATTCCATTATGGCATCAGCGGCAAATGCAGGCGGTACAAATATTATAGAAGTATCTGCGCCCGCTTGATTTACTGCATCCTTTACGGTATTAAATACAGGACGATCTAAATGTGTAGAACCTCCTTTACCGGGAGTTACACCACCTACTATATTGGTGCCATATTCTATCATTTGTGTAGCGTGAAAAGTACCTTCAGTACCGGTAAATCCCTGTACTATTACTTTAGAATTTTTATTAACTAATACTGCCATTTTATGTATAGATTTATATTTTTTGATTAATTAGGGGTGCAAGTTACAAAAAAACAATCTATTATTTAGAGTAAGCTTTTGGAATAAAATAAATAATTTTTTGGAAAAATCAATCTCTCTATTATCTTTGCACTCCCAAAATCAAACCAAAAGTTTGAAGAGCTACAAAAGGATCGGTAGTTCAGTTGGTTAGAATGCCGCCCTGTCACGGCGGAGGTCGCGGGTTCGAGTCCCGTCCGGTCCGCAAAAAAAGAGGTAGATGTAATGTCTATCTCTTTTTTTAATTTAATATCCCATTTTTACCCAACCAAAACACACTTCCTTATGTCCTTAGCTTGGGTTGAGTTGCAAAAAAATTTGCACATTTAGATTTATTTTAATAATTTCACTCGCTTGAAATATATATTATAGTTTTTATTACACACAAATAAAACGGAGATGAAGCATATAGTACACAATTTAAAGTCTTTATTCAATATTGTTTTGTTGTTAGTTTTTATACTATCAACAACTAATATTAACGCTCAATTAAATGGTACATATACCATTAATTCTGCTGCTGCTACCGCAGGTACTAACTTTAATAGTTTTACCGCTTGTGCCAATGCGCTGAACACGCAAGGTGTTAACGGACCTGTAATAATAAATGTAGTAAACACATCCGGACCATATACGGAGAAAGCTGTGTTTGGAGACATTACAGGAGCAAGCGCAACTAATACAATTCGCATAAACGGTAATAATCGAACCATACAATACAGTGCTACAAGCACAACCGATTTAGCGGTAGTTACTTTAGACAACACAAAGTATATGACGATTAACAATCTTCGTATAAAAAGCTTAAACACTACTATGGGATGGGCTGTGCATCTTAAAGACGAAGTACACCACGATAGCATTATTAACTGCTATGTAGATATGACAAGTTTAACAGTTTCCAACGCCAACAATTGTATCGGTATCATAGCTACATATAATAATTTTGCTGCAAATTATTATTGGGGAGGGCTTGCCCATAATTTAACAATAGCGGGTAATACAATTGAAGGCGGACCAACAGGTGTAGGAGGAGTGTATTATGGCATATTGGTAAATGCAGGCGGAAACAATATTAATAGCAATTACGAATCAGATAGTATAGTTGTAAGCAATAACGAGGTATTTAATTTTGAGTATATTGGCATTGCTGTTAGAAACTCAATACAGGCACAAATAATAGACAATAATATTCATAGAAGCACTAAAACAAACATTAACACCAGTATCAATGGGATATTAATTACAACGGGTAGCGGCGAAAAAATAGTGGGCAATAAAATACATGACATGTCTGCAACTGGATATAATAATACATTTAGCTTTACCGGTATAGCTGTAGATTTCAGCCAAAATGAAACACGTAAAAACAACGCATTAATAGCTAATAATATTATTTACAACATGCACAGTCATGGCGGTTTAGTTGTAGGTATAGATGTTGATTATTCGCAAGCATTAGATATAATGCACAATACGATAGTATTTGATAAAATAACAACAGGTCCGGGGAATATGTATGGCTTAAGAGTATTTCGATCTTCAATATTTAATATTAATAATAATATTGTACAAATAACAGAAGGGAACCAAGGAACTAAAACGGGATTTTATATTTATCATTCCCATAATATAAATCAACAAAACAATAACTTTTATTTAAACTCGAATCAATCAGGATTACAATACTATGGTAATAAAGAAAACATAAACTATGCTACAATGGCAGCCTTTAAAACTGCTCACCCAACATTAGAGATGGAATCGATAAGTGTTGATGCTAACTTTACTAATAGTAATATTGGCAATCTTTTACCCAATAATAATTTACTTTATAGTGCGGGGCAATATGCTTTGGATAAAGTACCGAGAGATATACAAAACAACCCAAGAAAACAAAGCCCTACTCCCGGCGCATTTGAGCGTACGCCCAATTTAACCAATAATGCCACAGCATCATATTTTGTTACACCATTCGACCATTGTGAAGGTATAAATCCGGTAAGAGTAGTGGTTGCTAATACAGGAACCAATAATATCAATAACTTAACTGTAAACTGGAGTGTAAATGGAATAGCACAACCATCAGTACCATATACCGGAACATTAGTACCCATTACCAATACAGGCAATAATAGCGCAGAGGTATTGTTAGGTAACCTTAATTTTAACTATGGAGTAGAGTACAGAATAAAAGCGTGGACTACCTTGCCTAATAATGCTACAGACCCTGAGCCAATGTACGATACCATTTATCATTCTACTTATGCTTCTTTAGGAGGATATTATACTGTAAATTCAGGTGCCGCTACTGCTGGCACTAACTTTAATAACTTTAATGCACTTGCCAATGCCCTAAATACATTTGGAATTTGTTCACCCACTATCATTGAAGTAGTGCCTGGCTCCGGTCCATATACAGAAAGACTTTTATTAGAAGACATAAAAGGGACAAGCGAAATAAATACCATAAAATTAATAGGAAATGGAGAATATATACAATCTACAATTACAAATATAAATGACAATGGCATTGTGTTATTAAATGGCACAAGATTTATGACCATAGACTCTTTAAGTGTAAGAACCTTAAGTGTCGATTATGGAGTAGGTTATATTATTGGGGGGGCAGGATACAAAGATAGTATTTTAAGGTGTAATATTGACGCTACTTCGATTGATAATACAGTTAATAATAACTGGTCATCAGGAGGCATATCCTTCGGGCATTGGTATTCTGGCACTCAATATTATGGTCATCATGGTGGCTCAGAATTATACGCTGCAGATAACGTAATTACAGGACACAGTACCTCTGGTAGGGGTATGGCATTTGGCATTGGCACTAACAATTATGGAGGAGCATATTACAACAACCGGCGCAAAAATAATTTAGTAGAAAGAAACAAAATACATAATTTCTCTTACTATGGAATATACAATGCTAATGGAGGAAATTTGGATATGCTATATAATGAGCTTACAAAATCTGAGCCTTTATATAACTTTTGGAATAACTATTTATATGGAATAATTAGCTATAGTTATTATAACTACTCGGGAACAAAAATAATTGGTAACAAATTTCACGATATAAGTGCACAAAGCTCCGGTATAACTAATTTTTTCGGAATTTACCATAATAGCAATACAGCATATAATTATTATCAATTCCGAAATAGAGACATTATTTCTAATAATATATTTTACAATAACAATATTGTTTCCGGAAATACACACGCATATATATATTCAATCAACTCTTATAACACTTTATATGCCCACAATACCATTAATATTAATGTTAATAATCAGAATTCTAGTATTTTATCAGGTATCTTTATACAAAATAATATAAACGAAGATTCGGCTGTTGATATTAAAAACAACATTATTACATTCTTTGGAGGAGGTGTTGGAGATAAATATGGAATAAGTTTTGGAAATAACAATAATGGGTTAGCCGAAAGGATCCAGGGCAATATAGTTTATTTCAATACATCACAAGCGGGAGCACAAAACTGGGCAAGAGTAGGCACTACAAATTATCCGACATTAACTGCCTACAGAACAGCCTTTCCTCTTGCAGAAGTAAACTCTGTCTCTGTAAATCCACAATACGCCAATGTAGCATTAGGCAACCTAACCCCAATGAACACTCAAGTACACTTTTTAGGCGATAACTTATTAGACGAAGTGCCATTAGACATAATGAAGGTAGAGCGCTTAAGCACGCCTACCCCCGGAGCTTTTGAAATAAATGCAAACAACGCGGGTACACGTTCTTTACTTTCCCCTTCTGGCAACTACTGTGCCGGCTGGAACGAAATAATAGTACAAATAGAAAATGCAGGCTCTAACGATTTAGACTCTGTGCGTGTAAATTGGTCTGTAGATGGAGTACCATATCCTACATCATTTTATGTTGGTATAATACCGGGAACATTTACATCAAGCAATAATACAGTAACTGTAAATTTAGGGTTTTATTATATGCCGATAAGCACCCCTGTTGCTTTAAAAGTATGGACAAGCCACCCTAACGGACAACAAGATATTAAAAACGGAAACGATACCCTTAATGCAACATTATTCTCTAATAATATCTTAGATGTATTTATCGGTAACGATACCACAATATGCGAAGGCTCTCCATTTACCATAATTGCCGGTCCATTAAACAACCCAACGTATAATTATATTTGGGACAACTTTACTACATCTGCTCACAGAACGGTAACTACAGGAGGCACATACTATGTTAAGAAAACAATGACCAATGCAGCTTGTGTAGGCTACGATACTATCGTGGTAAACACTAACCCTGTACCTAATGTAAATTTAGGTTCCGATACTAATTTGTGCGGAGGCGTTATTTATACTTTAGATGCAGGAACACACAACCTACTCAACGATAAGCTATGGAATGACAACAGCACCGGACAAACATTAGATGTATCACAAACCGGTACATACAATGTAGTAGTAACCAACGAATTTGGTTGCGAAGCCAGCGACGAAGTAAATGTATTTTATACCATTAACCCGCATATAGACGGGGTAAATACGGTCTATATGTTAGACCTAACCTATAATTTCAATATTCTCAATCCAATATTTGTAGATGAGGCAATATGGGATTTTGGAGACGGCTCACCTACCGATACCGGTTTCTTTGTAACGCACAGATATAAAAAACACGGTTTATACAATGTAAGCGTACAATTAACCGCAATATGCGACGATGGAGATGCCGTAATTAATACCTTTACTTTAGATGCAATAGGCACAAGTATAAGCAATGGAGACAACCTAAACGCTACTATAAAACTACACCCTAACCCCGCTAAAGAATATGTTCAGATAAGTATCGAAGGCGATAGCAAAATAGAAGGCTACGAAGTATATAATGTATTAGGACAAAGAATATCCAACGAAAACTTTGGCATTAAAGCAAATCAAATCCGTATTAACACTACCGGAATGGCTTCAGGTATGTACACCGTAAAAATCCTTACCGATAACGGTATAACTAATAGGAAATTTGAAATAATAGAGTAAAATAAAAAGCCTCGATTAATTCGGGGCTTTTTATTTATATGCTTTCCACCATTCGGTAAATTGCTGCGTTGTATTATTCAAATACAACACCTCTCCCATCATTGGAGTAACTAAAGTGTACGGAGCGTTACGCGCCAAAGCAGACATTGTTTCTAAGGGTTCGTACCACGGATGATACGCTAAAGTAAATTTTGAATGATGTACTGTCATTATGCGTTGTGCATTAATATCTAAAGTAGCCTGATGAGTTTCGTGTGGTAATTTATGTACGCTTTGCCAAGCAGGATTATATTGCCCACATTCCATTATAGCAAAATCTATAGAGCCAAATTGTTCTCCTATTTTTTTGTAAGCATCATCATAACCTCCATCTCCATTAAAGTAGATTTTTTGTTTTGGTGTTTGCAACAAATAAGACAACCACAAAGTTTTGTTTTGTTTTAGACTTCTTCCGCTGCTATGGTGCGTCGGAAGGGCGTATATTTTAATTTCATTATCAATATTTAATGTATCGTATCGGTCGAGTTCGTTAATCTTATCTGCACTATATCCCCAAAATTCTAAATGGCTACGAACACCTAATCCACACAATACCGAGCCTACTTTTTCTTTAAGCGCTACTATGGTTTTGTAATCTAAGTGGTCGTAATGGTCGTGGCTAATAATTAGGTAGTCTATTTGTGGCATATCTTCTACCTGATATTCGTTAGTGCCTTTAAATGCTTTTACAAAACCGGGTATAGGCGATGCACTACCACTAAACACAGGGTCTATCAAAAAACTTTTGCCTTCTAATTGCATATATAAAGAAGAATGCCCAAACCACACTATTAAATCTTCTTGTTTGTTTAAACTCTTTAAATCAGTACGAATATATGGCAGTGCTTTTGATGGTATTCTGTCTTTGTGTTTCTTAAACGCCATATTATACATAAGCCCGGAAATAGAATATCCTTTTGTAATTGTAGGGCGAGGTACAAGATTTTCAAATTTATTGTCTTTATAGCTCGATGAGCTTTTAATTTTTTCTAAATATTCACCGGCTGGCGCTTTTCCAAATTTTGGGTGCAACATATATATTAGTGCAATAGAAGTAATTGTGATAAGTAAAATTAGTGTATAAAATACACTTCGTTTTAGAATTTTGAATAACTTTTTCATAATAAGAGAAAGAGTTTGTTATTTATTTTTCAAGAAAAATATTCTCCATAAACTCAAAAGTACAGAAATGCCAACAATAGACGAACAGACCCAGTTGAAAATATCGAAAGCTTTAAAAATGGGTGGTTTTTCCGAAGGAATACCCATTGCAGATAATGGCGGATAAGATGTCCAACCATCTGGGACTTCGGTAAACCCCATAAAGTTGATAGCCTTAAAAATCAAAAACATAAAAAACAAAACCAACACACCTAATATTACAATCATTATATTCATATACCGATTACGAAACCTGTATTTTACTTGTCTGAACAAATAAAACATATAGAATAAGAACAATATTAGGGGAAATAATATTTGGTATGCATCAATAACAAAATAAGTATCGTGCAAATGAATGTCTAAAGCAGAATTAGACATAAACGTATCAAACTCTAAATACTTATACGCATAAAAAGCATAAGCACAAAACAAAACAAGAATTGCCGACAGGTATGCTAAGATTAGAAGCAGTTCTTTTTTGGGATTTATTTGGTACATAATTAAATTTAAAAACAGATAAATTCTTTAGGTTTTGCGATACACAAAGGTTTCGATATTTTTGCAATTCGTTATTTGCATTATTTATGACAAAAATAGAAAACAATAATCAGCAAAAGCAATCCGGCAAAAAATGGTACAGCAATATTGTACTCATTGTTATCCTTGTTATTGCCATTAATATTCTTGCTGCATTTTTTTACAGCCGATTAGACCTAACTGCCGACCGCCGCTATTCTACTACCGATGCTACTATTAATCTTCTTAAAAATATGGAAGATAAAGTAAGCATTACCGTTTTTCTTACAGGAGAAAAAATGCCCGCCGCATTTCAACGACTATCGAAAAGCACAGAAGAAGTAATTCAAAGTTTTAGCAGAACCAGCAAAAACAAAATTGTTTATCATTTCGAAGACCCACAAGGAGACGACACGCTTGTTTATGATAAAATAGTAAATTACAGAATGCAAGGCATTCCCGTAACCGTAAGTGCCGGAAAAAAAGGAGTAGAGCAGTTTATGGTTTTCCCTTGGATATTAGTAGAAAACCTTAGCAATGGAAAGGCTTTGCCCGTTTTTTTACAAGAAAATAATGCCCCGATACTTTCTCGGTCTTCGCTTAATAAATCCGAAATGCTATTAGAATACAATATCGCGAATGCCATTAATCAAGTAACTAAAAAATCGCCGGAATCCATTGCTTTTTTAACCGGAAACAACGAAGAAATAGGCTTTAACATTATCAGCACATTAGGAGCACTCGGCACTTATTATACATTAGATACGATAAACCTTGGCACAATAGATACTATACCGCAGCATTACAATGCACTTATTATTAACCAACCTATGACCGAATTTAGCGAAGTAGATAAATATAAATTAGATAGGTTTTTGGTAAATGGCGGTAGTGTAATGATGTGCTTAAATATGGCTACCGGAGTATTGGACAGTTTTCAACAAACAGGCAGTTTTAATTCTATGCCGGTAGATTTAAAGTTGAGCGATATACTTTTTCAGTATGGATTACGCGTAAATCCTAACTTAGTAGCCGATGCCGGCGACCACGAATTTATACCGCTTTCGGGTAGTGGCAAAGCAGAAGAATCTACAATGTACTCTTGGGTATATTACCCTGTACTACAATCTGCCGGCAATCATCCTATAAGTAAGAATTTAGATGGTGTATTAGGTAGATTTGTAAGCTCTATTGACATTAACGAAAATAATCCGGAAATTAAAAAAACGGTGCTTTTGCAAACGTCTAAATATGCTAAAACGGTATCGGTACCAACACCACTTACGCTTACTTCCGCTATTGAAGAAATAAATCCGGAACTATTTAATCTGTCAGACATACCTATTGCGGTATTGTTAGAAGGCAATTTTACTTCCGCTTACAGCAATCGTAAACCCGAAGAAATAACGGCACATTTAGCCCAAAAAAACATTGTACATAAAGATAAGACTGAAAAAAAAGGAAAGCTTATCGTAATTTCCGATGGCGATATTTTTTCTAACGAGTTTAGCGGACCTAACCCACTCGATTTAGGGCAATATAAATTTGGTAGTTATACTTACGACAACAAAAGCTTTTTGCTTAATAGTATGGCATATCTTACTAATGAAAACAACCTTTTAGAAGCACGTTCTAAAACATTTATCAATCGTATATTAGACCCTAAAAGAGTAGAAAAAGAAAGAACCCAATGGCAATTCATCAACATTGGCGTTCCGGCAATCTTAATTGTGGTTTTTGGAATGGTCTTTTTCTTTGTTAGGAATAATAGATATGGAAAGAGGTAGTAAATTTTTATCTATATGCCCTTTACATTTGCACATCCGGCTATTGTTGTTCCTTTAAAAAAATTTGCCCCTAAATGTTTTTCAACTACAGGATTGGTATTAGGGAGTATGTTGCCCGATTTCGAATATTTTATCCGAATGAAAATTAAAAGCGAGTACAGCCATACACTCGCAGGGGTATTTTGGTTCGATTTGCCTTTGGGAATTATTGTAGCATTTATTTTTCACAACATAGTTCGTAATCTCTTAATAGAAAATTTACCCATTTATTTAAAGTCTAAATTTTACTTTGCTCGCAATATTAATTGGAACCAATACTTTATTCGTAGCTGGCATATAGTAATTTTCTCCTTTTTAATTGGCATTGGTTCTCATATTCTGTGGGACGCATTTACACATAAAGATGGATATTTTGTAACGCAATTTTTATGCTTACAGCAAACTTTAAGTATAAATAAAATAGACATTCCGGTAATAAAATTATTACAACATTGCAGTACTATAATCGGAGGCTTGTATTTAATGTTTGTAATTGCTAAACTGCCATCTATAAACTTGCATAAAAACAAATTAAATTACAAATACTGGTTTTCTGTATTAACTTTTGGAATGTTAATATTTGTTATTAGGGTTATAATCTACCCATCTGTCCAGAACCAAATCGGCAACTTAATCGTTACTGCAATAGCAGCCACATTACTTTCTCTAATGTTGGTTTCTTTGTATTTGCGACTAAGCCGTTAAGAAAAGTTTTATAAGCTCTAATTTAGCATTGCCTTTTTCGTTTCGTCTAATTTTACTTCCCATTTCCAGGCTGTTTCCATCATTTCATTAATGCCAAATTTTGGTATCCATCCTAATAGGTTTTGTGCTTTGGAGTTATCTGCAAATACTTCTATTACATCGCCGGGTCTGCGAGGTGCAATATTATAATTCAGTTTTAAATTAGCAACCGTCTCAAATGCTTTAATTAACTCTAAAACACTTACACCATTTCCCGTACCAAGATTAAACGTTTCGCAATGAGACGGGAGTGCAGATTCGATAGATTTTTGCAGTGCTAATGTATGAGCGTGTGCAATATCCGATACGTGTATGTAATCTCTTATGCAAGAACCATCTCTTGTGTCGTAGTCATTACCAAATACAGACATCGACTCCCTTTTGCCAATAGCAGTTTGCGTAACTACGGGTACTAAGTTTTCGGGTTTTTCGTTAAGCTCCCCTATAATGGCGCTTTCGTGTGCCCCTACAGGATTAAAATATCTTAAAAGTATAGCGGTAAAATCAGTATTTGCGGTAATAAAATCTTTACACATATCTTCACCCATTTGTTTGGTGCGTGCATAAGGAGACTCGGCTTCTTTAAGTGGTGTAAGCTCCGTTACCGGTAATTTATCGGCATTGCCATATACCGAGCAAGATGAAGAAAAAACTATATTTTTTACACCAAACTCTTTGGAACATTGCAATACATTCAGCAAAGAAGTGATGTTGTTTCTAAAATACTCTAAAGGTTTAGATACAGACTCCGGAACGCTTTTAAAAGCCGCAAAATGAATAATGCCAACAATGTCTTTGTTTTCTTCAAAAACGGCACGAGTGTCTTCTAGGCTACACAAATCCACTCGATAATTTTTTATTTTTTTACCGGTAATAATCTCTGCTCCAAATATTAAATCTTCAAAACCACGAGATAGGTTATCGATAGAGATAACTTCAAAGCCATTTTGCACTAAATCCACTACAGTATGGCTACCTATATATCCGCAACCGCCCGTTACTAGTATTTTACTCATTGTTTATGCTCATTTTTGTAGCGACAAAGGTAAGCAAACAATATTTTAAAATGATTGCACTTTGTTTTCTATATTATACACCGTATTGCGTTAAATTTTTGCATTTAATAAAATACAAAAAAGAATTTTGTATAATAAAAATAGTATCTTACCTTTGCCGTCCCAAAATCGGAATGAAAACCAATCTTGGGGCTTAAAAGTTCTTTTAGATATAGAAAAATGCCGCTTTAGCTCAGTTGGTAGAGCAGCTGATTTGTAATCAGCAGGTCGCTGGTT
>CAYUXT010000058.1:0-13160 GCA_964448955.1 uncultured Taibaiella sp. | reverse complement strand
CTCTTCAGATTAGAAAAACTTTTTGCTTAATCCCCAGAAAAATAATGTGAGCCCTTTTAGGTCTTATTTTTTATGAAATATTATATGGAATTCTATATCCCTATGTGGTTATTGAGCATCTTCGAAATATGGTTGAAGAGTGTAATCGAAGTGTGGTTACTCAAATTAGCTTTCTAATTTATTATTTAAGACATTAGTGCTGCAAGATTTTTTTGGGTATTATTACAAAACCCCTTGCAGCTAAATTAGCTAAAACCACTTGAAATCTTTGCAAATAAAGTGGATTGAATTATTTAGCAAGCCCTATCTAAAAAAGATAAAGAATACAAATAAGTAAAGCCATAGTATATCTACAAAATGCCAAAAGGTAGCCACTATTTCAATTCCTGAAGTATCGATAGCGCTAGATACAGCATAGCGATTAGATTTAAAATACTGAACGATTAGTGCTACTACACCCCCTAAAACGTGAAGTAAGTGAGCACCGGCTATTACAAACAGAAACGAACCCGAAGGATTGCCCGACATCTTAATATTGTTTTGATATAATTCTAAAAACCCAAAAAACTGTAAAACACCAAAAGTGATACCCAGTATTACTGTGATACTTACAAAGTTTTTGTGTTGTTTTAATTTTTCATTTTTTAATGTCTTTACAGACAAATACATTGTAAGACTACTTAATAGTATTACTCCTGTTGATATCCAAAATAGAACAGGTAAATCAAAAATATCCCAATTACCTTGTGCACGACGAACCACATACCCACTCGTAAAGCCGCCAAACATCATTATCATACTGCCGATTGCAGTCCACATTGCAAACTTCTGTGGGTGTATTCCTTTTTTAATATTCTCAGTCATAAAATGTAATTATTGAAATAGATACTATTGATTTTTCTTGTGTTAATTTTAATACTTAATTACTTTAATTTTTTTAGTTCAAAATATTTTTTTGTAAAATATTTTTGCTTATCAATTTAGCAACATAGCTTTTTACTCTTTGAATCGCTCCGCACAACATATTTTACTTTAACACCTATACCTTATCTAAAATCAATGCCAACAACACTATTGGTAAATAAGCAAAAGAGGTGTACATTAATGTTTTCGCTGATTTTTTGTCATTTTTTCTGTAAAAATTAAATGATGCCATAAAATACAAAACTCCACAAGCCACAGCTACCCACATACCTACAATTCCACTAAATCCTATATGGTGTGGTAACATTGCCACTGGGATTAAAGTAAGGCTGTAGAACATACACTGCAAGCCTGTAAATGTTGTTTTGCCTGCATTAGAAGGTAACATTCTGATGCCTGCTTTGAGGTAATCTTCGTACCCTACCCAAGCTATAGCCCAAAAATGCGGAAACTGCCACAAAAATTGAATAAAAAATAAAGACCATCCCGACATTTCAAATAAATTACCCGTTGCTGCCGTCCAGCCGATTAGTGGCGGTAGTGCACCCGGAATAGCACCAATGAGCGTAGCCACAGGGTGTATTTTTTTCATTGGAGTATATGCAAATCCATATAATAATAACGACACAAAACTTATAGATGCCGCTAACCAATTAAAAAAATAACCTATAATGATTACTCCTAAAAACGCCGAAAGAAATGTCAAAAACCAAGCCTCTTTAATTTGCATTCTGCCATCGGGCAAAGGGCGGTTCATAGTGCGTTTCATATAGCGGTCGCTATACCGTTCTAATATTTGATTAATAATATTAGCACCATTGGTAACTAACATACCTCCAAGAAAAAGCAGTATTACTTCTTTCCAAGAAAAAGCAATGCCCGGAGCCAATAAATACCCCACCACACTCGAAAACACTATCATAAAACTAAGGTTGGGCTTCATTAGCTGCATATAGTCTCTAAACTTAGACTGTACGGAGATGGTACTGCTTTCTAATTTTTCTTCTCTAATCATAATGACAAATTAATCAATAATTCAAATGCAAAGTTAGGTAATAAAGAATTAATCTTAAATTTTAGTACAGATAGATTTTGAATAGCATAAAATAGGTATTACGAAAATTGCCTTAACTAATTAATATGTTTTAGTTTTTGAAAAATCAACTAAATTTGAAGATTGAAAATTGCAGCTAATTATATTTTTTATGGAATGGTTACAAAGCAATAAATATAATTCCATTTCGTTTTGTAATAAGCAAATGAAAAATTAGCCTAATTGTTCTATTCAGATTGATATTTAAAATGATGAAATTTATATTTAGTAGGAATATCCCCAAAGCAGTAATTAGTATTTTCTTTTTACTCTTTATTAGCTGGGCAAATACACAAGCACAGAGTGCAGAAATTACTGTAAAAAGTTATTCGTCATCTGATTTTAAAATAGATAATGAAGGCTTTATTTATCTAAATATTCCTTTGAAGTACAGTGCTACTCCACAAGTAAAAGTAATTAATACTGTAGCAGAATTATTAACCACATCGCCTGCGGCTAATGTTAGCAATACTTATGAGCCTGATGTTTTTAAAGGAGTAGAAAGGAAAAAAGCAATTGGCGTTATTAAAATTCCTGCATTCAAAAAAACAAGCAATGGGGTAGAAAAATTAGTGAGTTTCGATATTCAGATTACAGAGTTGCAACAGCCCAGAACTGCTGCCAGACCTAATTTTAAAGATAATTCTATCTTAGCAACAGGCAATTGGTACAAAATAGCCGTGAGCGAAAGAGGTGTGTATAAAATTGACTATAATTTTTTGCAATCATTAGGTATAAACCCCGCCACTATAAACCCTAACAACATAAGATTGTACGGTAATAGCGGTACCGTACTCCCCGAATTAGTTACAGACGATGCTCCCGACGATTTAATCGAAAATGCAATATTTGTAAGTGCATCGGGAAGTTCATTTGGTGCTAACGATTATATTTTGTTTTATGCAAATGGTCCTACCCTTTGGCAAGAAGACGAAAACCACGGTCAATTATTTAAACACACTACAAATTGGTACGAAGACAGAAGCTACTATTTCCTAAACTTCGATATTGGTACAGGAAAGCGAATAGAAACTATAAATGCCAACGGTTCTGCCACAGTAGATGTAACTTCATTTAACGATTACAGGTTAATAGACAAAGACTCCATAAGCCCAACCGCTATTGGCAAACCTTGGTGGGGTAGTAGAATGACCTCAATGGCTCAAAGCACATTAACACAACACTTTAATTTTACACTTGGTAACCCTATTGGTAATGTTTATGCTAAAGTTATAGCAGCGCACGATGCCAATAATTCCGGTACTATTAGGTTTGCTGCAAATAACCAAATCTATCGAATTGCTACATTAGGCTCAGTACACGACTATTTGCCTATACAAGTAATAGACGCATTCGACTCGTTTAGTGCAGCCAATAACTTAACCATAAGCACCACCTACGTACCCGGCGGAAGCGGCAGTGCTTATGTAGATTATGTACTTCTTAATTACCGAAATCAGCTTAACTTCCAAAACGGACAGTTTACTTTTAGAGATAGAAGTACGGCTAACTTAGGATTAAGTACCAATGCAGCTTACAAAATACAAAATGCAAATAACAATATTAAAGTATGGGAGATAAGTAATTCTCTTACTCCGGTGGCGTTAAATGGTAGTTTAAGTGGTAATGTATATTCGGTAGTAAGACCCTGCGATACGTTAAGAGAATTTGTAGCTTTTGACGGAACTGTGTTTAAAACCCCAGCTTCTTTAGGTATGGTTGCAAACCAAAATTTACACGCTTTGCCACAAACCGAAGTGTTAATAATAACCTGCGATTCTTTACTGATAGCAGCAGAGGAATTAGCAACTTTTCATAGACAAAGAGAGCAAGTACACGCAACAGTAGTAACTGTTACTAAAATTTATAACGAATTTTCATCTGGTTCGCAAGATATTTCCGGCATACGAAACTTTATCCGTATGTTTTACGAAAGAGCCTCTAACGACGATGAGATACCTAAGGGCGTTACTTTTTTTGGCGCAGCCTCGTATGATTATAAAAATCGTATAGAGAACAATACAAACTTAGTGCCTGCATTCCAGTCGCTCGAAGGTAGATATACACCTCAGTCTTACTGTACCGATGATTTTTATGCCTTATTAGATGCAGGGGAAGATATTAATAATAGTGTGGGTACAGTGGGTATGTACGATATTGCTATTGGTAGAATACCTGCACGTAATTTAACTGAAGCATCTAATGTAATTAATAAAATAAAAGAATATACCAGCCCTTCATCTTTTGGTCCTTGGAAAAATAATATTTCGTTTGTTGCAGACAACAGAGACCCCAATGGTGGTATGAACCATTTGAATGATTGCGAAACGATTAATCAGCATTTCGACCAAGACAATCACATCTTTAATATTTATAAAATTTATGCCGATGCTTATAATAAAGTGCTAACCCCAAGTGGCATACGTATGCCATTAGTTAATAAAGCCATAAATGACAGAGTATTTAACGGTACGCTATTAAAAAGCTATAATGGGCACGGTAGCCCTACACGATGGGCAGACGAAGCCATACTTACCCTCGAAGATTATAGCTCGTGGGCTAATGTACATAAACTGCCATTAATCTTTACAGGCACTTGCGATTTTGGAAGATTTGATGACCCTAACGTACAATCTGCCGGAAACAAACTAATGGTACAAGCCCAAGGCGGTGCCATAGCATTGGTTACAACTACACAAGTGGTATATTCTACTCCTAATGTTCGATTTGCACAACGATTTGTAGAAAACCAATTTGTACCAGATGCTAATGGCAAATACATAACAATGGGAGAATCGGTACGAAGAGCTAAAAATAATTTTCAGACAAATGGCGAGTATTTTAATAACAAAATGTTCGTATTACTCGGCGACCCTTTTCTTAAATTGTCTATACCCGAAAACAAAATAAAAACTACCGGATTGTATATGTTAGAAGACGGTGAAGAATATCCAACCGATACCATTAATGCATTAGGTAAATATTCTATCGAAGGCGAAATAACCAATTATTTCGATACACCACTTACCGATTTTAATGGCACTGTTTATGTAACCATATTCGATAAACCAAGATTAATAAATACTATTCCCGATGTGCGTAATCCTACGCCTAATTTTAAGATGCAAACTAATACCATAGCAAGAGTAGTAGCATCGGTAAGTGATGGTAAATTTAAAGCATCTTTTGTAGCACCTAAAGATATTATGTACGATTTTGGAATAGGGAAAGTAAGCTATTATGCACATAGCGATAGATTAGAAGCTAAAGGGTTAGATACAAACTTAATTATAGGTGGCATAAACCCCAATGCAGAAGATGATAATATAGGACCTATTGTACAACCATATATTGATAATGAAAAATTTAGAGATGGCGGCATTACCGGGCCCAATCCATTACTATATGTAAAACTATCTGATGATAATGGTATTAATGTTTCCGGAAACTCTGTAGGACACGATTTAGTAGCTATTTTGGATGATGATGTGCAAAATCAATTTATACTTAACGATTATTATCAAACAGAAGAAAACGACTATTCTAAAGGTTATGTGTATTTTCCGATGTACAATTTGCCCGAAGGCAAGCACACCATAAGAGTAAAAGCTTGGGACGCACACAATAATTCGGGCGAAGGCAGTATATCTTTCGAGGTAAGAGGGAAAGAAAGCGGAGTAATTGGCGATTTGTACAATTACCCTAATCCATTTTTTGACTATACTACATTTGTATTTCAGCACAATCAAGAAGGAGAAGAAATGGACGTAACCATTAATATCTACACTACCGCAGGGGCATTGGTACGTACCATTAATCAAAAAATAACTACCACCGGAAACCGTACCGAAATACAATGGGACGGTACCGGAAATAATGGAGCTACTATTACTAAAGGAATGTATATATATAAATTACACTTAAAGACGGCGAAAGGAATTTCGGCAACTGCACACCAAAAGTTAGTATTGTTGCGTTAATACCTAAGTTGAGGTAATAGAGTAGAGTCCGCATAGTAGGTATAATCAGTAGTTACATTGAGAGGGTTGTTGAAAGAAGGGGTAAATTAATTGTGGAAAACACCTTAGATAATAATTTGATAAAAAAAAGGCTAAATGATTGTTTAATTTCAAAAAAAATTATCTTTGCCTATTATTCATTAACCATCGATAAAAAAGTAATTCGCCTATAAGCGTAAAATTTACATTTTATTAATTCAATTTTTATACAATAAAGAAGACATAATGGTCAAACGTATTGCACTTACCGGTTTAACGATTATTACCGGAATGATGGTTTCGCAACAATCTTTTGCACAAACCTTAGATGGTAGAGTAGGTACTATTACTACCGGGGTTCCATTTTTAAGAATAGGATCCGATGCACGTAGTGGTGCTATGGGCGATGTTGGTATTGCTATCTCTCCTGATGCCAATGCACAATTTTGGAATGTAGGTAAAATAGCTGCCAGCGATAAGGATATGGGATTTTCCGTAAATTACACTCCTTGGCTTAAAGAATTAGTACCCGATATGTTTTTAGGTTACTTAGCAGGGTACAAAAAGTTTGGCGACAATGATAACCAAGCATTAAGCGCATCTCTTAGGTATTTTAATCTCGGTAATATAGAATGGACCAGCGAGATGGGTATTCCAATAGGGACAGGTAAGCCAAGAGAAATGTCTTTAGATGTTGGTTATTCAAGATTGTTATCAGAAAACCTTTCGGTGGGTGTAGCTTTAAGATATATTAACTCTAATATCGCTTCCGGAGCAAGCAGTGTAGAAGGTGCCGTAAAGCCCGCTAACTCGTTTGCAGGAGATATAGGGGTATATTATACTTCTACTCAAGATATTTCTGATGAAGCAGCAGGTACATTTAGTGCAGGTGCTGTATTGTCTAATTTGGGTGGTAAAGTTACTTACTCGCAAACTACAAGAGACTTCTTACCTACTACTTTAGGTTTAGGAGTAGCTTATACCTACAAAGTAGATGAATATAATAAAATTACCGGAGCATTAGACCTTAATAAAACTTTAGCTCCTGCTCCAAGAAGAGACAATGATACAGGATCTTGGTATATACCAAACTATACGGTAGTTACTGGTATGCTTAATTCTTTTACAGATGCGCCCAAAGGATATGGTACTACAGTTTCGTTAGGTGCTGAGTATTGGTATCAAGACCAATTTGCACTTAGAGCAGGTTATTTTTATGAGCACCCAGATAATGGAGCGCGCCAGTACTTTACTTGTGGAGTAGGTGTAAAATATATGGTTTTTGGTTTAAATTTCTCTTATTTAGTGCCTTCGGGTTCGGGTATTGCCAGAAATCCTTTAGCTAACACACTTAGATTTTCGCTTACTTTCGATTTCGATAAATATGTTACCGCTAAAAAAACATCTTAATCTTAAAGCGTAAATAATAAATATTATTTTTAACCGGAATTTCGTTTTGAACTTCCGGTTTTTTTATTTTGCATTACATTATTTATGCTCCCAAAAATTGTAAATACCAATCTGAAAATATTTTTGTTATTCTGGATAGGAATAACATTTTGCTATTTATGCACTTGGCAGTATGGCATATACGCCGATTTTGCTGATACTATGTATATGTATCGTAATCATACTTTTACTGAATTTATAAATAGAGAAGGCATTGTTAATATCAGTATGTATCAGGGTACGCTTGTAATATTATATGCTCTTATTAGTATCTTGGGAGATAATCCTTTGCCTTGGTTTTTGTTATTTACACTCTTGCATACTTGCTGTGGTGTTTTAGTCTATAGCTTTTTTAAACGCTATTTTACTACCGTAGGATTACTAAATGCTCAGTGGGTAGCGTTGGTAGGAGTAGTGTTACTTTTGTTTGCTCCCATTGTTTCGGAAGTAGTAATCTGGAAAGCTTGTTTTCATTATTATACTGCGATTGGTATTATTTTTATTATACTCCATAAAACACTCACTTATATTAATGCCCCTAAATTAAGAAATGCCTTACTAATTTGGGTATTGTATTATGCCTCTACTTTTATGCTGGAACTGCATTACTTAACGCCGGTGTTTGTGTGCATTGTAATTCTGTCTTTATTAATATTGGGTAGTATTAACCGGCTACAAGCCAAAAAAGGATTATTGTACATCTTCTTGCCATTGGTAATATTATGGGTAATCTACCTGCTTACTTATTTTACGCTGTATAATAAATGGATAGCACATTACGATTTGGATATAACGCAGTCTTTGGGTATTCCTCAAATTATGAGTTCTGTAAGTAAAACCTTGCTAAGGATTTATTGTTTTGAATATTTATTGCCACATCATTTAAGAATGCAATTACTCGAAATAGTTTCTTCGCCACTTTACGGATGGATAAGTGCCGGCATCGTTAGTTTTTTGGGTATTTTATTTGTTGTCAAATTTAACAAAATTGCCCTTAAAGGTAAATTAATAGGAGTGTTGATAATATTGGGCTTTGCGAGTTGTATTCTTATAATACCTCTTTGGTACAACGACCTTAATATGTTTTTGAATAATCGATATTATTATTTGCCCGGTATTTTTTTCTTTATGCTTTTGGCATTAATTGTAATACCGGAAAAAGGAAAGACGAAATGGTATCAAAATGTATTTCTTGTTGGTTATTTTGTATTTGCGCTTGGCGTTACATTTAGTGTGGTAAAGAAAGTTAATACAGCCAATACCATTTATCAATCAGTATTTACTACATACGATTTTTCTAAAGCAGACACTATTATTTTTTTAAATATGCCTAATAATTTAGCGGGCATTAATATTATTCCTTCTGAAAATGGAGAGGACTTTCAAAACTATTATTATATAGTAAGAAATAATAGTCTGCCTACACACATCATTAATACTTATTCGCATAATGTTAATGATAAAAACTACGGAGTGCATATAACTGTCTTAGATAGTATGCAATTTAAAGTAAGTCTTAATCAATATGGCACTTGGTGGTGGTGCAATTCTTTAGGGGCATCTAATCGAGAAAACGAATTGTTTTATCTTAGCCTTACAGAAGATGGTACGAGTTATACTTTAACTTTAAAAAGACCAATTTCTAAACATACAAAATTATTATACCACAATAATTTACAATGGAAAGAGGTGGATAGGTTAAAAATAGAGGTAACTCAGTATTAGTATAGCTTTGAGTTACCTCTATTTATATTTCACATTAGTATTATTACTCTTTTAAGTCAGATTTGAGTTTGTTAATTACGTTTACTTCTACTGCATCGAATCCTCTGTATTGTGCCAGGTACCACGAAATCCAATCGCCTAAATGAGTAAGGTATATTACACATTCTAAAAAACTATCTCCTTTAGATTCTATTTCTAAAAGATTAGAAGTGTACTTTTTTATGGTCGCTTTATTTAACTGCATTCTAAACAGAGAACGGGGATGGTCTAAAATAGTTTTAAGAAAAATAACAGCTTTGCTATTGTCTTTATCTCTCCAGCCTACTAATTCGTTGTGGTTCATTTCGGGTACTACGTGATGCCACGCTAACATTTTGCCATTTTCATTAAATTGCTGTCTCCACCTAATAGCCACTCCCTCCATATTATTGTCAGCATAAATAATAGGAGTTTTGTCTGCCAATTGCTTAGCAATTTTTTGTGCTTTTTGTTTTATGTTTTTTTCTTCCTTGTTTAAAAGTTCGATAGATGCATTAATGTCTTTTTCAAAAGATTTATTGATGATTTTATATTGTTGTAAAATGTATAAAATCTGTACTAAAGAATATCCAAAACAAGCACGAGGAGGCTTTCCTGAAGGTATTATGATGCAGTCTAAATTTTTCTTATTTGCTATTTGCTCTATCTTGCCACCGGAAGTAATACAAGCAATTTGGGATTTCTTTTTTATGGCAGTATTTAAAGCATCTACGGTTTCTTCTGTATTGCCAGAGTAGGAGCAGGCAATCATTAGTGTATTGTTATTTACAAATGCAGGTAATGCATACGTTTTATTAACTAACACAGGAATTTTAGCAATATTGCTTAAGTAGTTTTGGGCTATAGTACCACCTATACCGCTACCACCTAATCCTGAAATTACTATATTTGTAATGTTGTTATCCGCAATTTTAAATTTAGCTTTAGAGCCAATCAGTAATGCATCTTGTAACTGCTGTGCAAAACCTGCTATTAGTTTATCCATTTATAAATGAATTAATTTTATTAAATTTTGAGCAAACATAACGAATTAGGAAAGAAGGGAGAACAAATTGCCTTAGAATTTTTGGTTAATAAAGGTTTTATTATCCTTGAGCAAAATTATAGGGTAGGGCAGAAGGAGGTAGATTTAATCTGTTTAGATAATGAAATTCTGGTTTTTTGTGAAATAAAAACACGCTCGGGAACACAATTTGGCTTTCCTGAAGAAGCTGTGAGCAATGCAAAACAAAACCACTTAAAAGCTACTGCCGAATACTACCTCGACCAAAATCCTAAATACACACAACTAAGATTTGATGTTGTCAGCATCATAATAAGTAATGATGTGGTTAAAGAAATAGTGCATTTTGAAGATGCTTTTTATTAAGCGTATCTTAAAGAGAATGTCATTAAATATTTCATTGTTACCTTTGCAAAAAAAAGTTGATTAACGATGAGTAATAATGTAGTTATAGGACAAGCAGCTCCTCTTTTTATCTCTAAAGACCAAAATGGTAATACAGTAAGCCTTAGTGATTTAAAAGGACAAAAAGTGCTTTTGTATTTTTACCCAAAAGATAATACGCCCGGATGTACAGCGCAAGCCTGCAATCTTAGGGATAATTTTTCTCTTTTAACACAAAAAAATATAGTAGTACTCGGTGTAAGTGTAGATGACGAAACAAGCCATAAAAAATTTGAAACAAAATTTAATCTTCCCTTTACGCTTATTGCAGATACCGATAAGTCTATTGTAAATGCTTACAACCTTTGGGGGCTTAAAAAATTTATGGGTAAAGAATATATGGGTACAGCCAGAACGAGTTTTTTAATTAACGAAGAAGGTATTATCGAACACATAATTACCAAACCCAAAACCGATAACCACACAGAAGAGGTTTTAGAACTTTGGAATTTGCTTTAAACCAAAACTAATCAATAAAGTCCAAGTGCTAATTTTAAAAAAAATAAAACATTGCAGAAAATGAAGTTTGTACAAAAAATTAATATCGCCCTAATAACAGTAGTGATAGTAACATTAAGTTATGCTCCTGCGCATAGTCAATCCATTGGCGATTGGTTTCGGAAAAATGTAGGTAGTTCATCGGGTTCTTCTTCCGGAAATCTTACTACTTCCGAAATTACACAAGGCTTAAAAGAAGCACTAAAAGTAGGTTCTAACAATGCCTCTAAACAATTATCGGCAACAGATGGATTTTTTAGAAATGCTGCTATAAAAATATTATTACCAAAAGAAGTGCAACAGGTAGAAAACACTCTTCGCTCTGCCGGTATGGGAAAATTAGTAGATGATGCAATATTATCGCTCAATAGAGCAGCAGAAGATGCCTCTAAAAAGGCAGCTCCGATTTTTGTAAACGCTATTACTTCTATGAGTATTCAAGACGGTTTAAATATCCTTAAAGGAGGAGATAATGCAGCTACCAATTTCTTAAAATCTAAAACTACCAATTCTTTAACCACTGCCTTCCGTCCCGAAATACAAAACTCGCTTAATAAAGTAGGTGCAGTAGATATGTGGAAAAGAGTATTCGATACCTATAACAACTTGCCATTGGTGCGTAATAAAGTAAACTCAGATTTAGTCTCTTATGTTACCGGAAAGGCTTTAGACGGTATGTTTCATGCCATTGCCATAGAAGAAAACAAAATTAGAAAAGACCCTGCCGGACAAGCAAGTAATATACTCAAAAAAGTGTTTGGGAGTGTAAAATAAATAGCTATACCAAAGAAATATAAATAAACAATGGCGACATTAACTCCTTGCGAATAAAATTAAAGGATTAATGTCGCCATTGTCTGCTGCTTTTAGCGTTAGTATGTACTCTTTTCTTATAGTTGCTTTTTCTTTAGCGGTTTGGTATATACCCCAACTAAAAATATTCATACTAAATATTTTCTCTATAATAATGTCTGCCATCATACGGCTGTGTCGCCCATTGCCATTAGGGAAACAATGAATAGTCACCAATCGGTGCTTAAAGCGTAAAGCTATTTCGTCCGGAGGAAAAATACTGTTTGCTTTCCAATACAAAATATCGCCTAACAGTTTTCGTAATTCTATACCTATTTGAAAATATGGCACACCAATATTTTTTTCCGAAATTCTAAAATGACCCGCCCATTTCCATACATTACCATACATACGACGATGTAGCTCCATAATAAAAGCTTCGCTAAGGATTTTTTCGACATTCCATTTTTTACCCTTTATCCAAAGCAAAGCTTCTTCTATATTTTGCTGCTCAAAATCATCTAACTCGCCTTTGGTAGTAACAGAAAGAATTTTTAATCCTTCCATTTCTTCCGGTTCTAATGGCGTTTGCCCATAGTCAAATTGCAGATTTAATCCCATAAGCTTTTAGGCATTTTTTGAATGATGTCTTGTTTGCGCCTTTCTACGGCATATTCTATCCCCTCCTCACTTAACATCTGGTTTTCAAGAGCCATATTATGAGCAGTTCGATACACTATTTCTTTGGCTAATTCTGTAGCCTTACGTTCTATTAAAGCTTCTAAAGAATCGTCTTTGGGTACTAAAGCATATACCAATTGCATATCCATAGCTTCTGCTACTTCGCTTAGAGATTTTAAGGTAATCCCCATTGTTTGTTCGCGCTTTTCCATACTTTGTACATTTTGCTTAGATACATTTAGGCGATTAGCTAATTGCTCCAAAGACATACCCAAAGCCTTACGAATAGATTTTATCCATCCGCTTTGTGGCTTTATAGACTGCTGTAATATAGTGTAGTCTTTTAGCTTATTATTTAGTGTGTTGATTTGCAAATACTTGTTCATAATAATCAAGTTTTAATTGTACAAAGTTACATAAAAGTAATTATATAAGTTGAAAAAAATACAATAAAATCAATGTTAACCCACATTGCGCACTACAATCACCTAAAATTGCTTAGATTGGGGCTTTG
>CAYUXT010000057.1:0-13384 GCA_964448955.1 uncultured Taibaiella sp. | reverse complement strand
ATATCTTTTTGCAAAGATATACTATATTAATAATAATGATAGCGGTTTATTATTAATAGCCAATTATTATGGAATTACGTGCATAGTTCTGTGCTTATATCGATATTTTCTCCTCCGGTTTATTTAAAAAAACTTTCTAATTTAGATTTCAATTTAAGATACAGTGCATCGTTTTTGCCCCTTACCTGACCTGTAAAATTTATATACCCCATAAGGCGGCAAATGAATTTTTCTCTAAGTTTATTATCAACAGAGTCTTTTGTTTTAAAGTGTTTTTGCGTGGCATTATCAATGCCGTTAGTGCTTATATCGTGGAGCATCGCTCTAATGTTTTTGAGCATTTTTCTATCCACATTTACTTTATCATTTACGGTCAATCCGGTTACTGTTTGTTTACGGTGCGCCGGTTGCAGCCTAAGTTTTTTTTCGTTTATTTTAAAGTGATGCTGCTGTATAATGTTAATAATATCTAATAATGTATCGGTAGAGATAGTATCGGCAGAGGAGAAGGTAAGGTCGTCGGCATATCGGGTGTAGGTAAGATGGTGGCTACGACAAAAATTATTTAAGTCGTTATCTAAAGAGATACACACAAAATTGGAAATTACCGGAGATACCGGAGAGCCAATAGGCAGCTTACCTTCGAATGTTGTAAGGAAGGCAAGGGCTGTAGCTATATTTTCATTAAATCTAAATAATGGCGACATAAACAAAGATTTAATTCTACGTGCCGTTATATTTGAAAAAAAATCTTTAAGGTCAATGTTTAATACATGTTTTTTGCCTACATGAGCCATTGCGTTGTTTCTAATATTGCAATGCTTGCCCATATAGTGTGGGTTTACTACAAAACCATGTACTTCCACGGGTTTAATCCACAGATAATATGCTTGTAAGTAATAATTAAGTTTTTTTTGTAAGGTTTTTAGTCGAGGCATAGGAGCGCATATTTCTCTTTTACCACCTCGTTTTTTAGCAATGGTATATTTTTTATATACAGGCTCGTTGCATATTTTTTCTATTTCAAAAAAATCGGATTCGAGCAAAAGGCATAACTCAAAAGGCTGTACCGTACTTAATAATAGCAAGGCGTTGAGTTCGTGCTTACGAAAGGGTTCTAATATTGTGTTTTTTTGATTTGCATAAAAATGATGATGAATTTCTATTTTTTGTTTTTGTGCAAATTCGTGTATGTCGTCAATATTGTGCATATTGGGTTTTGGATTGAAAAAAAATGAGCCGTTGTAAATTATCTTTGACTTAATCGCTTTTATGTAGAAGCGGAGCGAAGTGAGCATTATACTTAAAAGCTTTATCTCATCTCTCTACCGCTTAAAGGATTGCAGGAACACAATCTCTATGTCTTTATATACTTTTTGACATCATAATTTTTAAAACAACAGCTCATTTTTTTCAGTTAATTAAAATATATCGTCATCAAAATCGTTTAAATCATTGAATCTTGAACGTGCGAAATTAAAATTAGTTTTATAGCCTTCAAAATCTCTAAAATTAGTAAAGTGAGCATCTCTTGTCAGCATTACTTCTCCTAACCTTCCGGTTCTGTTTTTGGCAACAAATATTGCTGCTGTTCCTGCTGTATTATTACCTTTTTCATCGTACATTAAACCGTAGTATTCGGGTCTGTAAATCAACAATACTTTATCTGCATCTTGCTCTAATGCGCCGCTGTCTCTAAGATCCGAAAGTTGAGGTATTTTATTGGAACCCCTTGTTTCTACAGCTCTGCTCAGCTGACTCGATGCAATAAGACATACATTAAGGTCTTTTGCCAAATTTTTTAAACTTCTGCTAATTTGGCTTATTTCTTGTTCTCTATTATTTCTATATCTGTTGGTACTAAGCATTTGTATATAATCCACTATAATTACTTTAATACCGTGTTTGCTTATTTGGTCTTCGCAATATACTCTAAACGACGTAAGCGAATTATTGTATTTTTCGTTAATGAAAATACTGTGTTGTTTTAGTCCTTGCTGTGCAGATTGTAACGTAGATTGTTCTTGTTCCGAAAGATTGTGTTGTAGTATTTTATCTATCGGAATATTAGAGTAAGAGGAAATAATACGGTTAGTAAGTATATGTGCCGAAAGGTCGAAAGTACAGTACAATACCGGATTTTGTGTAGAAATATGGAGTGCGAGATTAATCAACAATTGTGTTTTTCCCATCGAAGGTCTTCCGCCTAATACTATATATTCTCCCAAGCTAAATCCTCCTAATTCCTTGTCTAATGCAGTAAATCCGGTAGAGAAAGTTGGTTCAGAAAACGAACCATTTATAATTTGGTTAATGCTTTCCAAAGCAAGTGTTTCTATGGGCTGTGCGTCATTGTATGGTTGTAATTGCCATTCGTTATCGTTCAGAAATTGCTTTATTTTAAAAGCAAGCTCTTGCTCGTCTGTTCCTGCGCTGGCAAGGAGATTTTCTAACTTAGATTTTAAAGTCGAATTCATAGTGTAAAATATTAAAATGTATTTACGGGGAAATGTTTATTTATTTTTTAAATAGCAAAATCCCTAAGATAATTACTAATAAACATAACAATAGAAACAATATCCTCTTAACTGTTTTTATTTCTTTATTTTGAATATTAAGGCGTTCAATTAATGTGTTTTGGTTGATTGATAATGTACTTCTTATCCCACTAAAATCGGTTTTGAAATTTATATTTCTTATGTTGTTTTGTATGTCTGTTTTTAGGCGATTTAAAGTTTTATTGATTAATAAAAATTCTTTATTAAAATATTCTTTGTTTCTTAGGTCAATTCTAATTTCATTAAATTTATCATCATAGTTTTTTTGTTCTATTTTCATATTTATTTCATTAAATTTCTTATCAAAATTCAATGCTCTTATTGTATTATCAATGCCTTTAAACTTCGTTTCAAGCTTTTTTTCTAATTTTATTTTAGAAACTTCATTATTTAGTTGGGAAAATTTTTGCTCTAAATCTGGCTTTTTGATAATTTGAGTTAATTCCGCCTTTTGTGTTTCAAAGAAAATCTTCAAGGTATTTAATTCATTAAATAGCTCGTTATTTAATGATAAACCACCCCTGATTAATTCAGTAGCCCTTTCAATATCACTAAAGTCGTTTTCAATTCTATCAATTAATTCTTGTATTCTATTATCCATAGTTTAAAAAAGTTTTTTTTATTTTTTCCAAGTTTTTTTTAAGATTTTTTAATGTAATTATATCTTTAATATCTTTAAAAAAATTTCTGGTTTCTGGTTCTAAATTAGCGGAATAATATTCTATCCAATTTAGTATTTGCTTTACCTTATCTTCATTTAAAAGATTTTGATCTTTTATTCTTTCTAGTTCAAAAACTATATTATTAGTACACTCTACTACACTTTCTAATTTTTGGTCTCTTTGACTTATAACCAATTGAGCTGCATTTTTAAGCAAAAAAACTACATAATTATCATTTTTGGTCGAATCTACTTCGTACCGTTCGCAAGATCCTATTAAATGTTTTAAGTTATCAATCTCTAATCCAGGATTATTAAATTCAGGAGTTTTAATTAGTTTTAAGTATTTTTCTATTAGGAGATAATCAACCTCTGAATTGATAATAAAATCTTCATAAAAAGACTGAGCGTATTTGGACGCAAAATAATTATTTATTTTTTGCCGGAAACTATCTTGTCCATTTTCTATAAAATCATTAATTGCCTCAGCAACATAATGAGCAGAATGTATTCTTTTTTCTGTTATTGCTTTTGCATAAAAATCTGTTAATTCATTTAAACATTGACGCAGTTCCGTTGAGTCATAAATTGAGTTTCTTATGCGCGATTGTTCCACAATTTCTTTCGCTTTTGTTTTACCTACATAACGTAAAAGATATTGCTCTAACTTTTTGTAATAATAGCCTTGTTCTTGTTTTTTAAAAGTAATTTCAATGTATTTGTTTGAGTAATCAATAGTATAATCTTCTATTACTCCAAGAACATTTAATCTGTAAATTGCTCTATTTGTATCTGTAGAAATTCTAATATGCCAAAATGCTTTTTTAAACTCTTCGTCAATAATTGTCAATTTATGTACAGGAGGATTTGGTTCATCTCTATAATATTGATACTTTAGGTTTTCAATAAACTGATTTTCCACACTCTCATTATCTTCTCCATCACAAAAATTGTATGCTGAACGAACTACTCTTGCCCCTTTTATTTTAATTGTTTTTCCTTCATCGTTTAGCATCTCCCTATCTCCAACTTTTCTCCCCAAATGTTCAACTATCTCATTATTAAAGCCAATGAGTAATTTATACTCAATATCTATATCTCCATTGTTTAATATGGTTTCGATACCTTCATTGGACTTTTTGCTTAAAAAATCTACATAATTCTGTCCATTCGATAATTGGTCTAACAGTTTTAGTAAATGTTTACCGACTTTTTCAGCTTCATTTTGCTCGATAATGCTATTGTTAGTGTAAATTCGATTATTTCCTAAATAAACGTTTGCAATTTCATTGTTTTCAAAACCCCCAACTCTTCCATCATTAATAAATATATAATAATATCCTTCTGCATTCTCCCATTTCCTTAAATTATAATAAGGGTACTTTTCTTGAAACTTTGCATTTAATATATTAAGGTAAAACCAGTCTTCGTATTTTATCTCTGTAAGAAGTTCATTATAAGTAATATACTCTCTATGCACACCTTTGTGCGCATTTTTTATATTATCTAAATTAGTTTCTAAATCGGAAGGACTATACATAATATAGTTTAGGCTATGAGTACCATCTCTCCCTGCTCTTCCTGCTTCTTGATAGAAGGATTCAATAGATGTGGGTAAACTATAATGAATTGTAAATCTAACATTGGGTTTATCTAAGCCCATTCCAAAAGCTTTTGTGGCAACTATGAGATTGAGCTTATTGCGCATAAACTTATCCTGATTCTCATTGGCTTTTTTAGCCTCATCGTTAACTCTTTTGTTTTCCCAAACATTATCGTTATCTCCACCAAAGTATGTTCCTTTGTTGAGGTAGGTATTTTCTGAATCCAACCCTTTTAATATTATTGTATCACTTTTCTGTGCATATAAATTGTAACAAACAGCATAAGCACCATTCCCTTTTGAATCTGATTTGGTTGGGCAATATATTATTCCTGCATTTGGAAAGGAGTTGTCAAAAGTTGGTTGCCAAAAGTTATCTATTGATAAATAATCACTTTTTATAGATTGCTCTGTGTTGTTTAATTCTGATATTTTTAGTGGTAAATCTTTTCGTAATAACTCTTTAAGTTTGTGGTATTTTACCTCTGCTAAATATCTTTCTTTCCAATAATCATAACGACCATCCTTGATTATATGTCCGTTATCATCTTGTTTTAGCTTGTCAAAAACAATATTATTTGGATTGAATGGCTCAAATGTTACGACTTCAAAATGCAATTCTTTTCTGTCAGGGTCGGGTGGATGTAATAAACTATCTGCACCGACTTTAATTTCTCTTTGTATGTCAGACATTACATCGAAAGATGCTGTGGCAGTTAATGCAATTTGTACAAATTCATCGGTTTGTCCATCAAAACAGTTTTTTAATACTATATCGCTGAGTCTTAAGTAGGAATACCTAAAATCGTGCCCCCATTCTGAAATACAATGTGCTTCATCTATTACTAAGTAACTAAATCTTAAATTGTTGTTTTTAAATTCATTAAGGTAATTACGAAATTCTTGAATTTGAAGACGCTCCGGTCCAACAATTACGAACTGATATTTTCCTTTGGCTATTTCCTCTTCTTTTTTCTGTCTTTGATCTTTGTCATCATTTGAATTAATATACTGAACTTTATTTATGAAATTCTCAACCAACTTATCGTATTGGTCTTTCATCAAAGACCTTATTGGATCAACAACAATACAAATGCCCGGTTGTAAAAGAGAACTTAGTTGATAAGTAAGGGATTTACCGCTTCCCGTTGGTAAAATTCCTATTACATCTTTTCCTTGTAATACACGGTTAATAATTCCCAGTTGTCCAGGACGAAATGTTTTTTTCCTGAATAAATTGTTTAAGAAATAAAGAAGGACATTATGTTTTTCCTTAAAAGGAACAAATTCTTTTGGGGTTTTATATCTTCCAATTGCGGAATACTTTATTTTTTTTGACGTTAAAACAATATCGAAAATATTATCGTCAACCTCCTCGTTATTTCCAAAATTGTCTTCCCCTTCATTTGCATTTTGACTTTTAATTTGAAAATCATAACCTTCTTCATTTATACCTAAACTTAAATCAGAGTCTTCCTTATCTGTAAAAGAAATTTTAGGTTTCTTGAAGTTAAGTCCACTAAGTTTGTATAAGTTAGCAATTAGTTCATATAAATCATCAAATGCCAATTCAAAGCAATTTTTTATTTTTCTATCTTTATTGCAGTGAATATTAAATTCTTTTGAATAACGCGCCTTTTGACTAAGAAAAAGTAATAATGTAGCTTTCTGAATTTGAGCTATGTAAATTGGGGCTAGTATACAGTTGAATAAATCAGAATCTGACAATAAACTATTTAATTCCAGTGAGTTTATATTTATTGTAAACAAAGCACCATCTTCTTTTTTGAAGATAACATTGCCTAAACCATTCAAGTTTTCGTTTATTTCGTATCCATAAGGGTATAAAACTTTTTTTGTTAGCAGAAGGCTTGCCCTTGTTGGATTTCCTCTATTAATGATGTTAAATGCAACTAATAATACTGACGATTCAATGCCATCTTGCAGGTTAACTTTAAAAGATTCGTGAATTCCTTCTAAATTAAAATGGCATAGCTTAGAATAATGCAGAATGGCTTTTTCATATGATTCAAATTTTACTTGATCATAAATAAGTTTGAAAACTTCATCAATTACATACCCGCCTATTAATCTCATTAATAATTTTATATTGTTTTATTTTCGCATTTATTTTGCAAATGTGCAACGCAATATACAAATATTATTCTTATTGAAACAATGACTATTCTCTTTACGCTTTACTATTCTTTTCCCCCTACTTCATATTATGAAATATAAATGCCCAAATATCTGCCATCTCTTCTATTTGTTTAGAGGTAGGCTTGCCTGCACCGTGTCCGGCTTTAGTGTCTATACGAATTAAAACAGGTACTTCATTACAGCCGTGTGCTTCTTGTAATGCAGCGGCAAACTTAAACGAATGTGCAGGAACTACCCTGTCGTCGTGGTCGGCAGTGGTTACCATTGTTGCCGGATAGCAAGTACCTTTTTTAAGATTATGCAAAGGAGAATATTTTATCAGATAATTAAATTGCTCTTCTTTATCGCTACTGCCGTACTCTACAGCCCAACCCCAACCTACAGTAAACTTATGATAGCGTAGCATATCCAATACACCTACTTGCGGTATGGCTACTCTAAACAAATCGGGGCGTTGTAGCATACAGGCTCCTACCAATAAACCGCCATTACTACCACCTCTAATTGCTAATTTTTTAGAATTGGTATAGCCATTGTCTATTAAATATTCTGCTGCTGCTATAAAATCATTAAATACATTTTGTTTTTGGTCTAACATTCCTTGCTTATGCCAATCTTCGCCATACTCACCACCACCACGCAAGTTAGCCACACAATATATACCACCAAGCTCTACAAATGCTAAATTAGCAACAGAAAACGTAGGTGTAAGGCTAATGTTAAAACCTCCATATCCATACAATTGGGTTGGTGTATTACCATCTAATTTTTGACCTGCTTTTTTAATAATAAACATAGTACCGGTAACTCCATCCCAAGATGTGTATTCTACTTGTGTGGTTTCAAAATCATCAGGGTTAAATTTTACTTTAGGAGCTTGATATAATTCACTTTTACCTGATGCAATATCGTAACGATAAATAGTTGGTGGTCTTGTAAAAGAAGTAAAAGTATAGTAGAATGACTTATCTTCCTTTTTACAGCCAAAGCCGTAAGCAGTGCCAATTTCAGGTAGTTTTATCTCGTGTTCCAAATTGCCTTCGTAGGTATATTGTTTTACTTGCGAACTAGCTTTGTGCAGATATTTGGCAAATAATTTACCACCACCGGTACCCACGCTTTCGAGTTTAGCATTTTTGTTTTCAGGAATAATTATTTGATGATTTTTTTTATCGCTACTATTATTAGGGTCTAATAGTACTAATTTGTAATTTGGTGCTCCGTCGTTTGTAAGCAAAAGTAATTTGCCATCTATATTATCCACTACATTAGCATTGGTTTTAAAGCCCTCTACTATGGTTACAAACTCACCATTAGGGTTGTTTTTAAGGTCTTTTACTTTTATTTCATCTCCATCAGTCCCTTCGGATATATTGAGTATTAAAAAACGTTCATCTTCGGTAAGCCCAGCACTAACATAACGCAATGCGTGTAGTTTGTCTTCGTAAATAAGTTTGTCTTCGCTTTGCGGAGTGCCTACTTTATGATAATATACTTTGTGGTATTCTGTTTTGGCACTGTATTTTGTTTTTTCGTCTTTGGGTTTTTCGTAACCGGAATAATAAAAGCCCTCATCTCCTTTCCAGCTCATTCCGGTAAACTTGATGTGCTCTAACTTATCTTTTAATATTTTTTTTGTTGCAAAATCCATTATATAAATCTCTTGCCAGTCGCTACCTGATGCAGATACGGAGTAAGAAATATATTTTTGATTTTTAGAAAATCGCAAGCCTTGTAATGCTACTGTACCATCATCAGAAAGCTTGTTGGGGTCTAATAAAATATCGGGAGTACCCTGAACTCCTCGTTGCATATAAATAACCGACTGATTTTGCAGCCCGTCATTTTTGGAATAAATTAAATATTCTCCTTCTTTAGAGGGAGCAGAATAGCGAGTATAATCCCATAGTTCTGTCAATCTTTTTTTTATTGTTTCTCTTTCAGGAATTTTATCGAGATAAGAATGGGTTACTTTATTTTGTTCTTTTACCCAAGCTTCTGTGTCTTTGGCTGTATCATTTTCGAGCCAGCGGTACGGGTCTTCTATTTTAGTGCCAAAATAATTATCGGTTTGCGATACTTTTTTGGTTTTAGGATAGGTAATGTGCTGTGCCGATATGGAACCGGAAATTGTCATTGCTGATAATATTAAAATCGGAAAAAGAAAGTGTTTTTTTGCCATTTCTAAAAAAAATTAAATAGTTGTCAAAAGTACGAATAATCTGCATAATGCACAGGTAAGTATTAACTACGGCAGAAGTAGTCAGACCCTAAGATTAGTAAGTTAAAAAAACAATTACCAACTCTTTACTGCTCCAATAGCATTTCGATATGTGGAATATCGTCTTCTGGATAAACGTCGCTTACTTGCTTAAAACCTAAGTCTTCGTAAAAGTCTTTAAGATATAACTGTGCGCTTATTCTAATCTTATTGCTGCTGCATATCCGTAAGGTTTCTTTGATAGTGTATATCATAAGTGCTTTACCCCAACCTTCTCTTCTTACTGCCATTGAGGAAACCACCCGAGAAATACAAGGCTCTTCGTAACGAGCACCGGGAAGTAATATTCTGCAATATGCTTTTAAGTTTCCGTTGCCGTCTGTGCCTAAAATATGATAGGAGTTTTGGTCTTTGCCATCTAAATCTTGATAAGGACAATCTTGCTCTACTACAAAAACTTCGCTGCGGAGTTGCAGTAAATTATATAGTTCTTCTTTGGTTATTTCGTTGTAATGTTTGGTAGCAAAGCGCATAATGGTAAATGAAATTGAAAATATTGGCACTAAGTTAATAGTATTTTTCCAATCTCTTAAAACGCCAAACTATATTCCCATCTCTATCTGGAAACGACAGTACCAATTGTTTTTTCTATCGCCGTTGTAGTAATCTTTAATATCATAGGTAAGCTCTGTTTGTATTTTAAAAGCGTGCTCCCATATATATTTGGTGACACCCACCGAAAACTGTTTGCTGTCGGGAGCAAGTTGGCTTATGCTTTTAGCAACCTGCTGAAAAGATGCCCTGCCCAATAATTCAAAATTATTTTTAAACACATAACTACCCTGAAAATCTGCTCCACTACCCACATAAGCAAATCTTATTTCTTGCGGATTGGCAGGGTTGTAAGTAATGGGGTCGTCTGCCATTCTGCTCATAAAAGCAGCCATAAATGCCCAGCCATTATATTTTAGCATTGCGTCTGCAAATACAGATTGTAAGTCCATTTGGCGATACAGCCCTCTTCCTACCTGCCCCTGCGTACGCTTTGCATTATCGTTGTAATGATATGCAGTAGAAAGCAAAAGCTTTGGTGTTTCTTCGCGCAAAATGTCACCTTCAAAAAAATCTCCGTTTTTCTTAAACACACCAAAAGGGTAAATCTCCACCTTTCCGGTATAGGCTAATCCCAAATCGGTATTGCGCGTCCAGTTTCTACCTTCACCAATGGAGATAGCGGCTTTAAAATTATACGAAAACCTGTCTGTATAGCGGTTGAGTTGATGTATCTGCACCCCAAAATCACGGTCTATGTTAAAGCTTGAGTTATTTATAGTTCTGTCGGTAAATTGCAATGCGCCCGAAGAGTTAATACGTTGCCTATTACCCGGTAGTTTAGTTTGACCGAAACCGATACTCCATTTTTCATTGGGCTGATAAAAAATTACGGCATCTCGAATGATGTTTAGATTTTCCCCATCTTGTAAGGCGCCTCCCACATCATCGGGAGCAAACGAAAGCTGTAAGGCATATACAAATTTGGGGCTTCCTACATATCCATCAAAGCGCAACCTTAACCTTCTGATATGTGCATCAATTATGGGGTCTGCACCTTCGTTGCTGATAAAGCTTGCTCTGTTTTGCATTCTAAAACGAATATTAAGCTGATACAGACTGTCCGGAGAAGTCATACCAATACCACTTCTGTAGCTGTAATAAGGGAGTGTGGCAATTCTGTTACCGTCGTTTGCTTTAAAAGAAAGTGGACTGTTTTGCGCCGTACCGTTACCTATTAATACAATAGAAAAAACAATGGTAAGCATTGTTTTTAAAACCAAATGATGGTTCATAAAATGTGTTGTTTTTTTTCGTATTCTTAATAGAAACTACATTTAGAAATAACCTAAAGATAATTTCGGCGGCGAAATAAGTGTAAATATTACAGAATAATAAATTTCCAATATTATCAAATTGTAAACATTTTAAGTGGAAATTTTGCATTAGCTTATTGTTTTACTTTTGTAAAGTTAACTTGCTGAAAAAATGATTTCTATAGAAAACATAAATTTTACGACCACTAAAGGTGCTGTGCTGTTGGAACAAGTAAATTGTACCATTCAGCCTGGTAAGATTACTTCTATAATGGGTGCTAATGGTGCCGGAAAATCTACTTTACTCAAAATTATTAGCAACGAAATTAAAGCCACTAAAGGAAACATTATTTGGGATGGCATTGCTATGCAGCAAATAAAAATGGACATTTTAGCTAAAAAAAGGTCGGTTTTAAGGCAACAATATCATCTTACTTTACCATTTACAGCATATCAAATAATAGAAATGGGGCGTTATCCTTACTTCCAATCCAGAGTTACGGAACGTTGTGTACAAGTAATTAACGAAGTGGCAGAGTATGTAGGAGTAACGCAATTATTAGAACGAAATTACCTTACCCTTTCGGGTGGGGAACAGCAAAGAGTACATTTAGCAAGGGTATTGGCGCAAGTGTGGGACGCTCCTAAAGGTCAAAAACTGATTATTTTAGACGAGCCGGTAAGTGCATTAGATATTTATTACCAGCACCATTTATTGGCATTGGTACAAAAATTAGCAAAAGAAGACGACTATACTATTATTGCTGTAATACACGACTTAAACTTAGCCTTGCAGTACAGCGACGATACATTACTTTTAAAAAAGGGAAAACAAATTGCCTTTGGTAATACACATGCTGTACTATCACAAGTAAATATTTTTGAAACCTTCAATATTCACGCTAATATTCAGTTAGATAGTGTTTCGGGAAATAGGTTTGTTACATTTAGAAATACCTTTGCAGATAATTTAAAATTAAACAAAACACAATCAAATTTTCATAACGAATTAATACAATAAATAAGGAGCAAAAAGAAAAACACTTTTTCTTTGCAAAAATTTTTTCAAGTAAAAAAAAATCACAATAAATATGTTAGTTACTTCTTTGTTAGAAAAATACGAACAGCTAAAAGCTGAAAATCCGAAATTAAGAATTAGAGATGCCGCCACTGAGTTAGGAACATCTGAAGCGCAATTGGTAGCTGCCGGTTTAGGCAATACCGCTACTCGCCTCGAAGGCGATTGGAAACAATTATTAATAGATGTTAAAGGCTTAGGCAAAGTAATGGCACTTACCCGCAACGATAATGCCGTACACGAGCGCAAAGGAATCTACGATAATGGTAGTTTTCAGGGTCCGGTAGGCACATTCGTAAATCGTGATATAGACCTAAGATTATTTATGATGAATTGGGATAGCGGTTTTGCAGTTAGTGAAAACGACCGTAATAGTTTGCAATTTTTCGATAAAGCAGGAGAAGCGGTACACAAAATTTATATGACCGCCGACAGTAATTTAGAAGCCTATAACGAATTAGTGCAAAAATATACTGCAGCCGAACAAAATCCTGAAGTTATTACTACTGCATATCCTCCGGCTCCGACAGAAAAACCAGATGCAGAAATAGATGCAGCAGGCTTTAAAGCTGCGTGGGAAGGCATTACAGACACCCATCAGTTTTTTGGCATCTTAAAGCAATACGGCGTAAGCAGAGAACAAGGATTAAGATTAGCCCCCGAAGGGTTTGTAAAAAAAGTAAGCAACGATACTACAAGAAAAATAGTTACTACCGCTTCGGAAAGAGGAGTGCCTATTATGGTGTTTGTGGGAAATAGAGGTTGTATTCAGATACATTCGGGTACGGTAAATAAATTATTAGATGCAGGTCCGTGGTTTAATATTATGGATCCGGATTTTAATCTACATTTAAGAGAAACAGCTATTGCTCATACTTACGTTGTAAAAAAACCAAGCGAAGACGGCACTATTACATCTTTAGAAGTATTTGACGATAAAGGCGAAATGATTGTACAGTTTTTTGGAGAGCGCAAGCCCGGTATTCCCGAGTTAGAAACCTGGCGTAATGTAGTAAAAGACGTTACCGATTTCTAAGAAAAAATAAGTTGATTAATCTCAAACCGATAGCTTTATGTTATCGGTTTTTTCTTTTTATTTGCATTATATCAATATTGTCTCGTCCTAAAATAGGTTTCACAAAAATCTATAAAAATGGAGATAAAACACGAGTATCAATTACACCCGTTTTCCTCGTAATGAAATGTTAAATTAATTAACTTATTGAATTGCAATA
>CAYUXT010000056.1:0-15023 GCA_964448955.1 uncultured Taibaiella sp. | reverse complement strand
ATGAAAAAAATGAAATAACAAATATTGGTCTATTTATTATTTCATTTTGGTATAATTAGGGCAAAAATAATTAAAAAAGTACTTAAAACACCACCTATTAATTTGATACTGCAATTTGTATAAATATAGCGGTGTAACAGTTGTCTTTGATAAAAGACCTATCGAAACATCATCCTTTCTCCTCTCGAAATATCTACTATACTTCCATTGGTATATACAATATTACCGTTTACAAAGGTGGTGTCAATACTATGGCTAAATGTTTTTCCCTCTAATGGCGACCAGGCACATTTGTATAAAATATTGTCTTTGGACACTGTAAAATTTTGGTTGGGATTAACCAAAACCAAATCTGCTTTATAGCCTTCTCTTACAAAACCTCTTTCTCTTATCGCAAAACATTCTGCTGGTGCATGGCACATTTTTTCTACTACAAACTCTTTGCTTATTCTTCCTTCTTTGGCATATTCTAACATTAACAATAAGGAGTGCTGTACTAAAGGCAAGCCAGATGGTGCTTCGTTAAATGGTTTTTGTTTTTCTGCCAATGTGTGTGGGGCGTGGTCTGTAGCTATAATGTCTAATCTGCCATCTGCCAATGCTTTCCACAATGCTTCTTTGTTGTGCGCTGCTTTTATCGCCGGATTGCATTTTATTAAATTGCCTTGTGCGGCATAATCGTCGGCAGTAAAATGTAAGTGGTGTACACACACTTCAGAAGTAATGCGCTTATCTTTTAAAGGAAATAAATTAGTAAATAAATTAAGCTCTCTCTCTGTGCTAATGTGCAAAATATGCAAACGACTATCGTGTTGCTTTGCTAATTGCACAGCAGTAAACGATGACTGAAAACAAGCTTCTTCATCTCTTATCAAAGGATGAAATGAAGCATTATCTGCATTGGCGTATTTTAATTTGTTCGCTGCAATAATTCTTTCATCTTCGCAATGGGTGGCTATTAACAACTCTGTTTCAGAAAATATTTTATTAAGCGTTACAAAATTATCTACCAACATATCGCCGGTGCTGCTACCCATAAAAATCTTTACACCACATACCTCGTGTTTCTTCTCATTAGTACGTAATACTTCGTCGGCATTATTATTGGCAACACCCATAAAGAACGAATAATTAGCAATAGATGTAGCGGCAGCAATATTATATTTATCTTCTAATAAGTCTTGTGTTACGGCAGGGGGATTGGTATTGGGCATTTCCATAAACGAAGTTACACCACCGGCTACGGCTGCTTTGGCTTCACTTCCAATGGTAGCTTTGTGTGTTAACCCCGGTTCTCTAAAATGCACTTGATCGTCAATGGCGCCGGGTAGTAACCATAAGCCTTCTGCATTTATCTCGTTTGTTTTGTATGGAGTGGAAATATTGGGAGCAATTTTTTCTATTCTACCATTCTTAATCAGTAGGTCTGTATGTTCGCTTTTTCCTTCGTTTATGAGTAAGGCATTTTTAATTAATATCGGTGTTTCCATTTTAATTGTTTTATACTTGATTAAGTAATGCAAAAGTAATTCTTCTCGTTTAATTTTAATTTTATTTAGCAGTGCATCTTTTATGTTTTTCTTTTTCAAAAAAAAACATAAAAAAATTTTTTATTCCTATGCAAAATACAAACTACTTGAATAAAAAATGGAAATAAAATAGAAACAAAACAGTTAGTGCGAAAAAATAAAAACACACAAAAAAAGTTTCCTGCACAAAAAAACAAACAAGCTGTAATGTACGCTGTAATTGCGTTTCAAGGGTATTATAAAATAAAAACTCCAAAGTTTTCTCTTTGGAGTCTTATTAAAAGTGGGTTAGTAAGTAATTTTACTTGCACAATATTAGTAAGTATTTTTTTGATAAAAAATTTTTTTTGAAAAAAATATTCACAACGAAAAATAAAATGTGGAAAATCATTTTCGTTTTTTAGTTTTTTACAACACTTAGTGATTTAAAATGGAGCAATAAAAGAAGGTGATTGTGTTCATTATTACACCCTAATTTTTTGCAAAAACCACATTGTCTGAATCTATATTGTGTTGCGAAAAATAATTATCAATATCAGATACCAATTCTAATGTACCTCCGTCCGAAATAATAAAAGATTGATAGCCTAATCCATACAAAAGTTCCGCAGCCATTCTATGTGTTTCGTTATTTCTTTTTTTGCATAAATATTCCATAACCAATAGAGGGTTATTATTATCTAAAAATGATGTTGCGCCACGAAGCACTTGTAGCTCCGCGCCCTCTACATCTATTTTAATGAATTGTGGCGTCGTATTATTTTGCGATAAGAAGTCATCAAGTTTAATGGCTTGTACTTTTATTTCTTTAGGTTGATTGTCTTTAGTCCATTCGGCATCTTTAAATTGTGTGGCATCTAAAGTATTGAATTCGGAGTAATAGTTTGGAAATTCATAGAAAACCATTTCGGTATTATTGTCCGATACAGCAGCATTTACAGCCAAAACATCACTTTGAAAATTAACTTTATTTTTTTGCAGTATAGTAAAAGTTTTAGGCGCAGCCTCAAAAGAAATTACGTTTCCTTGATTGCCTACCAATGTAGATGCAAGCAAAGAAAAATAACCATAATGTGCCCCAATATCCAAAAAACAATTTCCTTCGGATAATTGGTTTATCATTAGTTTGGCTAATCTTATTTCGGAGTGGTGCGACTTACCTCCTGTAATATATATATCGCTGCTCGATGGTAGCAATACAAACATTTTCGCTCCAAAAAAAGTATCGCATTCTACTTCTTTTTCTTGTTTTGTTCTTTTATACACCCAATCTCTAAACAATATAGCGTGTATGTATTTTTGAGGTTGCAACAACATTCGTTGTAGTTTCGATACTTTCGCTATATGTGCTACTTTGCCTAAAGCCGATAATAGTTTTTCTTTGTGCATATTCTTAATACTCTATTTGCCTTTCGGTGGCAAAGCTATGAACAAAGGTAATAATGGTGTTGGTAAAAATTTTGGTCTTTTATAAATGGAGTAATTATTACAATAGCTAAGGTTATGTTAGTTATATTAGTACAATGCCCAAAAGACATATCCCTAACATTATTCTAAAAACATTCCACAGTTGTATATTTGCGCCATTAATGGAAATAATTCCAACTCACAGAATATAATTTTAAACGGAATGAACTACATTCTCTTCGACGATAACAGGAAAAATAATTTTTTACCATTTACACATACAAGACCTATTGCAGATATTAGATGTGGTATTCTCACTATGCGCCACCGTTGGGAAAAATATTTAGAAACCACCACCACCACTTTATGCGATAAATATTTGCAAGATGTTTTTCCTATTCAGTATCAATCGCAAAACGTATATATAAATGCGGCAGTGGTAGCCAATGCAAACATTATTGCTGCTATACAATTGCTTACACATAATCAAGTATTGATACAAGAAGATACTATAATTGCATTTTGTACCGATGCGGCTTTAACTAACATTACGGAGTTATCTACTGCTGCCGCACAAGCCACAAAGGTATTTGTAGAAGAAGATTTTATTATTTTAGAAAATGTTTGGGATATTTTTTCTTTAAATGGAAAAGTAATGGAAGCAGATTTTGAACTGCTTACCAAAGAGCGAAGTTCGGAGCCGATACCTGAGTGGGTAACAGTAGTAGGGAATGGTAAAATATTTGTGGAAAAAGGAGCAATTATAAATCCTTGTGTTATTAATACATCGGCAGGGTCTGTATATATAGGTGCAGATGCAGAGGTAATGGAGGGTTGTCTTATTAGAGCACCGTTTGCATTGTGCAGCCACTCTGTTCTTAAAATGGGAGCTAAAGTTTACGGACCTACCACCATTGGCGATGGCTGTAAAGTAGGGGGTGAGGTAAATAATGTTGTGTTTTTTGCCAATAGCAATAAAGGACACGATGGCTTTATCGGTAATGCCGTAATTGGCGAATGGTGCAACTTAGGTGCCGATACCAATTGTAGCAATCTTAAAAACAATTACGATGAAGTTAAGATTTGGAGCGAAGCCGAAAATCAAATGATAAAAACAGGTTTGCAATTTTGTGGTTTGCTAATGGGCGACCATAGCAAGTGTGGTATCAATACTATGTTTAATACCGGTACTGTAGTAGGAGTGAGCTGTAATGTTTTTGGTGCTGCGTTTCCCGATAAGTTTATACCATCGTTTAGCTGGGGTGGTGCAGAAAGCGTGGAACCGTATAATTTTAACAAAGCTATAGAGGCGGCTAACAGAATGATGCAACGCCGCAACCTTTCTTTATCCGAAAGTGAGGAAAAAGTATTGTGGTATATTTTTAATAAGACCTATAAGTCTTAAAACGAAGTTGCAATAAATTAGCCTTTACTTTCTCCCCGCTAATACCTCTGTAAGTATATCGCTTTTTAGTTCGGAGCGTATGCTTTGTTTGGTAGGCTCTATAAATATTCTTAGTTTATAGTGAATGGTTTTTCGGCTTAATTCAATTATTTTAAGCGTTGTTTTTTCTATAATCTTGCTTTCTTCGTGCTGTTGTAAAAACAAATCTATTCTCTTTTTTAATGTTGCTTTATTTTCAGAATGTTCTATTGGCAATTCAAAGGCAACTACCAAATGGTGTTTGTTTTCGAGCGATTGATTAACAGTAGTAACGGTAAATACAAAATTATTGGGAATCATTATTACGTCTTCGCTTTCGTTAATTACCACTATACTGGTGAGTGTAATATCTAAGATTTTGCCTTCGTGTTCGCCTACTTTTATTCTGTCGCCTATTGTGTATTGGTCAGAAAACATAATTATGAGACCGCTAATCATATTAGTAATGTAATCTCTAAAGATGAGGGCAATCGCCATAGCCACGATGGTAATGCTGGTTACAAATTTTGCAGGGTCTATACCAAATGCCTGCATAAAACCTATAACTACAAATACTACGTTTAAAATGGTAGCTATCCTATTAATGCCTAATACAAAACTACCCCGTACTTCGTCCGATTTTCGGATACGACGGCTATACCATATTAATATTAAATAGCTTAAAATGGAAATAATAACACTACAAGTCAAAAAAGTATTTAGTCCATTGAGCATTTGTGCTAAAAATGGATATTCCTTGTAAAAGTCAATATGTAAATAATAAGATAGCTGAATTAAAACCAAGAGTATTACCCTTAGCGCAAAAACTATTTTTTGCTTTATGGTATAAGCTGTTTTTTGTGCAATATATTGCTGATTCAAATTCACAAGTGCAAAAGTAATGCTTTTCTGACTTTTGCATTTTTAAACCACAACAATTTCGCATAGAGCAAGCAAAGAAATATAGCCTACATAGTTTTTAAGAGTGCTTTAGGAAAAACATTTTATTGTCAAATTGCCAAATTGTCGAATTTTTACTTTTTACATTTTTACTTTTGACTTTATAAATATACCTTTAGCTCCTATATATATAATATGGTACTTAATTACATTTGGATAGGTTTTTTCTTAGTGGGCTTTATTGTTGCGCTAATAAAACTAATGGTATTTGGCGATTCGGGCATTTTTACCAATATGATGACTGCACTATTCGATAGTGCCAAAACCGGATTTACCATTTCACTTGGTCTTACCGGCATTATGGCATTGTGGTTAGGCATAATGAAAGTGGGCGAACACGCAGGAGTAGTTAATGTGTTGTCTAAATTAGTGCGTCCATTCTTTAAAACTATCTTTAAAGGAGTTCCCAAAGAATCTCCTGCATTTGGCAGTATAACGATGAACTTTTCTGCTAATATGCTCGGATTAGATAATGCAGCCACACCCTTAGGGCTTAAAGCAATGGAAGAATTACAGCAGGTAAATCCACAAAAAGAAAAAGCATCTGATGCCCAAATTATGTTTTTGGTACTCAATACAGTGGGTATTACTCTTATTCCTTCTTCTATTATTGCTATTCGTCAATCTATGGCGATAGAGCAAGGCGTAAGTAATTTTAATGCAGCAGATATTTTTTTGCCGATACTCATTGCCACATTTACCGCATTTACTTTTGGTATGATATTAACAGCCATTATTCAGCGAAACAATATTTTAAAACTACCCGTAATTAGTTTTATACTCGGTTTTGGCGGATTAGTGTTTAGTTTATATTGGTTTTTAAGCCAATTGCCTCCCGATGATATGAGCAGGGTAATTGGAATGATTGGCAGTATTGTAATATTAGGCATTGTTGTATTATTTCTCACAGCAGGTATGGTTAAAAAGCTCAATGTTTATGATTTATTTGTAGAAGGAGCAAAAGAAGGTTTTACTACAGCCGTAAAAATTATACCATACTTAGTAGCAATGCTTGCAGCCATTAGCGTATTTAGAGCTTCGGGGAGTATGGATTATGTGGTTGGAGCCATAGCGGCAGTAGTAGCCGCAGCAGGATTAAATACAGATTTTGTGCCTACCATTCCCATTGCATTAATGAAACCACTTAGTGGTAGTGGCGCGCGAGGGTTAATGGTAGATGCTATGAGTACTTATGGTGTAGATTCCTTTGTGGGTAAGTTAGCAGCTGTAATTCAAGGCTCTACCGAAACCACCTTTTATGTTTTGGCGGTTTATTTCGGTAGTGTAAACATTAAAAATACAAGATATGCGTTATTGTGCGGATTGCTTGCCGATTTTGTGGGAATAACAGTAGCCATACTCTTAGGGTATGCATTTTTTTACAAATAATTAAAGCGATTAAAAAAATATTTGCCAAAGTATAGGAACTTTCTCAATTATATTTTTTACATTTACTCGCTATTTTAATAGTCGGAGTTCAAAATGACTGATTTTTTTGGCAAAAAAGATGTTTTTTTAGAAAAAAAATAGAAAGACTTTCTTTTTTTAAAAAGATTATTCTATCATTGTAACTCTATTTGGAAAATTAGTAGAATTAATCAATGTCGCAGGTATTAATTTGCGACAAATATTTTAGCAAATCACATTGTTTTTTTATTATGAAAAGAACACTATTAAGCCTAAGTTTATTATTAGCCGGAACGTCTATGTTATTGGTTTCTTGCTCTAAAGGAGGCAAAAAAACGCATGGCGTGTCTGAGAAAACGGGTTGGAACTACAATGACTCTCGCTTAGGCGGATTTACCGTAGTGGATTACGCAGGTCAGCAAACCGGTCCGGGACTTGTTCCGGTAGAAGGTGGTAGATTTGTTATGGGGCAAGTAGAAGACGATGCTACTTTCGGTCATAATAATGTACCCCGCACAGTAACCGTTCCTTCATTTTATATGGACGAAACCGAAGTAGCCAATGTTCACTATCGTGAATATTTATACTGGTTACAGCGTTCTTATGGCTCGGATTACCCCGAACTTATTCGTAAAGCATTGCCAGATACCAATGTATGGCGTAAAGCTATGACTTACAATGAGCCTAAAGTAAATTACTACTTTAGACATGCTGCTTACGACTTATACCCTGTAGTAGGTGTAAACTGGTACCAAGCTAATGAATTTTGCAAATGGAGAAGCGATAGAGTTAATGAAATGATTCTTATTAAATCTTCTAAATTAAAAAAGAATGTAAATCAGGTAAACGAAGACGTATTTACTACCGAAACCTATGGTGCTGACCAATACTTAGGTACACCAGGCAAAGGTCGCAGACGCGATTTAGATCCTAATGGTGCAGGAAGAAGAAACGATAACGTATCTGATGGTATATTACTACCCGACTATCGCCTACCTACAGAAGCTGAATGGGAATATGCAGCTTTAGGTAATGCAGAAAAAAATCCGGCACCGGGTACAAGCCGCAAACGTGGTGAAGAAGCCTTAACAGATCGTAAAACTTATCCTTGGGGATCGGTTAGAAGTAGCCGTGCAGAAACAAGAGGCAGCTATCAAGGTATGTTCTTAGCTAACTATAGAAGAGGTCGTGGCGATTATATGGGTTCTCCTGCAGCACTTAACGATAATGCAGATGCAACTATGGAAGTAAAAGCCTATGTACCTAACCATTATGGTTTATACAATATGGCAGGTAACGTAAATGAGTGGGTATTAGATGTATATCGTCCAGGTTCTCACCAAGACGTTGCCGGTCGTGCTCCTTTCCGTGGAAATGTTTATACCAAAAATGTATATGAAGATGATGGTACATTATCTGAAAAAGACAGCTTAGGTCGTTTAACTAAAGTATCTATTGATAGTGTTGATTTTACAGACAACTACAATGGCGATCCAAGATACGATTTCGATTTCAGAACTGCTGATGTACGTAGCCACTTAGATGGCGGTAACGATACTACTGGAAATACATCTTTCTACTACGATTATGGTAAAACTACTTTAATTAACGATGATAGCAGAGTAATTAAAGGCGGTTCTTGGGATGATGGCGTTTATTGGTTATCTCCTGGTACACGTAGATTTATGCAAGCCGGACACTCAAGTATGACCGTAGGTTTTAGATGTGTAATGGATAGATTAGGAAGCCCTGGTTTTAATAACGACGAAGGTGGCAATAACTTTGGTAAAAAACGTCGCGGTAAAAAATTCTAAATTTTCATTTTTGTTTTCATAAAACAAAGGAGCAATCGTAAAGGTTGCTCCTTTTGTTTTTGTAATATGCATCAAATGCACACATGATAATGCATTTCAAATGTATTTAGGGCTTGCTAAATTACTACAATCCTATTTATTATTTCAAACATAAGTGCTGCAAGCCTTATTTAGATGTTTGGCAAGCTCCAAATACAATACATTCTTATTAAACAACACGACTATTTCCCGAAATCAATATAGGGATAATCCTGTTGCAATTTTATAATTTTAGCATTAACACTGTCTGCAAATTTCCGATGAGCTTCTGTATCTGCAAATCGAGGTTTGTGTTGCAATGATATGTGTATCTCTTTTAAAGTCTGTGTTAGAGTTTGTGTATCCTCATCAAAATAATGCCGGCTAAACTGCTCCCAAATAAACTGTGTAGCTGCATAATTAGGATGTACCATATCTATGTCGTAAAAACGATAATCGCGGAGTACGTCTATGGCTAATTCGTATGCAGGGAAATAATAAACATTATCCATTGATTCAGTAAGCGAATGTACTGCTTCTAACAATCGTGCCTTGCTTCTATTATTAGCTACCAATCCGTCTCTTATATGCCGTACAGGACTAATCGTAAAAATCACACCCATATCTTTATTTTCTTCTCTAATTTTCCGAATAGTATTTTGTAATGAATTAATAATTACATCAATTTGGAGTAATTTCTTTTCGAACCATTGTGCCGGAGCTCTGTGGCAATTGGCAACCGGAACGGGATTATTTTCTCTTACATCAAAATATTGAAACGCAGAACCCAAAGTAATAATAAGCCAATCTGCTTGCTTTATAAACTGATGCCCTTGCGTTACTGAATTATTTATCATAACCAAAGCTTCGCTCGCCTGTGTATGCGAAAATCGAGAATGGAAATCCCAACAATTCCAAATCTCATTTAAGTAAAATAAATCTTCATTTCCATACTGTTTATTCTCCAATAAATTCATAAGGGCATCAGACACGCTAAGTGGATTAAAAAGTATGCCATTAGAATTGGCAAACACATTAAACTTAACCTCTTCGAGCCGCTTGCTGATATGCTCCGTAAAACAAGAACCTATCAACATTATTTTATGCTTATGGCTAATTAACCTATCGGGTTGGTTTATTTGAAATGGAAGTGTAAACTGCATAAACTAATTGTTAAATTATGATATTTTGGCAAATGTAAAAGCAATTCATTATTTTTGTAAGCCAAATTTTATAAATTATATAAAGATTCGATAAGGAATAGAATATGAAAATAGCTACTTACAATAATAATGGTAAAGAACAATCAGCATTATTAATCAACAATAAATTGTACAACCTTAACGAGGTAGATGCTCGTTTGCCACAGACTTTAGCAGAAATGTTACAAGATTGGGAAAGCCTATCTGCAATAGCAGCCGAAGCGCAAAAACAAATAGAAAATGGCAACAAAAACATTGAAAGTAAAGATATAAACAGTGTAATTCTTTTAGCTCCGCTACCTAAGCCTACTTCGTGCCGCGATGGTTATGCTTTTAGACAACACGTAGCTGCCGCTCGTCGTAATAGAAAAGTAGAAATGATTGCCGAATTTGATGAGTATCCTATTTTTTACTTTACCAATCACAATGCTATACAGGGTGTCGGTGAAATAAAATGTATGCCCGACCATTTTCAAAAGTTAGATTTTGAATTAGAAGCAGCAATTATAGTTGGCAAAAAAGGCAGAAACATTACTGCAGCCGCAGCCGACAATTATATTGCGGGCTATTGTATAATGAACGATATGAGTGCTCGTACGCTTCAAATGGAAGAAATGAAACTTAACCTTGGGCCGGCTAAAGGAAAAGATTTTTCTACTGTTATAGGTCCTTGGTTGGTTACTCCAGACGAATTAGAGTCTTACAAAATAGCAGCAAAACCCAATCATACAGGCAACAATTATAACCTTAAAATGACCTGCAAAGTAAACGGCATACAAGTTAGCGAAGGCAATATGGGCGATATGGATTGGACTTTTGCAGAAATATTAGAACGCTGTGCTTATGGAGCAGACATACTACCCGGAGATGTAATAGGCAGTGGTACTGTAGGTACAGGTTGCTTTTTGGAGTTAAACGGAACGGGTAAGTTGCATAATCCAGAATATAAAGAACAATGGTTACAGCCCGGAGATGAAGTGATTATGGAAATAGACGGATTAGGAGTACTCGGTAATACAATTGTAAAGGAACAATCGGATTTTTCGATATTATCATTAAAAAAGACTACATAACGTCCAAATAAAATATGATAAGTAAAAAAACTATACTGCTAATTGTTGCAATTATTTTGTCATTTGCCTTAAAAGCACAATTTCATCTACAAAGAGAAGAAGTGCTAAAAGCAAATAGTAATTGGTTTTTTGGAGAAATAGGCATAAACCATAATCAATCGCCAACCCAACTCATTAATACTCCACAATTTAAGAGTGCTATCTTCGACCAATCGCAATTACGTGCAGGAGAAGAAATGATACCGGTATCGCACCATATTACCGGAGATTTACGATTTATAGTTACACGCAATCAGGTTTTCGACAAAAACTACCAAAGAATGCCTAATGGTACATTTGTACCCAATAACGATGTATTGCCCACTACGCGCACTATCGCTGTTATTCCCATAATAGACGATTACGATAAATATTATTTAATCAGAACCTCTATTGTGGATAGTCTTGTACTTACTTATTCTGTTATAGATATGTCGCTCAACAATGGATTAGGCGAGATAATAGAAGACAGCAAAAATACTATTATTACCAAAGGTTACGAGATGGATTTACTATCTGTAATTCCAGGAAACAACTGCGATTATTGGTTGCTTGCGATGGTTTATGAAACAGATAAATTCTCGTTTAGGGTATATAATATTACTAAAGATGGTATTAATACTAATCCTGTAATTTCTAATTTCAACAGCGACAATAGAAGAGAACTGCTTTGGGATTTTGAATTATCTCCCAATCGTACTACCATTGCTTATAACAATTTAAAGTATTACCATAATGGTGTTTATGACCCTGCAAACTATATACACTTTTTAAACTTCGAGACAGAGTCCGGAAGAGTAACCACAAGCCATTTGCCATCTATTAGAATGGCACAATTAAGTCCGGAGATATACGGCACTTTTTCGCCTGACAATAATTATTACTTAGCTTATGCTCACATCATTAATGGTGATTCTGCTGTTATTTTTAAATACGATTTAAGAGAATATACCAATAATTACAGGCCCACAAGACTAAACTATGCCCCCTTTAACTACATGCCATATAGGCAATCGCGGCATATAGTTTATGAGCAACCGGTATTCTTATTTAAGCATTATGGTAAGGATTTATACTTTCCAATCAATACAAGCATAGAGGTAGTACCACCAATGCCACCCGCCCCCGATGTATATAATGTTCTAAGACAGGTATCGGGTATTGGTAAATTTAGCCCACAAAATGGCTCAACTTGGGACGAAGCATTTGTTTCTTTTTCTGCTTCCACACCGAGCAATAGTATTTATAACACAAGCATTTCTGTTACTTATCCATATTTACCGATAGATACCATTCCTCAAATTGCAGAAGATTCGGTACTCTGTTTAGAGCAAAACCAACCTTTTCCCAAAATAGACCTTAAAGCAAGAGAGGGCTTCGAAGGTTACGAATGGAATGACGGTTCAAAAGGACCGGAAAAATCCATTACAGAACCAGGTAAGTATTGGGTTATTTACGATGGTGGATGTGGCATTAGAGTAGATACTTTTATCTTTCAACTCCGAACTCCCGACAAAGTTTTGCCTTTAGATACGGTAATTTGTGAACAAAGGTTTCCTTATACTATAATTCCGAAAACCAATGCCACCGAATATATTTGGGAAGACTTTTCTAAAGATGCCAAACGGCAGGTGTACTACCCTGGAGAATATAAACTAACCTATGTTTTATATGGTTGTGTATTAGAAGACAGCATAAAAGTAGAAAGTCAATTTTGTCCCTGCGATATTTTTATACCTAATGCATTTAGTCCGAATAATGATGGCTTAAATGATCATTTTAAACCTACCATCGCTTTGGGCTGTGTACCTTCGGAGTATTCGTTAAAAATATTTAATCGGTACGGACAAGTAATATATATTTCTTTTAACGAGTTTGATAGAGGTTGGGATGGAAGTATTAATGGTAAGCCGGCAAATATGGATACTTACTTTTACGAAATTCGCTTTAGTAGCCGCACAATGAATGGCGAAAATTTTTACCAAAAAGGACAGTTGACTTTAATTAGATAGTGCTTTAAGGTTGTTGTTTATTGCAAAAGAAAATGCGAAAAGAATTTATTTTCTTTTCGCATTTTTTATATGATTTCAAATCAATAGATTATTTAATCAAAGTAGCAAAATGTTTTACAGTTCTAACTAATTGAGAAACATAGCTCATTTCGTTATCGTACCAACTTACGGTTTTTACCATTTGTTGATCTCCTACAGTTATTACTTTGGTTTGTGTAGCGTCAAACAAAGAACCGAAAGAAGTGCCAATTACATCGCTCGATACAATTTCGTCTTCGGTATAGCCAAAAGATTCGTTAGCGGCAGCTTTCATAGCGGCATTAACTTCATCTGCGGTTACTTTTTTAGCTAATATAGTGGTAAGTTCGGTAAGAGAGCCTGTGATAGTAGGTACTCTTTGTGCGCCACCGTCTAATTTTCCTTTTAATGCAGGTAGCACTAAGCCGATGGCTTTAGCTGCTCCTGTAGAGTTAGGAACAATGTTAGATGCTGCTGCTCTTGCTCTACGTAAGTCGCCTTTAGGGTGTGGCGCATCTAAGGTGTTTTGGTCGTTGGTATAAGCATGTACAGTAGTCATTAAACCAGTTTTGATTTCGAAGCTATCGTTTAATACTTTAGCCATTGGAGCAAGGCAGTTAGTAGTACAAGATGCACCGCTAATTACTTCTTCGCTACCATCTAATATATCGTGGTTTACATTAAATACAACAGTTTTCAGTTCGCCTGTAGCAGGTGCAGAAATTACTACTTTTTTAGCTCCTGCAGTAATGTGTGCTTTTGCTTTGTCTGCATCAGCGAAAAAGCCGGTACATTCTAAAACCACATCTACATTATGTGCACCCCAAGGTATTTGAGCTGGATCTTTTTGTGCATATATAGTAATCTCTTTGCCATTAACTACAATAGCATTATCGGTACTGCTAACATCTTCGTTAAAACGACCTTGTGCAGTATCGTATTTTAATAAATGTGCTAAAGTTTTCGGTTGTGTTAAATCGTTGATGGCAACAACGTCTATACCATCTAATTTAGAAATCTGACGAAAAACCAATCGTCCGATACGACCAAAGCCATTAATGGCAACTTTTACTTTGCTCATGTTAATTTATTTATATTTATTTGAGTGAAAAAAATGACATTTTTAATAATGGCTGCAAAGGTAGAGTAAAAAGTAACAATGAAAAAGTAAATTCAAGTTATTTAGACAAGAACAAAAAAATCCATTTACAATTCATTAACACGCGGTGTTTACACTTAAAACAAATTACATGCGTTTGGATTTGGTTACATGGATTTTGGGGAAGAATAGTTTTGGGTAATGTAAATAAATATGTGTTACTTTCCGCAATAATTAAGAATAATACCATGAGGCAACTTTTAATTTCTACTATCATTTTTATTTTAATAAATAATATTACTTATAGTCAAACATTAGATACTGAATTTTTCCTTTTAGGAACATTATCTGATTATATGGGAAGACAAAAAGACAATAAGGATACCAATACTATTGAACAATATAATATAGATGAAAAGCTATTAGCAGACACACTTTACCTATTGTTAAAACGAGAACATTCAGATGTTCAATTAAATGAAACTGAATGTAATTGGAATGTTTTAACTTCCGTAAATTTAAAAAATAAAATAGAGACATATTATGATTATTATCCAACGGTTAGCCTTACAATGACCTACGATACCATTTATGCCGGAAAGCTAAAAAGTAAAATATTTAATAACGAAAATCAAAAATATTCATTTCTTTTAGGAGCATATTTACGATATGGACTTTATAATGATAATTTTTGTACTTACTACTTTGGCAACTCTATTAGCAAAGCAAATATCATTTATGAATTATTGAAAGAATTAAAATGTACTGACGTAACTTACAAGATAAACAAAAGAATACCGGCAGGGCATGTTGTAAAGTTTAAACCAAATGCAACTTTAAATAAAATACTACAAGAATATAGACATTTAGGTTACTTTTCGGCAGATAATGAACGAAATAGGGCTTTGGAAAAACAATTACGTAAAAAAATACTTAAACAATAAAATTAAATAAATATCATTTTTTAATACCAATACTGTCCTAAATGTTTTTTTATAGTTTATCAAAAGTTTTATTGCCGC
>CAYUXT010000055.1:0-15088 GCA_964448955.1 uncultured Taibaiella sp. | reverse complement strand
TTTTGGCAAATTTGTTCAATTTCTGACTTGGGTGTCCCAGCGAGGAAAACAGGAAGTGAGCGAACGCACATAAGCTGCAATAGCGTAGTTAATATTTCTGCTTGTAATGTTAGTATTACCATATACTTTTTGAAATAGAGTTCTGTACTCTTTGTCTTTCTTTAATCGCTCTGCTATAGATTTAAAATTACCGCCCATTTCGTCTTCATTGGTAATCACTTCGTGTGCTTGGTCTTCTAAAAAATTAATTCTACTATCGTAAAATTGTACTGGCTGTAATGCAGCATTAATTAATGTAGGTGTATTGCGCATTAGTTTTTTACCATCTACAATAGATTCGTTTAGTTTTTTACCATCGGTAAATGCTTTTTTAGGATTATGACAAGTAGCACAACTTCTATTATTAGTAATAGCAAGTCTGGGATCATTAAATAATTTTTTGCCTAATAGTATAGCTTCTTCGGAGAGATGTAAGGCATTTTCGGGAGCAAAATAAAAAGTATCAAAAGCTCCTACACTAAACATATTCGGCACATTAGAAGGAATGCCTTTGAGGTAACTGTGTGCAAAAGGAATTTTTTCATTTACTTGATAATAATACAATTCATCGCAAAGAGGATTTACATATTTTGTAATAAATTCTGCTCTGTTAAAGTCGTCGAAAGTGCCGGTATATGATTGTAGATATTTTTGTGTAATGAGTATTTGGTCGAAAACAGTAAAAGAGTTTTTAAAATACTGCAATGCACTACCCATAGCATTAATAGTATAAACAGCTTCTTCTGTTCCTAATAATGCAACCGGAGAATCGAATCCTGTAATGCCTTTGGTAATTAATCTGTATAGGTTGAGTTTAACGGCATCTAAAACATTAGACTCTGTTAATTCTAAAATTTTAGAAGTTTCTTTTAATCTATTGAGTGCAAATTCTATGTTTTCTATTTCGTAGATAATAGCATTTTTATCAAAGTTGTAATCGTCCCAAAGCAATTCTTCGAGTACCTGAAATCCGGTAGGGTGTGTGGGCTCTAAGGGCGATTGGGCTTTGGCTTCCAAAAGGTTAGGTCCGTTTAATTTTATTGCCGATTCTGCAAAATGATATTCGACTAAAAATTCAATGTCTTTATAGATTTTTCTGGCGTGCTTAAAATGAGTTTGTAAGACAGCATTATTGTTTTTTAGTACTGCATTTTTAAGTAAATGTAATTGGCTGTCCAAGCTATCTAATTGGATATTGTAATGTTTTTCTATTTGCGTTAAAGCATTATTAGATTGCTTAGCGCTCGAAAGCAATATAAGTAATGCAATAATGCTTATACTTATTAATAGTGTAATTATTTTTTTCATTTCTATTCTGTAATCTGTAAATGGTGCTTTTTAATACAATATATTTAATTGTGGTTTCGTTGATTTTAGCTTTTCTATGTCGGTATGTGGAATATTATTATCAATTAAAACAAGTGTTTTTAAATGTGGCATTTTATATACTGCATCAGGTATAGAATTGAAATTATTATTGCCTATCATTAGTATTTCTAAGCCTTCTAATTTTGATATAGTTTTCGGCAAATCGGATAATCTGTTGTTGCTAAGGTTGAGTGTTTTTAATTTTTTGAGGTTAGTAATCTTAGTAGGGAATTTTTCTATTTTGTTAAATGATACATCGAGCTGTACTAATTGCTCTAACATATTTAATTCATTAGGCAGTATCCTTATTTTGTTGTTAGAGAGATTACAAAACTGCAATTTTTTTAAAGCTCCTATTTCTTCGGGGATAGAGTGTAATACGTTTTGGGATACATTGAGATAAGTTAGTTTGGGTAAATATTTTATCTCTTGATACAGTGATGCAATATTATTCCAAGAGATGTCTAAATATTCTAAATTCGAAAAATACCGAATAGCTTGAGTGAGTTCTGTAAGTTCATTATTATCCATTTGCAGAAATTCCAAAGCAGTACAATTTTTTATACTTTTTGGAATTTTTTTTAAATGATTATGAGAGAGGGTAAGGTGTTTTAATTGAGTAAGGTTGCCTATTTCGTTAGGTAAAAATCTAAGCGAATTGCTTTTTAAATCGAGCATTTGTAATTGAGGGAAATCGCCAACTCTACTGCTCAATAATTCTATGTGCGCTACTCTGTAGGATAGGTATTGTACTACATCTTTACACTCCCAAGCGGCATCTATACCATAATGTACTTTTGCGGTATCGCAATGTATGCTTTGAGCAAATAAGCAATTGCTCTTTAGAAAAAGAGCAATTGCCAAGCTATAAAATAACTTATTACGTTTATTGGTCACTGTGATTGGGTATTATTTTTTTACAATTTTTGCAGAAGTGATTTTACCATCAATAATTAGAGATGCTGTATATATACCACTTGGAAGATTATTCATATCTACTTCTATAATATTTTCTCCGGCATGTAATCTTTTGCTTAAAACCCTAACGTTTGCACCTAATACATTGTACACTCTTAATACAGCAACAGTATTGGTGTTTGAAGAAATGTTTATATTTACTTTGCCCGTAGTTGGGTTAGGATATACATTTAGTATTTCATTTACTTTTGGTTCGTTAATTTGTATAGTTGTATCATCTATTGGTGGTTCATTTACTAAAGCATCTGGTCCTAAAAATTCTTTACGTGCTATTACTATTGCAGACTCTTTATTAAATTTTACAGGCGTACCGGTAGCGTCGATCATTTCAGTAGTATTAGAAGATGATGGGTGCTGCATAGATACAAACATAAATCTGTAATCTGGAGAGAAGGTCATACCGGTAGGCTCGCAACCTGCAGGAGTTACACAGAATAATTTTACCGCAGGGTTAGTTTGTGAATGACAAGGTGGTACCATCCATATATGGTTTCTATCGCCGTCTTGTAATACATATAAGTTTCCTAAATCGTCGAATGTAAGATTATCAACGCCACCCCTCCATTGTTCTTCCACTAAACCTGTATCACTGTCGATTACATATTTAGAAGCACTATTACCTACAAATACTTCTACACCGCTAACGGTTAAACCATCGTCCATAAATCTATAAACTCTGCTACTTGCTTTGGAAGTAAAATAGCACATTCCGTTTAATGGACTTATTTCTATATCCTCTAATTGGTTAAAGTTAGTAGCACCTACAGAATTAGCGTACGACCTTGCATTATTGCAATCGGCAGGTGTAAAGTTTGGAATGCCTATCCATTTTCCGGTAGTAGTGGCATCTAATGGACCATCTAATTTTAATACATACAATAAGCCTTCCGACATATCTTCTGGAGTATTAGCTACATATTTGAATACATAACCGGGATTTTCGTCGTTAGTAAGATAAGCTGTTTTTCTATCAATTGGCGATACTACCACATTCTCGTGCGACATACGCCCCATTCTCCATAATTTTTTCTGAACACCATTGTAGGACATTACAGTGGCAGTTACCGGGTCGATTTCGACTAACCAACCTATATCTTGATAACCATCACTATTGTCATCTCTTGAAGGTAAAGTTTCTTCGGTAGTAATAATTGTATTCCAAGGAGTAACGGTACCAGAGCAGTTACGACCAGTACCCATTACAGGAGTAAAATCTACAGGCACATTATTGGTTACATTCCATATATGCGCTACAGTATCGAAATTAATGCTCAACATAGAAACGCCAGCAGCAGGGAAACTTCCTAATTCGTGATTGATAGATAAGTAACCATTTTCGCTACTACCTTCTATTGGTACATATCCTGTAAAGTCAAAAAGACCTTTAGTTACACCATGTGCAGTATCAGTATATGGGTCTCCAGATTGAACAATCATTTGGAATGTATGTGTATAAGGAATTCTGATAGAATCGGGCTGTACACTTGGCACTACAGATTTAAAGTGCGAGATATGTAAAGTATCTATTAAAGAATCGCAATTTACAGGTGGTTTATAAGAGCGATAAACTAATTCAAAATTAAAAGAAATATCAGAGCTGGTGGCTCTATCTTGGTGTATCTGCACCGCAATAGTATTATTACCTAACTGTAATAAAGAACCATTAATTGGAAAATCAAAATATGTACTTTCATTACCTCCATCTACTGTAGCTGTTGCCCAAGTTAGATAATTGATAGTACCACTTGGCATATTATCTCTGAATGCTTCTGTGCCATTAATATACACTACTGCTCCATCATCTCTTTGTAGTCTTACTACTACCGACTGACCTATAGCAGGGAGTGTAGTAAGGTTAAATGTGGTTCTAAAATAAGTACAAGGATATTTATTACTGCTCGATGATCCAAAACTAACTACCGTAGCTTCGTTGCCATCTCCATAACCTAACTCTGCCGGCCCCGAAGACCACGAAGCATCATTAAAAGATACTCCTGTCCAAGCGGTGCCTTGGTCGGAGCCATTATCTAAATACTTCCAAACGCTGTTTCGCGGAAACACTACAGTATCTTGTGTGTTTTGTGCAGAAACAGTACCTACTGCTAATAACGCAGCAAGCCCTAATAATGTAAATTTTCTCTGTATCATTTTTAATAATTTAGTTTTAATTGATACCGCAAAATTCACAAGCTATTGTCATCGAATTGTAATGACAGTATTAGGGAATTGTAAAAATTATTTTATGGAAATATGAACAAAGATGGAGTTTTCCTATAATATGGATGGAAATGGCTTGCAACCAATACAAATACTTTTATCTATAAGATAAAATTTATGGCAAAGCAAATAACCTAACATTTGCCCAATACTAAAAGAGAGAGAAACAAAATAAATGTTTCTCTCTCTTTGTAATGAATTAAATTGTAAATCAAAATAGCTTGCTAACCTTGCTGAATTACTGCATTGTTTCTGCCTGTAATTCTTCCTGTCTTCATTAAACCATCGTAATGACGATTTAATAAATGGCTTTCTATTTGTTGTAAGGTATCTAATATTACACTTACACCAATAAGCATAGATGTACCACCGAAGAAATCTGCAAAACCACGAGTAACACCAAATAACGATGCAATACCCGGTAATATACCTGCAATAGCTAAGAACAAAGCACCCGGCAATGTTATTCTATCCATAATAGTACCGATATAGTTTGCTGTTGGCTGCCCCGGCTGAATACCCGGAATAAAGCTATTGTTACGTTTTAGATTGTCCGCAATATCTGTAGGATTAAAAGTAAGTGCTGTATAGAAATAGGTAAATGCTATTACCAAAACAGCAAATATTACATTATACCAAAGTGCAGCGGGGTCGGTAAGTGATGCTAAAAATCCGTTAGGTGCTGCTCCTTCTTCGCCTGCTGCAAAACCTGCAACAGTAGCCGGAATAAACATTAATGCTTGCGCAAAGATAATCGGCATTACCCCCGCAGAATTAACTTTTAACGGTATAAAGTTACGACTACCACCGCCTATTTCCTTAGCTGCATTAGTGCCTACTATTCTTCTGGCGTAGTTTAATTGTATTCTTCTTACCGCTTGTGCTAAAGCTACCAAAGCCATTATTATTACAACAAAGAATGCAATTTCTATAAGGAAAAATAATACTTTATCGTTCTGCGCTTTCTCTAACCATTCGTTTTTGATAGAGCTTGGAAAACGTGCAAGGATACCCACCATAATTAGTAAAGATACTCCATTACCTATTCCTTTTTCGGTAATGCGTTCCCCTAAATACATTACAAATAAAGTACCTGCTGTAAGTATTATTACCGAACTAATGTAAAATAAATTGGCATCAATGGCAAAGTAACCATTGGTGATTTGTCTAAGGAATTGTAAGTAGGCAATAGCCTGAACGAATGTAACACCAATAGTTAGGTATCTGGTATATTGGTTCATTTTGGCTCTACCACTTTCTTCTTTTTGCATTTTTGCAAATTGAGGTATTATTATACCTGCTAATTGCATAAAGATAGACGCAGATATATAAGGCATTACACCCAATGCAAAAATGGATGCATTACTGAAGGCACCACCCGAAAACATATTAACAAGACCTAACAATCCATCGCTGGCTTGAGACCTATCTAACACAGTAGGGTCTATACCCGGAAGTACAATAAACGAACCGATACGATACACTAAAATTAGCCCGAGTGTAAATAGGATTTTTTTTCGAAGCTCTTCTATGCTCCAAATGTTTTTAATTGTATTGATTAATTTCTTCACTTTTAAGAAATGTTTTTAAAATTAGGGAGTGCGAATAAACAACAATTGATGCACATTACCAAATTCAAAATAACAGACCCACGACAAATTAGCCGAAAGTCTGTTATATTGATAAATATTTTGGTATATCATTCTACATTCAAATTTTGTAAAATCCAACACTTAATTGGTTGATTTTAATAAAATGTATGCTTTGTGAAAAAATATACTATTAATACAAAGTAACATTACCGCCGGCAGCTTCAATAGCAGTTTTTGCTTTTTCGCTTATCGCATTTACTTTGAATGTAACGCCTGTTTTAATTTCACCTTTAGCTAATATTTTTACTAAATCGGTACGATTAATTAAGCTGTTGATATATAATGTTTCCAAAGAAAACTCAGGTAATTCGTATTTTTCTACCAAATAATCTATTTGACCTAAGTTAAATACTTTGTACGCAACTCTGTTATTGTTTTTAAATCCACGTTTAGGCATACGGCGTTGGATAGGCATCTGCCCACCTTCGTGTCCATTTTTGGATTGATAACCAGTACGGCTTTGTTGTCCTTTATTACCTTTTCCGGCAGTAACACCATAGCCACTACCTTCACCGCGACCTACTCTCTTAGAGTGATGACGAGAACCCGATGCGGGTTTTAAATTGTGTAATTGCATAATTTATTTTTGTTTTTGAACTTGCGCGGGTTACGTTCCCGCTCGCATTTTTTTTATTTGATAATTTGATGATGTGCTCATTTGATAATTATAGCCTTATTAATTTTGATGATTATCAAATCATCAAAATGGCTAATCATCAAATTAGCTAAGTTCTTCTACTTTTACAAGGTGTAATACTTTGTTTACCATACCTTGAATTTGTGGAGTAACTTCTACTTCAACAGTGGCATTTAATTTACGAAGACCTAATGCTGCTAAAGTTCTTTTCTGACGCTCCGGACGGTCGATGCCGCTTTTTATTTGCGTTACTTTTATTTTAGCCATTTTATTAAAATGTTTTATTTTTTTTGAAATAAATAATATTAACGGATACCAATTGGTATTATCCGTTGAAAACTTTTTTAAGACCTACAGTACGTTGTTTTGCTACTTCGATAGGCTCACGTAGTTCGCTTAATGCTTTTACAGTAGCTTTTACCACATTGTGCGGATTAGCAGAACCCAAAGATTTTGCTAATACGTCGGTATAGCCTGCTACCTCTAATACTGCACGCATACTACCTCCTGCAAGTACACCTGTACCGTAAGCAGCCGGTTTAATTAATACTTTCGCTGCACCAAATTTTGTAAATTGGTCGTGCGGAATAGTACCATTCATTACCGGTACTTTAATGAGGTTTTTCTTAGCATCGTCGATACCTTTAGCAATAGCTTCTTGTACCTCTTTAGCTTTACCTAAACCATAGCCGATAGTACCATTATTATTACCTACAACCACTAAGGCTGAAAAGCTAAAAGTACGACCACCTTTTGTAGTTTTTACTACACGGTTAATGGCTACTACTTTGTCTGTTAATTCTGTTTCTGCGTTTTTAGCGCGATTATTATGTTGAGACATTTATTTTGAATTTTTGTATTGTTTTGTAAATGAAAATTAGAATTTTAGTCCTCCCTCTCTTGCACCTTCTGCTAAAGATTTGATACGACCGTGATACAAATAACCACTTCTGTCGAATACGCAAGTTTCGATACCGAGGCTAACTGCTTTTTGTGCAATTGTTTTACCTACCAATGCTGCTTGTTCCGATTTAGTGCCTTTTTGTGCTGCAAGGTCTTTCTGACGAGAATTAGCTGAAGCTAAAGTAACTCCATTTACATCATCTACTAATTGTGCATAGATGTCTTTGTTGCTGCGGAATACCGACAAACGAGGGTTTGTAGCACTTCCTTTTACGTTTTTGCGTACACGACGATGAATTCTTTGGCGACGCAATACGCTTGTTGCTGTTTTTGCCATTTTTGCTTTTTATTTGTACGGGCTTACCTTTTATTTGATATAGTAGGCAAATGCTCTCATCCCTTTTTGATGTTGGATGCATTCACCTTATCAAGCTTAAAAGATAGCTGCCGAAGGTTACATAATTATAATTCTTTCACTCCAAAAGTATTGTCAATTAACGATTATTATCCATAATATTAATTTGTTATTTTGAAATGGACGGCAAAGGTATGGTATTTTTTTATGAAAATAAATATTTTTTAATTTGGGGCGGACTTTTGGCTGTACTGGCATTCATCTTATTAATGCAACTACTATTTACGCCTTATTCTATACCAATTATCATTTATTTTCCAATTTTCCCTTGGATTACGTATAATTCTATTTTCAAAATCAAAAATTTCAGTCTCATTATTAGTGTAAATAAGATATACAGAACTTGATATAGACAACCCTCTTTCTATAAAAAACGCAACAGTTATGTTCTTCCCATTTTTATTATAGAAAACTTCATTACCATCAACTGACAGGATTGGAAATCTGTACGGAAGTTGAATTGATTTTAATAATGTAGGAGAAGATTCATTGATAAATTCATCTTTTTTCAATTGGTTTATCAGCTCAATTCTTTTGTTGTAGAACAAATACCAATCTGCTTTTTCTATCAATTTATTAAATGGCAATCTATAAAATGTAAAGAAAAAGAGTACAATATAAAAAGTTGCATTAAATATTTTTTGTTTTGAATGTCGATTATTGTTTCTAAATAATTTAGATAGATGAACTATTGACAATATTAACAATGTAATAGAAAGTGGCAACCACGTAAATATAATTACAAATGACGGTAAATAGTAATGTTCAACTATTCTCCATAAACACCAAATTAAAACGATAGATATTATTGTTCTACTTTTCATTATTATTATCAATAAAATTAGGAAGAATTCGACAAATATCGATATAAATACTAAACACATTAAGTTTGGTTCACTATAATTGGCAAAAGGCTCTCTCCTAATTTAAAATAGAAGACACAAAACCAAATTCAAATTTTCAAATTTTTGTACATTAAAAAATGCAAGAAATTGCCATTCAAATCCCATAACTTTGCAATCTTTATTGCTATATTTAGTTTATATATTTTATGATAAAAATAACCTTACCCGATGGTGCTGTAAGAGAGTACGAAGCAGGAGTGTCCGCTTTAGATGTAGCCAAATCTATTAGTGAAGGATTGGCACGCAAAGTATTAGCCGCAGAATTAGACGGAGTGGTAACGGACGCTTTTCGCCCTATACATAATGATACGCATTTAAAACTACTCACTTGGGATAATGAAGGTGGTAAATCTACCTTTTGGCATTCTTCAGCACACCTTATGGCAGAAGCAATAGAAGCATTGTTCCCTGGTACAAAATTCGGTATTGGTCCGGCTATTGAGCACGGATTTTATTACGATATAGATTTAGGTGACAAAAATATCGGCGATGAAGACTTGGCAAATATCGAAAAGAAAATGAAAGAACTTGCCGGGCAAAAAAATCAATACCAACGCAGTGAGGTGAGTAAATCTGATGCCGTTAAATATTTTACCGAAAAAGACGACCAATACAAATTAGAACTAATAGACGGATTAGAAGACGGCAGTATTTCTTTTTACCAACAAGGCAATTTTACAGACTTATGCCGCGGTCCGCATATACCCAATACAGGTTTTATTAAAGCGATAAAATTAACCAATATTGCCGGAGCTTATTGGCGTGGTAACGAAAAAAACAAAATGCTTACTCGTATTTATGGCATTACTTTCCCGCAAGCTAAAGAGTTGGAAGATTATTTGGCAATGATAGAAGAAGCCAAAAAACGCGACCATCGTAAATTAGGTAAGGAGTTAGAACTTTTTGCTTTTTCGGAAAAAGTAGGCAGTGGCTTGCCGCTTTGGTTGCCCAAAGGAGCTATGTTGCGCCAAAGGCTACAAGATTTTTTACAAAAAGCACAATTAGAAACAGGTTACTTACCCGTTATTACACCGCATATTGGTAATATCAATCTTTACAAAACTTCGGGACACTACGATAAGTACGGTGCAGACAGTTTTCAGTCTATAAAAACACCACACGAAGGCGAAGAGTTTTTCTTAAAACCAATGAATTGTCCGCACCATTGCGAGATTTATAAAACTTCTCCAAAATCGTATAAAGATTTACCGGTTCGTTTTGCAGAATTTGGTACCGTATATCGTTACGAGCAAGCGGGCGAATTGCACGGACTTACTCGTGTGCGTGGCTTTACACAAGACGATGCACACTTATTTTGTCGTCCCGATCAGGTAAAAGAAGAGTTTAAAAAAGTAATAGATTTAGTATTGTATGTTTTTAACTCCTTGGGTTTTACGGATTACAAAGCACAAGTATCTTTAAGAGATAAAAACAATCAAGAAAAATATATCGGTAGTGAGCAAAATTGGGATATTGCCGAAGATGCTATTAGAGAAGCAGCAGCCGAAAAAGGACTTGCTACAATAGAGGTAGAGGGCGAAGCAGCTTTCTATGGTCCTAAGTTAGACTTTATGGTTAAAGATGCTTTGGGGCGCAATTGGCAATTAGGTACTATTCAGGTAGATTACAATCTTCCGGAGCGATTCGAGTTAGAATATGTGGACAGTGATAATACCCGCAAACGCCCTGTAATGATACATCGTGCGCCATTTGGTTCTATGGAAAGATTTGTGGCAGTATTGTTAGAGCATTGTGCCGGTAAATTACCATTGTGGTTAGCTCCTACTCAAGTAAAAGTGTTACCCATTTCGGATAAATACCAAGACTATGCTCAGCAGGTATCAGCACAACTTACTCGCAAAGGAGTGCGTAACGAGATAGACGACCGACAAGAAAAAATCGGTAAAAAAATTAGAGATACAGAATTAGACAAAATTCCTTATATGCTTATTGTAGGTGAAAAAGAAATGAACGAAAATGTAGTTTCGGTACGCAGACAAGGTGTGGGCGATATTGGTGCGCAAAGCATAGATACGTTTAGCAATTCTATTCTTCAAGAAGTGGAAGAAACTACTAAAGCATTGAGTTAGATGATTATTCTACCAACCAAAAAAGAAGGCTGTTCCATTGGGGCAGCCTTCTTTTTTATCTTTCTATTCTAAAGAAGATTATTTACTGCATACATTTACTTTCCAATACACATAAATTTGAAATTTTATAAATTAGTACCAGTTTAGTATATTTGTGTAAACCCCATTCAATATGCTTAAAAAAATTACGCTAACATTTTTAATGAGTTGTTTCTTTTATTATAATGTTTCTGCACAAGATACACTCCATGCAATGTTCTATAATCTTTATCGTTTTCCTTTAGAAATACCGGAAAACAGAGAGGTGATTTTGGGTAATATTTTCGATACTTATTTGCCAGATTTGTTTATGGTTTGCGAATTACAAACAGTAGATGGCGCTAACAAAATTCTCAACACTTCATTTAAAAACAAAGACGATAGTTTTGCTCGTTCTACATTTTACCCCTCGCCAAATACAAGCGACCCATTGCAGCAACTTGTTTTTTACAACACCCGAAAATTAATTTTGTTAGAAGAAAAAATACTGCCTACAGAAGTGCGTGATATTAATTATTGTAAATTTTTATTAAACACAAAAGACAAAGATGAAGACTCTGTGCATTTGCATGTATTTGTAGCACATCTTAAATCGAGTACAGGAGCTGCTAATGTAGCAGCAAGATATAAAATGACAGATACTTTTGCTCAAGCACTTAACCAATTACCGCAAGATGCCTATGTACTATTTGCAGGCGATTTTAATTTTTACACCGCATCAGAAAATGGTTATCAAAAGATTATTGATACTGCAAATTTTATCCGAATGAAAGACCCTGCCAATAGAGAAGGGGAGTGGAGCGATAATGCATTTTATACCGATGTACATACTCAAGCTACAAGGCTTTATTCTTCAGAATTTGGGACAGGTGGTGCTTCCGGAGGTTTAGATGATAGGTTTGATTTTATAATGGCATCAGAAAATATCTTGCAAAACAATCCTAAGTTGACGTACATCACTAATACATACAAAGCTTATGGTAATAATGGGAATTGTTTAGATAAAAGCATAAAAGATACCGCTTGTAATGGAGATTATAGTTTGGCTCTTCGGATAAAATTGTACTATATGAGCGACCATACTCCCGTAGTAATGCAATTTAAAACCGACAAAAAATTTGAAGAAAGAAAATTACCTCCTCTCAGAATTGGACAAAATAATGCAACACAATGGGGCATTTGGGGAAGCAATATAGTGCACAATAGGATTGGGTTTATAGCTCCCGAAAATACGAATGGTAATATCTCCATTTTTAATACCTTAGGTCAATTAGTTTTATCTATTTCTATAAAAAGTCCATTAACTATTGCAGATATTACTACACTCCCTTCCGGCATTTATTTTGCCAAATGTAGTGGTCAAATAAAGGTCTTGAAATTTTTAAAGTAACTGTATTATACCAAATAAATAGGTCTTGCTCAATATAACCATAATTTGACTATGCTCAGCAACCATATATGGAAATAGTATAGACTATTTCATATTAGACCTCTAACAAAATTCCATTTTATCCATTAACCTCTCCTTTGTTTTTCCTCTACAAAGGAGAGAAAATGGATAATTATGTTAGAGGTCTATTGAAGAAACCATAAAGGTTACATAGTATTTTTTATCTTCAATGATGAAATTCCTATGTAACCTTTATTTACCATTTGAAATGGTAGTGTGTTAGTTGTTGTTATTTACTTATCTCAATTTTTTTCACCATCCAATTATTATTATCGGCTTGTACCCTTATGTGGTAAATTCCCGAAGCTAATCCAGATAGGTTTATTTCGTGCGTGTCATTATTTATATCTGATTGATATACTACAGCACCTACTGCATTATATACTTGTACAGCAGTTAATTTTTGATTGCTTTTGTTTTCAATAGTTACTTTTTCTGTAGCCGGATTAGGATAAATGGATACTTCCATATCCTTATCGGTTGTTATTATACCTGTTGGTAGATTAATATGTACATTTTGTGTGTATTCTTGTTCTATGCAATGATTTACCACAACTAAAGTAACTAAATAAATTCCACTACCTTTATATACGTGTGTTGGTGTTCTTTGATAGGAGCTGTCGCCATCTCCAAAGTACCAACGGTAACTGTTTACGGCTTGTGGGTTAATGGGAGCGAAAGTAACCTTGCCTAATTGTTCATAGAAGTAAGGTATAAAAGTAAATCCTTCTGTAGTTGGGTTAGGGAAATACTCTACTTTAGTATTGTCCCAACTTGGACATCCGAACTCTGAAGTAACCGTAACATAATAAATAATAGAGTCTTTAGCATATATAGAAGGGGTTGTAGCTCCTGTACTCCAACTATAAGTATGTCCTAAAGGAGTAGTAGCATCTATTAATACCGAATCTACGGAACAAATAGTGCTAACCGGTGGTAGCATTAATACAGGTCTTGGTCTGTACACCACGTTAGTAGCACTTACTAATTCGCAATTATCTACACTTGTAATCAGTACGCTATAATTACCACCATTGTTTATTGTTATGGTTTGTGTAGTGGCACTTGTAGGAGTCCAAAGGAAATCGCAATCTACAGCATTTCCTGCATCTAAAGTAATTGTAGAGTCAGCACAAAGGTTATAGCTTGGGTCTAAGAAATTAGTTGGTTGTAATCCATCTGTAACTATAATTGTATCTCTACCGATACATCCATTGGGTTGTGTTACGCGAACTCTATACGACCCTGCACTATTAATATTCCTTGTAGGGGTTGTTAAATTTCCCGGTGTCCACAGATATGCAGAACCTGCCACATTAGTAGCATCTAATGTTTGTGTAATACCTGGGCAAATAGTAGTATCGTTACCAATGTTTATTGAAATTGGTGTTACAAAAATAGAAATTGGATTAGTGGTAGCAGTACCCCCACCAATGCTGGTGCAAGTAACCTGACATCTAAATTGAGTATTTTGTGTGATAGCAGGAGAGGTAATAGCATCTATACTTGTACCAAAATTAGTCCACCCAGTACCGGTATTTCTTTGCCATTGGTAAGTTATGTTAGTCGAATTTGTATGCCCACTAAGAGATAAATTAACAGTGCCACCACACACAACAGAAGCTGCAGAAGATTGCACTGTACCACTATTTGGAACGCCTGAGCATGCGCCATCTTCAAAAGTAATGAACCCCCTAAAAAACCAAGGAGAAAGAAAAGGACTACTAAATGGTCCCCAAAATCCAACATCACCTGTGCCACCGGCTTGATGGTTGCCAACTAATAAATTTACTCCTGTGGCTGTAAAAATATTAGGAACACAAGTTGACGATCCCATTATCATTGAATTATTACCAGCAGCCAATGCAAATCTATAACTAGTATTTGCAGGGATAGTAAAATTAAGATTGGTACGTACAGGATAATATCCTTCTGTAGTAGTAGTAGTAGTTTGAGTTCCCCCTATTTGTGTCCAACCATTAGCAACTGTAATAGCGCCTGGAGCACCCTGTAAAGGAGATGCTTTATACCAGAGCATAGTACCTGACCAAGTCTGGTTAGCACTAATCCAGTACCCAACATCTGTTAATATTATGGCTCCAGGATTTGTATTTTGAATTACAAATAGCATCGTTGCATTGGTAGTACCTCCTGACCCAGAACCATAAGTTGTATAATTAGTAGTAATAGTAGTCTGAGCAGATACACTAACACTAATCAACAAGGTAGTAAATGAGAATAAAATTAACTTAAATCTGAGTAAATTAAATGTCATTATTAAAGTGTTTTTAAATTATAATTCCCAAATGTATAGAACTAAATTAAAAATACCAAATCAAAACCAATACTGTCCTAAATGTTTTTTTATAGTTTATCAAAAGTTTTATTGCCGCCA
>CAYUXT010000054.1:0-15721 GCA_964448955.1 uncultured Taibaiella sp. | reverse complement strand
ATAAAACCCAATGCCATAGCTAATTTGAGCGTTTTTATGCGCAATGTGGGTTAAAGGAGTATTAATAAGAAAGGGACTGTAATCACTACAGTCCCTTTCTTAATATGCTTTTCAAGCTCTAATTGATGAATAAAATATTACTCACCCACCGCACCTTTTAAGAAAAATTCTACATCGTCCATACTTTCTATACGTTCTAAAATAAGTATAAACACTGTACCAATATTTTTGAGTTTGGCATTGTTTACACCTACTTGAATGTACTGCATTAATTGGTTAAATGTATTGCTTTCAAAATACGGCGAATCGGGATTATTGATAAAATATAATCGTGCTTGTTTGTTTTTGAGTATTAGCTTTTCAAATCCTAATTCTTTGGCTAATTTACGACAACGAATGGTGGTAAATAATGCTTGTACTTGTTCCGGCATTGGTCCAAACCTATCTGTTAATTGCTGCGCAAAAAGCTCTAAAGTCTCGTTGTCGTTAATATTATCTAACTGAGTGTAAAGTGAAAGTCTTTCGGTAATGTTTTCTACATAATCTTCTGGTATCATTATCGCCAAATCGGTATCAATCGTACAATCGCTTACAAAATCTTTTTTGCGCTCTTGCTCTTCAGCAAATACATCTTTAAAGTCGGTACTTTTTAATTCTCTTATAGCTTCGTCTAATATTTTTTGGTACATATCGAAACCTACTTCTGCAATAAATCCGCTTTGCTCGCCACCCAAAATATTTCCCGCACCGCGTATATCCAAATCGCGCATAGCTATCTGAAAACCGCTACCCAACTCATTAAACTGCTCTAATGCTTGTAAGCGTTTACGACTTTGTTCGGGTAGTGTTACCAATGATGGTGCTACCAAATAACAAAACGCTTTTTTATTGCTACGCCCAACTCTACCGCGCAACTGATGCAAATCGCTCAAGCCAAACTGATGCGCATTGTTTACAATCATTGTATTGGCATTAGCTATATCCACACCACTTTCTACTATATTGGTACTGCAAAGCACATCGTACTTATGGTTAATGAAATCAAGCAATGTTTTTTCTAATTGCGCTCCTTCCATTTGTCCGTGTGCTACGGCAATTTCCAAATCCGGACACAATGTTTTGAGCTTTTCTGCCATTGCAGGCAGACTTTGCACTCTGTTATGCACAAAATATACTTGTCCGCCACGCTCTGCTTCGTAGTAAATAGCATCTCTAATAACCAATTCATCAAAACCCATAATCTCTGTTTGTATCGGTTGCCTGTTAGGTGGAGGTGTATTAATAATGCTTAAATCTCTTGCGCTCATCAGCGAGAACTGTAAGGTGCGCGGAATGGGAGTAGCTGTTAGTGTAAGCGTGTCCACATTGGCTTTGCGCTCTCTTAGTTTTTCTTTTGCAGATACCCCAAATTTTTGTTCTTCGTCTATCACCAATAATCCTAAATCCTTAAAATGTACATCTTTACTGAGTATAGCGTGTGTGCCGATTAAAATATCAATTTTGCCTTCAGCAACTTTTTGTAGCGTTTCTTTTTTCTCTTTGGCAGTTTTAAATCTGTTGATATAATCTATCGTTACCGGAAAATCTTGTAGCCTTTTGGTAAATGTACGATAATGCTGATATGCCAAAATAGTTGTAGGCACTAATATCGCAGCTTGTTTACCATCTGTTACCGACTTAAATGCAGCACGAATAGCCACTTCTGTTTTGCCAAAACCCACATCGCCGCACACCAATCTATCCATAGGCGAGGGATTTTCCATATCGCGCTTTACATCTGCTACTGCCTTGCTCTGGTCGGGAGTATCTTCGTAGATAAACGAAGACTCTAATTCGGTTTGTAAATACGTATCGGGATTATGTGCAAAGCCGTGCGAGGCTTTCCTTTTAGCATACAGTTTAATTAATTCTGCTGCAATGTCTTTTACGCGAGATTTGGTTTTGGTTTTCAGTTTTTCCCAAGCATCGCTACCCAATTTATTAATTTTAGGTTCTACGCCATCTTTACCAGAGTATTTGCTGATTTTGTGTAGCGAATTAATATTTACATACAGCACATCATTATCTCTGTAAATTATTCGCACTGCTTCTTGCATATTGCCATTTACTTCTATCTGCTGCAAACCGCTGTACCTGCCTACGCCGTGGTCTATATGGGTTACATAATCGCCCGGTTGTAGTTCTCTTAATGCTTTTATCGTTATGGCTTTGCCTTTGGAAAATGCTTGTTTTACTTTATACTTATGGTAGCGTTGAAATATCTGATGGTCGGTATAAGCTATAATTTTTTTCTGATGATCTATAAAACCTCTGCTTATAGATTTAGGAATGGGGGTAAAAGAAATTTGTGCATTGCTGTCTTCAAAAATAGAACGTAGGCGTTCTAATTGTTTGGCATTTTCGGCAAAAATATATGGTGTATAACCTTCCTTTTGTTTCGCTTGAATGTCGGAGATTAAGAGCGAAAAATTTCTATTGAATACCGGTTGTCTTTCTGTTTCAAATGTAAAAGTAAAAGGGTTGCCGTTCTTCTCTGTAAGGTAAGCAGATGGTTTTCCGCTCCAGTCTATTATTCTTTTACTTGCTATGAGTAATTTCCATTCGTCGGGAAACTCAAAATCATTTGGGTTTATTTCTTTAATCCATTGTTGCTCTGCGTCTATGGCAGTGCTTGTTCCTTTATCTAAACCGGCTATTAATTTTTCTCTTAAATGATAAATTTTTTCTCGTCCAAATTCAAAATCTTTAAACCAATACACTGTGTTTTCGGGCAGATATTGGAGTAGCGATATTTTCTCTTCGGAATTAAATTCTGTTTCTACATTAGGCAGAATAGATACTTTTACCAATTTACGTACAGAAAGTTGTGTTTCGGGGTCAAAAAGCCTGATACTGTCTATTTCGTTGCCAAAAAGTTCTATACGGTAAGGGTGTTCGTTGCCAAAGGAATAAATGTCTAAAATGCCACCCCTAATAGCAAACTGCCCCGGTTCATATACAAAATCTTCTCTCGAAAAGCCCAATTCGGTAAATCTCGTTATAATGTTTTGAGTATCTATTTTTGCTCCGGTGCTCAGGTGTATCATATTACCCGAAAGCGTGGTGGCGTTTACTACTTTTTCAAACAGACCTTCGGGCGAAGTTACCAATACTTTTTTATGAGCATTGGCATCTATTTTAGACAGTGCCTCTGTGCGCAACATTATATGGCTGCTATGTAGCGAGCGGTAATCACCTTCTTTTTTAAACGAGTCGGGGAAATAAAAAATATTCATTGCCTCGCTCAGATGCTCAAAATCGTTGTGAAAATAAGCGGCTTCTTCTTTATCGTTGAGTACAAAAACGTGGTTGGCATCGGATTGTTTCCAGACGGCTACGGCAGCCATAACCACAGCAGAGCCTGTAAGACCGGAAATAAGCACATTTGGTTGCGGTAAAGGCAATGGACTTCCTGCCGCAATTTCTTTAATGCGGTTATCGTTGAGGTACTGTTCCGATAGTGTTTGTATGTTCATCGGGGCAGCAAAGGTAAGGGAAATAAGGTGAAATTTTTGACTTATATTTTGTTTTTTAAATATTATTGATTAAATTGCGAACGATAATAAATTATTTTTTTTCACAAATTAAATTTTAGTGTATGAAAAATCTATTCTTTCTTACCCCCCCCCCCTATGTGGGCAGGGCGTTTAAACAAAATTTATGGTAGTGTTTTGGTGATGTGTATGATAATGACATATAGCACTACAAAAGCGCAGTTTCAAAATTCGAGTGTAAATGAAACAATGATGCCTGGCTCCTCTGGTACATATCATATACACGAAATTACGAATTATACATACAGTAACCTAGCATTTCCGGATTTTACAAGCGATTTGTATGTTACTACAATGGGTATAGGGAATCCTAAATTATATTACAAAAGAAGTCATAGTGGAAGTCCTATGTCTATTATTGATGAAGGGATTGAGATTGTACCAGGAGGAGGATGTTATGATGCCGTAATCTTAAACAATCCCAATGTAGCAGCAGGCTCTGCATATAAGTATTGTGTGTTAGTGGCTCATAGTGATGTAGGAGGTACATACCTTTCTTTTTACGAATGGCAAACTACAGGACTAAGTCTGATTTCCACACATCAAATTTCTACTAATGTTACACATACCCTGTCTTTAGATGCGCATGGATTATATGCTTATACAGCGGTATGGTACGAGTTTCCCGGATACGAGTTATATGCTATGGGAGGTTTTACGCCACAACCTGCTATGTACCCTTTGGTAGGTACTCCAAAGGAAATAATTAGTATTGGAAGTGGAGGTAAGGGAAGACTGCCCGATGTGGCTATGACTAAGATAGAAAACCCCACAACAGACGAAGCAAGAACAGGCTTAAGATTATACCATACTTATTATGACCAAAATTTGGAGTTCTGCTATGTATCATCCTTAGCTTTTGACCATTTAATGACTTTACCCTCGCCCATTGCTTCATTGGGAGTGGCGAGTGTTACACCACAGTTTCCTTTTTCCTCTATACCGCTAAGTTGTGCTACAGGTTTAATTCCTTATCCTCCATTTGCTTATGCATATTTACCTAAGATAGATGCCCCCGACCATAGCGACGGTGCATGGGCAATGGTAACAACTCAGTTTGAAATGTATCCGTTTGGTAGTTTTTTATTTGCATGTAATAATGCCCAATCGTCATTTGTCAGTTCATTAATCCTTACAGCTTATCAGACCTCTACCGCCAGTCCGGTATATCAGCATGCCTTAAACGATGGTGGTCTTACCGGAACGGTAAAAATGTCTGAAAATCATTTTCCCCCATATACCGATATTTTACCCGAAAACATTCGCCCAACGGTTGCCTGGAGCCAAGATGGGCAATATATTAATTATGCCTGGGCTAAAACACAAGAGCACGCCGCACTTGGCGACCACGACTATATAGGTTTATTACTCGACCCATTTATACAAGATGCCGTACCTGCTCCATCAGGAGACGGGTACAGAGTTATTGATTTTGACATTTCGCTCGACCCATTGCACGGTGGTCGCTGTATTGCCTTCACTCGCCAAAACGATGCTTCTAACGACCTGTTTGTAGTATTCGATGCCGATAGTGCTAACCTCAATTGGGTAGAGTGCTTGTACTATAAGCATGTGGACTGGAACAATATACCGAGTATAGGATATAGAGGCGAAAACAACAATAAGACCAAATTGACTAATGATGGACTTATAGCCAATTATTACCCTAATCCGGCAAATAATAAATTTGTTATAGAGTTAAATGCTCTGTTTGCCGAAGATGATATAATGGTAAGTATATTCGATATACAAGGTAGGGAAATAAAACAGCTAATAGGTAAAATATACGATATAAATCCTTTATTGCAAAACTATATAGAGCAAACACTCTCGGAGCAAATGCTCTTAATAAGAGTCAGCTCTTTAACCTCCGCCAAAAGCGAAAACATAAAAATAATTACCGGAACTAAATAATATTTCATTCTTTCTCATCTCCCCCCTCTTTCGGAGGGGGTTGGGGGGGAGGCTAAATCTATTTGTTATGAACAAAACAATCATCATATTTGCCTTGTTATCTATCTTTACAAACAATATTAAAGCTCAACAGCAGGAATGCCCCGATTTTGAGTGGTTAAGAAGTATGTACTCCGATATTGGGTTAGCTATTACAGATTTACACAAAGATAGTTACAATAACATATATCTATGTGGTAATTATATGGGGAATCTTACCATTGGAAGTTTTACATTACCTGCTCCACAAGGCATTAATAAAACTGCAGGATGGATAGGTAGATTCGACTCTTTAGGGAATTGCAAGTGGGTAACACACATTAAAGGGCTAAACAATGTGAGTAGTGCTTATTTTAGAGCCATTCAATCGGACATTGAATATATATATATATCTGGGTCGTTTATTGGTTCTGTTGTAGTTCAAGACGATACCCTAATGCCTACTCTTAATGATAAACATCATGGTATAATTACCAAATTAGATTCCGCAGGTAATTTAATCTGGAATCAGGTACATACCAATCTGTTTCATTGGAATATAGAAATGATGTCTTTGGGCAATATCTATATAATATCGCAACTGCACGATACTGCAGTATTGGGTACACATACATTAGTGCCTTCGGGTACAGGTAACTTAGTGGTATCAGGCATTAATTTTCAAGGGCAGGTACAATGGGTGGAGCATGTAGGCGGTGCAATTACTGCGATTAATTTTTACCAAGCAATCGCTAAAGATGCACAGGATAATCTTTATATTGGCGGTCCTTTATCTAGCGGAACAGCACATTTTGGCAGTTATACGCTTAATAATAGTAGCGGTCAGAATAAAGGTTTCGTTACAAAAATAACACCACAGGGTCAGTTCGAATGGGCGACTATGATAGGAGGGCAAGGAGTATCTGGTGTGGGTGGTATAAGTGTATCTCCTACCGGCGATTTGTATGTTGGTGGACATTATTACAATGGAAATGCAGATTTTGATGGTATTATACTATCATCTCCGCCGAATATACAAAATGTATTCTTGGCACGTTTAAATACTCAAGGACTATTTGTTCAGGCACAGAAAATGGGTAATGGCATAACAAGTAATAGTGTAATTGGATTACATAGCCCAACTATTGATGAAATAGGAAACCTTTATGTTTCGGGGAGCTTAAAAAATTCTGTACAATTAGGAGATTCATTACTAACTGCCACAGGTAGCTCTACAGATGCTTACCTTGCAAAGATAAAACCCGATGAAGATTCTTTTAAAATAATATGGATACTTCAATCACAAGGGCAAGGAAATGAAGGTGCAATATTAGCACAAACCATATCATCAAAAGAACATTATATATATGGAGGTTACTCTAATGGAGATTTAATATGGGGTGGTCATACTTTACCAACTCAAGGGACTAATCACAATGCCTACTTTGCCAAAATAACCAACGACTGCTCGCTACCCACAGAAGAAATCGCCAATCCGCTACAATCGGTAAATATCTATCCTAATCCTGCTAATACAAACATAACTATAACTAACCTACCACAAAACAGCACCATCTATATAACAGACATAAGCGGTAGAGTGCTTAATACACAGTATAACAAACAAAATAGTACGGTGCAGATACCTTTAAGTGGTATAAGCAATGGTATGTATTTTGTACAAATAATTAATGGGGAGAATAGGGAGAATAGAAAAGTGGTGGTACAGAATAGCCTCCCCTAACCCCTCCAAAGGAGGGGGATTTTTTCTAATCCACAAAAACATTTCAATCATGTCCACAAAAACATTTATCATATTATTATTATCATTATTTCTTGCCAATACCATTATAGCCCAACAAGAAGAATGCCCACAGTTTGAATGGGTAGAGGGAATGACAGTAAAACGAAATGATACTACTCTACTAGGTTTGCCAAAGAAAAATTATATTGTTGATGAAGAAGGAAATATGTATTTTACTTATTATGCTCCTAAACCATATACAATACCTGATACATTGTTTATTAGAAATATCACTCAGGCAGTTCCAATATCCATACCAATAGTATATCCTAATAATAATATATATGGACTATTAATTTTAAAATTAGATGCAAATTATAATCTTTTATGGCATCGCTTTGTCTATACGAGCAATAAAGACATCGTTGGCAATCACGATTTATGCAAAATGCAGTTAGACTCAAGAGGAAATGTATATGTTACGGGCAGGTTTTATAAATCTAATGTCAATACCTTAGATACTTATGTTGTGGGTAATAAGTATATAGTTAGTAATAAACCAAAATCTTTTCCCGACTACTATAAAGGAGATGGTTTTTTGTTTAAACTAAATGGCAAAACAGGCGATCCATTTTGGATTAAAAAATTAGAAGGTTTAACCCCTGTAGATTTCCAAATTAGTAATACAGACCATTTATATATGACATTAGGTGCCGGTTACGATACAGTGGCAGTTGGTAATCAGCAGTATATAGGAAATCAATACAAAAGCAGTGTAGCGCAGTTCGACGCACTTGGCGATTTACAATGGATAACTTGGGGAGAACAAAATTCACATATTGTCAAATTAACAGATATTGTTATGCATGCCAACTATTTATTAACAATAGATAATAACGATAATGCTTATACTTTTTTCCTTTTTGATAGTACCATATCTAAAATAGATGCTACGGGGCAAGTAGTGTGGAATAGGGGGTATAACTTCATTAAAAATGTAAAAGTATCTTCTATTCATGTCAATACTTCAGGCACAGTACATCTTGCGGTGGCAGCCAAAAGGAATTCATCACAACAACAAGGAATAGATTTTGGCAATGGCGATACTTTAGATATATCGAAATATGGCAGTGATGTACTTTGGGGATTAGAAACCAATGGCGGGCAAACGGCTTTTGCTTCCGTGCTTTGGGATAACCCAAGCGATAGTACCAATATACTTACTGCCAATCTAAAATCGGATAATATTGGCTATGTGTATATAGCAGCACATATACACACAAGAAATGGAGATACTTCGTATATAGGAGATAGTGCCATAGTGGTAACGCTTTCTGATAATAATATTACTTATGGTTCATCTGATGCTTTTATAGCCAAAGTATTACCCCCCACAGAGGGTATGGGTAGGCTCGACCATATTTGGAGTTTAAGAACCTCTGGAGCAAGACATGAAGTAATATATTTAAGCAAAGTAGAAGATTCCGGTACGGAGATGTATTTTTTTAGCAATACAAGTGGAGGAGCAATAGGTTCCGGCGATGCAGTCTTAGGGCAGCACCGCTTTACCGGAGATTCTTCTCATAACTACTTCGGCAAAATCAATACCGACTGCTCGCTACCCACAGAAGAAATCGCCAATCCGCTACAATCGGTAAATATCTATCCTAATCCTGCTAATACAAACATAACTATAACTAACCTACCACAAAACAGCACCATCTATATAACAGACATAAGCGGTAGAGTGCTTAATACACAGTATAACAAACAAAATAGTACGGTGCAGATACCTTTAAGTGGTATAAGCAATGGTATGTATTTTGTACAAATTATTAATGGAGAGAATATGGTCAATAGAAAGGTGGTGGTAAATAGATAACATTATAGATACGAGTTTCAATCATTTTCATAAATCAACCAATAAAATCTACCGCAAGCAATTACAATTTTATTAGCTTTGCCCTCATTAGTATTTTTACAAAAAACAAATTCTATGTCGAGCAAACAATTTTACTCTCGTTTACAAAACGAATTACAAGAAATAAAAGATTCCGGATTATTTAAATCGGAGCGCAAAATAGACTCTGTACAAGGAGCGGAAATAATAGTAAATGGTAAAAAAGTATTGAACTTTTGTGCCAATAACTATTTAGGACTTTCGTCGCACCCCAAAGTAGTGGAAGCGGCTAAAGCCGCTATAGACCACAGAGGCTATGGTATGAGTTCGGTAAGGTTTATCTGCGGTACGCAAGACATTCACAAAGAGTTAGAGCAAAAACTATCTACATTCTTAGGCACAGAAGATACCATCTTGTATGTTGCCTGTTTCGATGCCAATGGCGGTGTTTTCGAGCCCTTACTCGGCGAAGAAGACGTAATTATTTCGGATACACTCAACCACGCATCTATTATAGATGGAGTACGTTTGTGTAAAGCTAAAAGAGCACGCTATACGCATAATGATATGGCAGAATTAGAAGCCCAATTACAACAATACAAAGATGCCCGCACGCGTATGATAGTTACCGATTCTGTATTCTCTATGGACGGCACTATTGCGCAGTTAGATAAAATCTGTGATTTGGCAGAAAAATATAATGCCATAGTAATGATAGACGAAAGTCATTCTTCGGGCTTTATGGGCAAAACAGGAAGAGGTGTCCACGAACTATGTGGTGTTATGGACAGAGTAGATATTATTACCGGCACTTTAGGCAAAGCCTTAGGAGGAGCATCGGGTGGATTTACATCGGGCAAAAAAGAAGTAATAGAAATGTTGCGTCAGCGTAGTCGTCCTTACTTATTTAGTAATACAGTGGCACCATCGGTAGTAGGAGCTTCTATTGCAGTATTAGATATGCTCAGCGAAACCACAGAACTTAGAGATAAGTTAGAAGAAAACACATTGTACTTTCGTAAACGTATGACAGAAGCAGGTTTCGATATTAAGCCCGGCACGCATCCTATTTCGCCTATTATGCTTTATGATGCTGTATTGGCACAAAAAATGGCTGCTCGTATGCTCGAAGAAGGCGTTTATGTTATTGGTTTCTTTTTTCCTGTAGTGCCTAAAGGAGAAGCGAGAATAAGAGTGCAAATTTCCGCAGCACACGAAAGACAGCATTTAGATACAGCCATAGATGCATTTATAAAAGTAGGGAAAGAATTAGGTGTAATTTCTTAATAGGGAAATAACTATTTGTATTGGTTAATGTTTTGTAACGATGCGCATTGATATTATATCTGTTGTACCAAGTTTATTAGAAAGTCCATTTGGGCATTCTATAATGAAAAGAGCACAAACCAAAGGTTTGTTAGAAGTTTGCGTGTACGATTTAAGAGATTATGCTACCAATAAACAAAAACAAGTAGATGATTATCAGTTTGGTGGCGGAGCAGGAATGGTGCTAATGCCCGAACCATTAGCTTTAGCAATAGAAGATTTACAAGCTGCAAGAACTTACGACGAGATAATTTATATGACTCCCGATGGTAAGACTTTAGACCAAAAAATGACTAATGGACTTTCGTTAAAAAACAATTTAATGATTATTTGTGGTCATTACAAAGGGATAGATGAGCGCATAAGAGAGCATTTTGTAACTATGGAAATTTCCATTGGAGATTATGTATTAAGTGGTGGCGAATTAGCAGCGGCAGTAGTGGTTGATGCTATTGGTAGGCTTATTCCCGGCGTGCTCAATGATGAAACATCTGCGCTTACCGACTCCTTTCAAGATAACCTTTTAGCACCACCTGTATATACACGTCCGGCAGAATTTAGAGGTTGGAAAGTACCCGAAGAATTACTGTCCGGTAATCATAGCATTATAGAAAATTGGCGACTACAAAAAGCTTTAGAACGAACAGAGCAAAGAAGACCGGATTTGCTTAATAATAATGAAATGTAAGCAGGGTAATACTAATATTTTTACCTGCTTACTCTTTCATTGGCATTATTACTCTTTCACTAATTTCTCTATTTGTCCGTTGGGTAATTTTAAGATGTATATTCCCTTAGACCAAGAAGAAACATCCACTTGCACATTTTGCTTGAGCGTAAACCTAAAAACCACTCTGCCTGTAGCATCAGTAATATCTACTTCCTTTCCCTCTAACGATAAGGCTACATTGCGGATTGCAAAATGTTCGCTCGCAGGGTTGGGTAATATTAATACCTTTGAAGCAAGTATATTGTACAGATTTGTAGAAACCAGTTTGCTATAAGTCGTATTTTCATCATTATCTATTAGCCGCAATTTGTAGTACAATACAGTTTCTTTGTTGCTACTTACATCTGCTAAGTGGTCTGTAAAAGTATAATGCGAATTGCCAATAGCATTGACTTTACCAATTTTATGGAAAGTAAGAGCATCTGTACTACGAAGTATTTCGTATCTATTAAGGTCTTCGCGTACTACTTTCCAATCGAGTAATACTGCATTTTTTTCTTTTGCTAAAGTAGCTCTAAAATCTAAAAGAGTTACATCAAGTGGAGTACTTGCCCCTGCCACAATACCTGCTGTACCACCACTAAACGAATTAAGTGTATCGAATTGAACATAAGCTATTCCGTTTTCGCTTCCATAAACAGGATTAAGCGTTATGTAATTACCATTATTAATATCGTCTGGAGCAACCAAGTCGTGGCTGTAAAACGTATCTGTGGTTTTAAGCCAAAATAAATTAGCCGACGTGCCAACATTAGCATTATTGAGCATTGTGTGCATATCGGTTGTATCTGTGTATTTAAAAAAGAAACGAACAGATACCGGAGCACTTAATGTAGCATTGTGTAAATCTACATTCCAGTACCGCCCCATCATTACTATAGCTGTATCTACATTATTAGATGCCAAATGATGTGTACTTGAAACCGTTAATAAAATGTCGGCAATATTTTTAGCTGCATTATTAGCGTTGCCCCATTTAATAGCAAAAGAAATGCTATCCGGATTATTGGGGTCTGCATAGTAAGTCCAGTCGTTCTCTTCGCAAGTAGGTAAAAAAGCAAAAGCGTTAGAGTTGCTTTTACTCAAGGCTGCATTATTGGCAATGCTGCTTATCTCGCTTTGTTTTTCGTAAGCACCCAAATCTACGATAGATCCTTTTATACGCAGATTACCAGCAAGGTCTGTACTAATACCAGTGGCTATGCTGTCGTTGTTTCCTGTGTTGATAGCGGGCGAGCAAAACTGCAACTGATAATCGCCAATAGTAAAAGGTGCAACAGCAAACGACGGAGCATGTACAAACAAAGGATTTGCCGTATCTACACTATTGGTAGGGTTGTAATAAGAAGGTGTTTGAATTATAGACCAGACAATATTGGCTGTGGCGTTCAATGCATTTTCTATTTCGGAACTATTGCCATATAGTATGCTGTTGCTGATGAATAATGAAGAAGTATCTGTATTATATATAGCACCACCCAAAACTGCATTATTTCCAGAAATGGTAGTATTGCTTATATGTAAATTAGAATTTTCGCTATTGCATATACCACCACCATTACTGGTTGCTAAATTGCCTGTTATAGCAGAATTTCTTACTAATGGAAAACTATAATGCCAATTATGAATGCCACTACCATAACCTGATTCATTTCCCGAAATGATTGTATTAAGAATTGTAGGAGCTGAGTAATAATAATTGCTTATTCCGCCGCCGTTAATATTAGATTTATTACCAGAAATAATACAATTTTCTATAGTAGGAAATGAATTTGTGTTAAAAATTCCCCCCCCCGTAGTTTAGTGCTTCGTTATTAGAAATGATTGAATTGGCAATAATTGAAGAAGATAATGAATTATAAATTGCAGCAGCATAACCACCATTAGATGTATTGTATAAAAAAACGCAATGGTTAATAGTTGGCGATGAATTTTCTATATTAGCAATAGCACCTCCGCTACCTTCTATGCTATTATCCAAAAAGTTACAATTGACAATAGAAGGAGAAGAGTTTTGCCAATTGAAAATATCTCCGCCATGGTACATAGCTTGATTATTAGATATATTACAGGAACGAATAATGGGAGATGAATAATTACGATTATACATGCCTCCTCCATTTCCCCACCAAGTTCTATTGTAAGAGATATTACAATTGCTGATAGAGGGAGATGAGTTATTCCAATTTAAAATACCACCACCGGAATTTCTAAAAATTTGCTCTCCTTTAACCCAATAAAAATTATCACCATTAGCATTGCCACCCGTAATCGTAAAGCCATCTATTGCCAGAGTACTGTCTAAAGGTTGTGAGGAAGTACCCGTAGCAACGATCACGTGATGAGCATCATTATCATTCAGTGTGCCGCTTTGGTCTAAGTCACCGCTGAGTATGGTTTGGTGTAAATTAGGTTCTCTAATACCCCCACCAGATGGGTAACCTCCCCAAACCTTCAATCCATTTCGTAACAAATAAAAAGAGCGGTCTCTATTTGTAGTATTGGAAATGGTGGGAGGAGTACTTGTAGGGTAATACGTACCTTCTGCCACTAGTATACTATCGATCATAGTGCAAATATGAGCTTGGGCTATTGCATCAGATAGTGAGTTAAATGCATTTGCCCAACTCGATCCATTGTTATCACCGGTTGCACTAATATCTACATATAGTTTAGTAAGACTATGCTGTAACCCCTGAAATTCGTATGCCCCTCTATCAATAGCACCAATATATCTATCGTTTTTCATTATATCGTCTGTGTCAATTAAATGACTTATGGCATTGGTGTCTCCATTATTAATTGCAGGAGAACAAGGAAATAAATTATAATCGCCTAAGACAAATGGAGCAAAATTAAATTCCGGAGCAAAAACAAACTTAGGATCTTGGTTGATGTTTCCTACTCCCGGGTAGCCATTTTGAATTATTGTATGTTCCATAGTTGGCATACCACTCACATTGTTAAACCCCGAATTGTTTCCCCATATAATACAGTTCTTAATTATTGTCGATGAATTAATATTATATAGTGCACCTGCCGAATTTCCGGCTCTATTTCCGGAAAATGTTACGTTTATAATGTAGTCATTCAGTGAGCTTAGGTTAGATAAACCACCTCCATTGTTTGCCACATTTCCAGAAAATAATGAGTTGTTAATATTAAAAGATGCTGCATTAGCATTTAGCATTCCTCCTCCGGCATTAGTTGCTACATTCCCTTTAAATATAGCATTGGATATTGTAAGGTTAGAGTTAGAAGTATTGAATATGCCACCACCAGAACCTGTAGATGTATTACTAATAAATGTAAGTTCGCTAATATTTATGTTGCAAGAAGCTATGTACATTCCTCCTCCGGCATTAGCAATATTGTTAGTAAAAATATTATTATTAATTAAAGCAGAATTGCTATTTGCTAATAATATTGCTCCACCGTTTGATATAACAATATTGTTATAGAAATTACAGAACCGAATCTTAGGGTGTGCGGCATCAACAGCATTTATACCACCCCCTGTATTGGCTCGATTGTTAGCAAAATCGCAATGGTTGATTACAGGAGAAGCATTGGTATTGCTGATACCGCCCCCCACTTGTGCATAGTTTTTTAGAATTATACAATTCTGCATTTTAGGAGAAGCATACATATTAACAATTCCACCTCCAAAATTTCTGCTGATATTCACACCTGTATTCAAGTTCAAATTGGGTAAAGAAGAATTACCATTTGCATCTGCAATAGTAAATCCATCTATAAAAACGGTAGTGTCTAATGGAGAACTGTTTGTACCTGCTATCATTACTACGTGAAAAACATTATCTGTACTGTCGTTTAGCGCACCTATATTGCCACTAAGTATGGTAGGGTTAGTAATATGGTCTTTAGTGCCGATACCACCCGAAGGATAACCTCCTATAAGAGCAATATTATCTCTAAATATATAAAAACTATTATCTCGGATAGAACTCGTATTAGATGCCGGAGGTGCATATAAGGGGTAATATGTACCTTTAGCGACAAGTACAGTATCGACATTAGCACATTCATCTACTACAAGAAAGGCATCTGCCAAAGATGTAAATGCATTATTCCAGCTTGTACCATTATTAGCTCCGGTTGCAGTACTATCTACATAGAGAACATTTCCCGTAGGGCAACTCAAAACGGTAAAAGACGATTGCTGGCTTTGAGCTATTGAGCTAAGACTAAAAAGTAATAAGGAAGCAATTAGTAAAATTCTATTCATTGTATCTTTTATGTTTTATTAAAAGATAAAAGTATATAGAGAAAAACCTTAAAATTCCATCGTTTTATTAAATTCCATTTTGGATTTATAAAATAAGGGTTTCCATTTATGAAGAAAGCCGTAATAGCTATAAAATAAAAACCAATTAGCCATATATATTAAGCGATAGTATAATTTATTTAAGGTATTTTCCCAATACTGTCCTAAATGTTTTTTTATAGTTTATCAAAAGTTTTATTGCCGCCAT
>CAYUXT010000053.1:0-16009 GCA_964448955.1 uncultured Taibaiella sp. | reverse complement strand
GCGGCAATAAAACTTTTGATAAACTATAAAAAAACATTTAGGACAGTATTGGTATAAAATTATTGTTCCAATTTACGATACAGTTAATAGCCCATCTTAAAAACTGAGTATTCGTTTCTTGAAATATAGTTTTTAAAAGTTGTTTTTGTTCTATTGTGTTTACACCAAAAAAATAATAAGTCAAAAAATTAGCTTTTTTAAACAAAGAAAACGGAATGATTTTGTTTAGCCTTAATGCACCAGCAAGTTTATACCACATTGGCATTTCGGAATAATGCTTGACAGAAGAGATAAGAATAATTAGTTTAGTAGGAATTATTTTAGCAATTTCTATGGCTACTATTCCTCCAAATGAAAGCCCTATTATTATTGGATGCGGGGTGGTAATAAAAGCACTTAGTCTTAAAGCATAATTATCTATTTTTTCATTTGGCAAAGACTGTATCCAATGTATAAAAACAACATTTTTATTAGTAAAATCAATATTACAAAATACTCTTTGGTCTGCTCCTAAACCACTTATGATATATATTGTTTCAGACATTTAAACTTTCAATTAAAGCAAAATTATACTAAATCATCTTGTATTACACACATTATTTTTTGCCTTACTTTTGCCAAAACTTTTCATTAAAAATGTTTACTGTTTCTGTTTCTAACGTAAAAAAACGTGCTTATGTTGGTTTGTTTCCACAAGAATTAAAAACCGGCAACGAACTAATTTTTGACATTTCAGTATCTATGCCTGCTCCAATAAATAGTTTTCCGGATATAGATTACGGCATCTTATACCAAATTATTGACGATGCGATTATAGAGCCTACACAATTATTAGAGAGCATTTTACAAAAAATAGTATTACAACTACAAAAACATTTCCCCGAAGCTACATTAAAAGTAAGCGTAACCAAAGTACATCCACCACTCAGAGGAGAACCGGGAAATGCCACTGTAACTTGGGAAGGATAATTTTTGCAATAATTTAGGTATTTTGCACGTTAAATTACCCACACATTTGTACTTAAACACTACCTTTGCACAAATTTTCAAAAAACAATAATATAAAAATGAAAAAAACATTATTTGCACCTTTACCTGTAATATTATCCATCGTTTTAGCAGTATCTTGTAAGAAAAAAGAAGATAAAGTTGAAATAATTCCTGCGGCGATTGTAAAAACCGAAACTAACAAAAATGCCCTTGAGAAAATTTACTTTAATCTTACAACTGGTGTATTTGTAGATAAAGATTCTATAACAAACGATAATTGGGATATATCTTTTTATGCTGAAGAACAAGATGCGCAAATAGCAGTAAATAGTGGTAATGGCGGCTCAGGAAATGTAGAAATAATTTTGGTTGAAACTGAATTTTCTAAATTAATGACCGCTCCCGAATCGGGTTACAAAACAGGAAACGAAGCCTCTCCTACTTTTACTACTTGGGCGGATTATACTGCTTTAAACGAACCCATACACGCTTTATTACCTAAAGAAGAGGTAACCTTTGTTATTAAAACTGCCGCCGGAAAATATTCTAAAGTACAAATATTAAGTTTGTACGAAGGTAATCCTAATACAGCTTCCGAAGAGTTTAAAAATATTACTACCAGACCTGCGTTTGGATATTTTACATTTAGATATGCTACACAGCAGGGTGATTATTCTAGGTTTTAAGAAATTACAAACAATATCAAAAATAGAAAGGCGCATCATTTTGTGCCTTTTTTGTTGTTAGGATGTTTTCAATCCCTCATAAGCCTTTACTTCCAAGATAAAATCTTCATAATTATCTACTGCAAAATCATTAGGCTGTGCAAAATCGAAAGTAAGATGTGCGCTATACACATAGGTAGCATTTCCGGTCATATAGCCGCTATAATCTTCGTTGAGTTTAATTAAAATAAAACCACCGGCATTCCTAACTTTTATCCATTCTCCCTGAGCTAATAAACCATTTTGCGTAGCCACCACTACCGAAGCAAACATTGCCGTACCGCAAGCATTTGTTAATCCTACGCCGCGTTCAAAAGTGCCGACAAATATTTCTTCTCGCGATTTTATTTGCACAAAACTCACATTAGCTCCATTTACAAAAGTTTCTTTGTCGTTATTGCTTTTAGTGCCTATTTCGGTTAAGGTATCTACATCTAAATGTTCTACAATGCTCACAATATGCGGATTGGGCATAGATACTACTGAAAAAATATAGCTTGCATCTAAAGCCGGAATATTACGGTTAAAGAAATTACCGGATTCATTTCGCAAAACCAAAGCGGCATTAAAATCTGCTTTAGGAAACTGAATAGTAACTGCCGAAACATTTTCAAAAAAATCTTTTTTCTTTTCGATAGGATATACAATGCCTGTAACATTTTCTACTGTTACTTTATCCGAATTTTCTTTTTCGGAAACATAACGCCCTACGATGCGCAAGCCATTACCACACATTTCGGCTTCGCTGCCATCGCTATTGAAGATACGCATTTGCGCATTGCCTTTTTGACTTTGCTCGATATACAATACCCCGTCTGCCCCTATTATAGAGTTTCTATCGCAAACCGCTATGGCTAAGTTGCAGCGCATATCGTCGGTAAAAGAAACAGAATTTTTAGTTAAATCTATCAATACAAAATCGTTTTCGGAACCGTGTGTTTTAAGGAAATCTGTATGCAGTATCGAAGGCATTTTTATAATTTATTAGCTGCAAAATTAGGCTAATTTTAGACAATTCTTTTGTTGTTGGCGAAGAAGTCCAACACCGGAGAAAATTAATCTTTGCAATAAGCACAGAAAAAAATTTACTAATATATAGAAAATCCACAATATTTCTTTTAAAGCAAAACATATTTAATGCTAATTGCCAAATTGGGAAATTTATTCTTTAATATGTCTATTTCAATATCATCAGTTTGTTTAGGAAAGAGTTCGCCAACATCATAAATCATAGGCTTGCTATCAGATAAGATATAGGTAAACTTAGATTTATACCTTTTGCTAAATCTAAAAATATGTGAATAATAATTTGTGCCGTTGCATTTTGGATTTAAAAAAAAATAAAATCCATTAATAGGTGTATCAATATTGATAGTTTTATTAAAAACTATTGTCAGTTCATCATTTTTAATATAAATCTCTAAGGGATTTAAGGAAATTAAGCTATCCATTTCTTCTATATAAAGAAATAAATCATAAACAGCATTAATAGTGTCATTGTACTTCGCATTGTAGTGCTTTGAAAAAGATAATGCAACTTCTTTTAGAAATAATGTTGAATCTATTTTTTGAATAACTTTTACACCAATTGTTTTTTTACAATCAATATAGGTATCAATAACTTTTGGCTTTTTGTTAAGGTCAAACAAATATTGTTTTGTTGTATGTTTTTTATTTTTTGTTTCAATTATAGCTGTTTCTAACTCTTTCCCAATTATTAAATTAGTATCCGTTTCGTTATTTTGCCCTAATAATAATACTGGCAGTGAGATAAATATTATTAGAGTGAATAGTTTCATTTTGATTATTATTTTTTAAATTAATACAAACTTAGTTTAGTTTTTTTGAAATTGTATTTTTTCAGTTGATAGTGGAAAATAGCTATAATAAAAGAATACCAATACAAAATCCATTGTGGATAAAGCCATAACCATTTTACACTTCCATTTTCTTACATTTGCACAACTTTTTATTAAAATAAAAACTACACCCCTGCATTATAAATAATTTATGAGTGAACAAGAATTAGAGAATATAGAGAACGAACAAACCGCCCATTCGGTTAATAAAATGTACAAAAGCTGGTTTTTGGATTATGCCAGCTATGTAATTTTAGAACGTGCGGTGCCGGCAATAGAAGATGGATTAAAACCCGTACAGCGTCGTATTATGCACGCTATGAAAGAAATGGACGATGGGCGTTTTAATAAAGTTGCCAATATCATAGGGCAAACGATGCAATACCACCCGCACGGCGATGCATCTATAGGCGATGCCATTACCAATATAGGACAAAAAGACCTAATGATAGAAACGCAAGGAAACTGGGGCGATGTACGCACCGGAGACCCTGCCGCCGCATCGAGATATATAGAAGCGCGTCTTTCTAAATTTGCTTTAGAAATTGCTTTTAATGCCAAAACTACCGAATGGCAACTCAGCTACGATGGTCGTAAAAACGAACCCGTAACCCTGCCAATGAAGTTTCCGCTTTTGCTCGCACAAGGTGCAGAAGGTATAGCGGTGGGGCTTTCTACCAAAATTTTACCACACAATTTTATAGAGCTTATAGACGCTGCCATAAAGCATCTTAAAAACAAAAAGTTTGAGATTTTCCCCGATTTTGCTACCGGAGGAATGATAGATGTAAGCAATTACAACGATGGCGCAAGAGGCGGCAAAGTAAGAGTGAGAGTGCATATTGAAGAGTTGGACAAAAAAACATTATTGATAAAATCCGTACCTTATGGCGTTACTACACAGCAGCTTGTAGATAGCATTATTAAGGCAAACGATAGCGGAAAAATTAAAATTAAAAGCGTAACCGACAATACAGCAAAAGATGTAGAACTTGCGGTACAATTAGCTCCCGGCGTTTCTACCGACCAAACCATAGATGCGCTGTATGCCTTTACCGATTGCGAAACTTCCATTTCGCCCAATGCTTGTATTATTGTAGAAGACAAACCCCGATTTGTAGGTGCCGCCGATTTATTAAAACACTCGGTAGAGCATACCAAAGGACTCTTGCAAAAAGAATTAGAACTAAAGCTAAAAGCACTGCAAGACGATTGGCATTATTCTTCTTTAGAAAAAATATTTATCGAAAAAAGAATTTACCGCGATATAGAAGAAGAAACCACTTGGGAAGGCGTAATAGCAGCCATCGACAAAGGACTCAAACCTTACAAAAAACTTTTTAAAAGAGAAATTACAGAAGAAGATATAGTTAAGCTTACCGAAATAAAAATTAAACGTATTTCTAAATTCGATTCGTTTAAGGCTGATGAACATATAAAAGGTGTAGAAGAAAATATAGAACAAACACAATATCACTTAGACCACTTGGTGGACTACGCTATTGCTTACTACGAAAACCTTTTGAAAAAATACGGACAAGGCAGAGAGCGTAATACCGAAATTAAAGTTTTTGATACCATACAAGCTACTAAAGTAGCCATTGCCAACGCCAAATTATATGCCAATTACAAAGAAGGTTTTATTGGTACCGGACTAAAGAAAGATGAATTTGTAAGCGATTGTTCCGATATAGATAATATCATTGTTTTTCGTAAAGATGGCTCTATGCTCGTTACCAAAGTTTCGGACAAAACCTTTGTGGGCAAAGACATTATACACGTTGCGGTATTTAAGAAAAACGATGAACGCACCACATACAATATGATGTATATAGACGGCAAGTCGGGCATAATTTATGCCAAAAGATTTAACGTAACCGGCATTACAAGAGATAAAGAATACAATCTTACCAAAAGCGATAAAGGCAGTAAGGTGCTTTATTTTTCTGCAAACCCTAATGGCGAAGCCGAAATAGTTACTGTTACACTTACACCGGGAAGTACAGCGCGCGTAAAAGTTTTTGATTATTCTTTTGTAGATTTAGTAATAAAAGGTAGAAGTTCGGGTGGTAATCAGATTACAAAATATCCGGTAAAGCAAGTTAAATTTAAAGAAGCAGGAAAAAGCACCTTAGCTGCTCCCAAGATTTGGTACGACGAGCAAGTAGGCAGACTCAACGAAGACGGTTACGGCAGATTACTCGGTAGTTTCGAGACGGAAGATAAAATATTGGTTTGTTACAAAGACGGTCATTACGAACTTACCGATTTCGATTTAAGCAATAGATTTGAATGCGAACAAATAGCTTTAATAGAAAAATACAATGCCGAAAAACCCATTACGGCAGTATATTATGATGCAGACAAAAAACAATACAGCGTAAAAAGATTTCACATAGAAACGCAAACGCTCAAGTCTAAGTTTTTGTTTATTAAAGAAGGCAATAAAAACAAATTAGAGTTAGTAACTACCATTGCAGAACCGATAGCAACATTGCTTATTGGCAAGAAAAAATCTGATGCCAAAGAAGAAGTAGTAAACTTAGCAGAAAAGGTAAGTGTAAGCGGCTGGAAAGCAGTAGGTAATAAACTTGCAGAAAAAGATTTATTATCCATAACTTTAGCAATCCCCGAAGAGGTAGAAGAAAAAGAAGAAGAACCAAAACCAGAGAAAAAAGAACCACCCAAACCACCGGAACAGCCGAAATTGTTCGATAAGTTTGAATAGAGGATTAGGGAGTTTTGAAGATTTGACTTTTAAAATACTTTTTTTAAAATATTGGTATTATGGTGTTTTAAAATTTGGGCAGTTGCATAAAATTGTTTAAATTTATAGTCTGAAACGTTATTCAAATGGAACTTGATTTCATAATTGACAAACTAACCAATTCAATTCAAAATACTATTTCCGGAGATAGTTTTCCGATAGAAGTTGCTCGCTTTACAATTAGTGATTCCAAAAATACAATCAAAAGAAATGGTTGGAATTTCAATTGGAAAACAGAGTGAGGAAATAATATAAACGAGGTTTATAAACTCACAATCGTTCATAATCCAACTATCATTCAAGGGCTATTAAGTATTCAAAAAGAAGCTGACCACGTTTATATAAACTTACTTGAAAATGCTCCATTTAACACCGGAAAAAACAAGCTTTATGAGGGTGTGGCAGGAAATTTAGTTGCTTTTGCCTGTAAAATTTCGTTTCAATTTGGCTATGAAGGATTTGTTGCGTTTACTGCTAAAACTCGCTTAATAAAACATTATGAAAAATCATTGGGAGCATATCATATTGGAGGTCATAAAATGATTATCCCAACACATTCAGCAAAAATATTAGTTGAAAAATACTTTAAAACATAAATAAAATGGAACACATTAAAGAACCTAAAGGTATAGATTTTGTAATCCAAAGCGATCCTTTAACAGAAAAGGAAAAACAAGAAATAAGTAAGTTTATAGCTGACTATAAAACAAAGAAAAAGAAAGTTGTATTAAAGACTAAAGGGAAAGAACTTATTTAAACTTGAATTACCTTTTTTAAAGTTATTTTAAACAAATGAAGTGTTATTCGCATAGACCTTTTATATGTAGTCGGTTTATTTAAAAAAAGCTAAATTTTACCGTAATATTATTTGGTTGATAGCATATCATCCATTTATATGGCTGATAGGATTCTTTGTTTTTGTATTAATAACTACTATCTCTTATGGGGAATTCCCGAAATACAATATGCCCGACCCTAAATTTATTGGTTATGGTGTGTTTGCATTTATTATATTGTGGGGGTTGGTTTTTTCTTTTTTTCATTTTTTGTTTCTATAGTTTATAATATCTTATTCTACTTTTTCTTAAAAGCATACTTTTCTATATCCTACATAATGGATAATTTACTCGGTCAAGTTATGATTTTTAGTGTGCTGAGATACAATCTATGGGGATTAGGAGATTGGTTTATGGATTAATTCCCTACATCTTTCAGAATTTCATAGATGCAACTTTCAAGCAACATAAATCGACATAAATTTTTCCAAAAATATAGTTTAACATTTAATCATTTTCTTTACTTATCTTTGTTATCTATCAAAAGAAATATTTTTTATGAAAAAAAGTATATTTACACTAATTAGTATGTTACTTATAGTTTCGGGAGTATTCGGGCAGAAAAAAACGGTAAATGTTTTTACTACCGAAGACGATATTAGACCACGAAATGTACTGTATGTTTCTAGCGGTTTAGACGGCTATTTATTATCTAGTGCATTGTTATCTACATTAAATGGCGACCCTAATCTTACCACTCCGCGTTTTACTGCATTTGCACACTTAGGCACTAGCGTACATTACGATTTTGGCAATAATTTTGGTTTATATTCAGGTGCAAGTATTAAAAACATTGGATTTATAGAAAAATACAACAATCCCGATTCTACCGTAAAGCGTAGAGTATATACTTTTGGCATTCCATTCGGTTTAAAATTTGGCAATTTCGATAAAGGATTTTATGTAATGGCAGGCGGTGGTATCGATTTTCCATTTAACTATAAAGAAAAAGGATTTACTAAACGTGGCAATAAGACCAAATTTAATGAATGGTTTAGCCAACGTACACCCGCTGCAATGCCCTATGTATTTGTAGGAGCAAGATTTAAGCCCGGTGCTGTAGCTAAGATTACATATTACCCTACTAACTTTTTAAATACAAGTTTTAGAGAAGGTGTAAGTTACCCTTACGCTTGGTACAATGTTAATATTTTAATGCTTTCTTTAGGGTTCGACATTAAATATTATCCTAAAGATTAGTATAAGTTCAATATATAAATATAAAAAAATATCAACCTTTCGTTTTTGAAAATTGAGATAGTTTTTATATCATTGTGCAATTATTTAGATTTAAGCGTAAAATAACATAGTTAAATGAGACTATTTCAACGTAATTCATTAAGGTTAATATTGTCATCGGTCATCTTAATTGGCTTGGTATCTTGTGAGCCCGAGCATAGTAAAGACGAGCCGTTACCTACACAATACGACCAAACCATTTATATAGGAAGCAATAACAGAATTGTATATGCATTCGACCCTGTAACTTCTAACCAAAAATGGCAAATTACCGTAGATGAAGAAGTTATTGCAACTCCTTTAGTATTAGATAATCATCTTTGGGTAGTTACCAAAAGAGGTTCGGTTTATAAAATCGACAAGGTAAATGGGCAAGAGATTAACAAAAGAAATCTAAGTGGCGATATATATGCCACTCCATTAATACATAATGGTTTATTGTACGTAGCTGCCGGCAATACACTGCACAACATTAATACAGAAACTTTGTTCTCAGATTGGACATTCGATGCAGGGTCTGCTATTACAGCATCGCCTGTAGTACACGAGATAGCAGGGGTATTTGGCGAATATATTTTTGTAGCAACTACCGGAAACAGAATACGTGGTTACAATCTAACAGTACAAGATGAATTGGTAGCACCCCGTCAAGTTCAATATGCAGTACCACAAGCCGGTTCTTTTCAATCTACTCCATTTATAGCAAGCGATAGTATAATGTATGTTGGTAACGACAATGGTTATGTATATGCTATTTATATGACCGACTCTACCATTAAATGGGAATTTCAATCCGGAGGAGCAGTTAAAAGCACACCAATATGCGTAGGTGGAAATATATTATTTGGTAGTTACGATAGGCACGTTTATTCTATAGACTCAATAGGGGGTGCAGTAAGATGGAAATTCAAATCAGGAGACAGAGTACACGCTTCGCCTATTGTACATTCTCAATATGTATATATCGGTAGTTACGATTTAAATTTTTATTGCTTAGACATTATAGATGGTACAGTGTTTTGGAAACAAGGTGCATTTGGTATAGTTAAATCTTCAGCTATCTATCACAATGGCAGCATATATTTTGCCAGCTACGACAAAAATCTATACAAACTCAACGCTTTAGACGGCAAACAAGACTGGGTTAGAAATATCAACTCTCAATCGCAGTGCTCGCCAATGTTGGATTACATTAGCGGAGTAGCATTACCTTCGGTATCGGGCAATTATAAAGTTTACGGTCAGTAAGTAATGACAATACAATATTTTATTATCTCTTTAAACACATTGACTTTGCAGCTTGTAAAGTCAATGTGTTTTTATAAAGCATCTGAAAATTGTGTGATGAGCGAAAATAAATTTCTATATTTATGAACGGAATAGTGCTTAAATCTACCGGAAACCATTATCGGGTAAAAGGAACAGACGGCAAGTATGTACTTTGTACTATTAGAGGCAAGTTTAAAACCGATAAAGAAATTACTACTACCAATCCCATAGCCGTAGGCGATAATGTGGTATTCCAATTAGAAAAAGACAACGATACAGAAGGTGTAATTACAGGCATTTTGCCACGTTCCAATTACATCATCAGAAGCTCGCCACATCGCAATCATCAAAACCATATTATAGCCGCAAACTTAGATTTGGCAGTAGTGGTAGCTACTATAGTTTCGCCCAAAACTACTACCGGATTTATAGACCGTTTTTTGATAACTGCCGAAGCATATCATATTCCTGCAATAATCGTATTTAATAAAGCAGACCTAATAAACGATAAACACGAAACCGATTGGCAAGAAAAAGTAGCCATTTACCAAAATGCAGGGTATGGCGTAATTACTGTTTCTGCCAAAACAAAAAATGGTTTAGACATTCTTAAAAATACGATAAAAGACAAAACCACCTTATTTAGCGGACATTCGGGAGTGGGCAAAAGCACTTTGCTAAACTGCTTGCACCATAATCTACAAATAAAAACCAATGATATAAGTGAGTATAGTGGTAAAGGGCAGCACACTACTACCTTTGCCGAAATGCACGAAATAGACGAAACCACCAAAATAATAGATACGCCCGGCATTAAAGAATTTGGTCTTACCAATTTAGAAAAAGAAGAATTAGCCCATTATTTTCCGGAAATAAGAAAATACATTTCGGAATGTAAGTATAATAATTGCATACACCTTAACGAGCCTCAATGTGCCGTAAAATCTGCTTTAGAACAAGGGCATATCTCTCCGGCAAGGTACCGAAGCTACTGCAATATGTTGGAGAGTATTTGATGATAACGAATCTTTTCATTGTTTGGGTTAAAATATTGAATCTGGGATAATTCTTTATTGTAAAAGATACGTAGATTTTTTACTACATTTTCACCTGTGTATCATTTAAGACTTTCGGAGAAAATCCGTAAAACATAATGATTAATAATACTTTTTCCCTTACATTCGTATATCAATCAAAGTAGATTTAGAATATGTCGAATGTAGGATTAATTATAGAAGAAAGACCAACGAACATCGGTAAGTTTTTGGTAGGTAGATTATTACCATTTATCGATAAGAGGTCTATCGGTCCTTTTGTGTTTATAGACCACATGGGACCGGCACAAATCAGTAGCGAAGAATTTGTAGATATAGGTGCACATCCACACATTGGGCTATCTACACTTACTTTTCTTTTTGAAGGAAAAATAAGGCACAAAGACACTCTTGGTACCGATATAGAAATAGGACCCGGTGCTGTAAACTGGATGACGGCAGGTAAAGGAATAGTACACTCCGAACGCACTCCCGAAAGGCTTCGAAAATCTGATGAAATACTGCACGGATTACAAATTTGGGTAGCATTGCCTAAAGAAATGGAAGAAACAGAACCTTCGTTTCATCATATCTCGGAGGAGCAAATACCACAATGGCAACAAGGAAATGCATCGTTTAAACTTATTGCAGGAAAAGCATTTGACAAAGAATCGCCGGTGCCTGTTTATAGCCCATTGTACTTTATAGAAATTAAATGTACAGGAAAACAAACTGTAAGCATCGGTAACGACCTTTATGGCGAAAGCGGATTGTACATTTTAGAAGGAAGTATTAATAGTGATGGGCATAGCTATGGTGCTAAGCAAATACTCATTGCAAACGATACCAAACTTTGCGAGTTTGAAGCCGAAGCAGGTACTACTGTGTATATTTTCGGAGGAGAAGCATTACCCGAAAAGAGATATATGTTTTGGAACTTTGTAGCCACCACTCCCGAATTAATAGAGCAAGCCAAACAAAAATGGGAAGCTCTACAGTTCCCTAAAATCGAAGGCGAAACTAATTATATACCTTTACCAAAATCTAAACTTCAAACAAAAAAATAATACTCATGGAATTAACACAAATAGACAACGAACGCAAAGGCTATTTGTTAGCTACAGAAAACAATACCGAAGCAGGCAGAATGGAATATACACACGCCGGTAAGGATAAGTTTATTATAGACCATACAGATGTAAATCCTGATTATAACGGAAAAGGAGTAGGCAAAAAATTACTGATGCAAGCAGTAGAATATGCCCGAAACAACGACAAAAAAATAATGCCTCTTTGTCCTTTTGCCAAAAGTATGTTCGACAAATTAGAAGACATTAGAGACGTGCTTTTTTAGACTACCCTTAATGCTATTGGAATGACAATAAGTATGTAATTTACTTGTTATTTAGAAATGCAACCTGTCATTTTTTAGCCTCAGTAATTTATTTTTGTGTGCTTAAATATTGCCATTTTATATTGTATAGAAAAATGTACAAATGAAAAATTCAGCCATAAGATTAATTTTCGTGTTAGCTATCCTATCTGCTATAGGTATTATAGTAGGACAGGTGTATTGGGTAAAGCGTGCTTACGATTTAGAAGACAAAGAATTTGATTACAAAGTAAACAGCAGTCTAAAAAATGTAGCTCTAAAAGTATGGGAACTCAAAAAGACACAAGCTCCACTATATGATGTGGTAGATCAGGTAAGTTCAGATTATTTTATAGTACAGATAAACCATCAGGTGTCGGCAGAGCTTTTAGAGCATCTGTTAAGAGAGCAGTTTGAACTACATAATTTAATTACAGATTTTGAGTTTGGACAGTACGATTGTGCAAAAGACACCGTAATTAGTAAACATTATATACGAATGAGCGGCAGTATGGTAAATTACGCTCCAAGTATAAACTTCCCAGAACTGTCAAGAGAGAATTATTATTTCGGCGTATTCTTTCCCCTCCGCAAAAAGTACATTTCTTCAGAGTTAGAGATATGGGTGTATTCTTCCATATTTTTATTAGGCATATTAGTATTTATGGGATACATTGTTTTTACCATAATGAAACAGAAACGATTAAGGGAAGTACAGAAAGACTTTGTAAATAATATGACCCATGAGTTTAAAACCCCATTAGCAAGCATACAAATAGCCGCAGAAGTTTTAAAAAAACCCAATATAACCCAAAATCCTCAGCGATTACTTAACTATGCTACCATTATAGACAAAGAAGCATCGCTATTAGCATTACAAGTAGAAAGAGTGCTGCAAATGGCGCATGCCGAAAAAGGAGAAATACAATTACGTAAAGAAAAAACAGACATCAAAAAGTTAGTAAATGATGCGGTCGATAACCTATCAAGTCTTTTTGAAAAACATAATGCACAGGTAAGAAAACATTTTCCCGAAAAAGAACTATTTCTTTTTGTAGATAACTTACATATTAAAAATGCAATTGGAAATTTATTAGAGAATGCTGTAAAATATTCGGGCGAAAATGCCGTTATAGACATTAAAGTAAGCGAAAAAGATAAAAATGTTAGGATAGATATAAAAGATAATGGTCCCGGAATAGCTCCAGAATATCAAAAAATGATATTTAGCAAGTTTTACAGAGTACCTACAGGAGATATACACGATGTAAAAGGCTTTGGATTAGGGTTAAATTATGTACAAATTATTTGTAAAGCTCACAAAGGAGATGTATCTTGCCATAGCAAATTAGGTAAAGGAAGCACATTTAGTATGTTTTTACCTATTAATTAATCAATTAAATATTTTATTAGTCAAATACAATTAAACTAAAACATAATATGCAACAAGCAAAAGCAAAAGTATTATTAGTAGAAGACGACTCAACTTTAGGTTATGTAATAAAAGATAACTTAGAAGACAATGGATACGAAGTATTATATTGTGTTGATGGAGAAACGGGGTGGCAGCAATTTATGCGCAACAATGTAGATATATGTCTATTAGATGTAATGCTTCCCAAAAAAGATGGAATGGCATTAGCGCAGCAAATCAGAAAGAAAAACGAACAAGTACCTATACTCTTTCTTACCGCTAAATCTATGGACGAAGACCGTATAGCAGGCTTTAAAGCCGGAGGGGACGATTATATAACTAAGCCATTTAATATGGAAGAGTTAATTTTGCGTATCGAAGTATTTTTAAGACATACACAACGTAAGTTAGATGTCGGAGAAGCTATAATAAATATTGGTAACTTAGAGTTTGATTACAACAATCTACTTATCAATAAAGATGGCAAACAGCTATATCAACTTACTCAAAAAGAAGCAGATTTAATGCTGTATATTACTCAAAATGCCAATACTGTAGTAAAGAGAGAGGATATATTAATGAATGTATGGGGAAAAGACGATTATTTTCTCGGAAGAAGTATGGATGTATTTATGACCAAAATACGCAAATACCTTAAAGACGCAGAAGATGTAGATTTACAAACAATACATGGTGTTGGATTTAAGTTAGTAGTTAAAGAATAATTGGAAAAATGCAATCTTTTGCAAATAAATAAATTACTATTAGTTTAGTAATTTTGTGCCATTAATTGTTTCTTTATTAAACCAAATTTTACCAAATATGGCTAAATATTTATTTATATTATTATCAACTTTGCTTTTATATTCTTGTGGTTCTCTTCAGAAAACTAAAAAGAAACAATCCTATATGAGTGCAATGTATGAAGAAATTAAAAACGAAATACCTGAAGCACAAGTTTCTATATCACAAGATTCATTAAAAGTTTTATTTCCCGACTATATGCTTTTTGATTTTGATTCGTATTTAATTAAATCGGAAAGTTATGAAATTTTACAAAGATTAGGAAAAGTATTACAAAAATATAATAAAACCGGAGTACTAATAAATGGATATACTGACAATAAAGGAGCTGCCGAATATAATAAAACCCTATCGCAAAAAAGGGCAAATGCTGCCGAAGAGGTTTTATTAAAGTTAAATATAGCTGCCGTAAGATTGTACTCTTGGGGGCATGGGGCAATTAATCCTATTGCAGATAATAATACAGAAGTAGGACGCGCTAAAAACAGAAGAGTAGAATTTATTATTCTTTATAAATACAACCCTAATAAATAGAATAAAGAATAATATAAATTAGTATAATATATTGTAGTTAAAATTAACATGTTAAGTTACCATGAATATTTATTGATTTTGCTTTCTATTGGTTTATCGCTAATGGTGCATTATCTTATTATTGAACTTACACATCGCAAAGGTATATTTTTAGATATTTACGATAAAGTACAAAAAGCCCATACTTTACCTACTCCACGTATTGGTGGTTTAGGTATTTTTTTGTCGTGTATGTTTATAATACAAGACAATACAGTTGGGGCATATTTAATGTTGTCTTCTATTCCTGCATTTATTGCCGGATTTCTCGAAGATTATTCGGGCAAAGTTTCTCCATCTCAAAGATTAGCAATTATGCTACTGTCACCAATAATGGTTTTGGTAATGCTGCCAATGAGTATTATTACACAAATAAATGGAGTTGAAGTAGGTTATATTTTGGGCATTATTATGACCTTACTACTTTCTCTTTCTCTTGTAAATGGAGTTAATTTTACTGATGGGCAAAATGGGATTGCTTCAGGTAGTATTCTGGTGTCGTTAATAGGAGTATTGCTCATTACCAATCAATTAGAACTAAAATCCTTGCATTATATTAGTTTAGTAATTGCTTGTAGTATTATCGTATTTATGATATACAATCTACCCAAAGGCAAAATATTTTTGGGTGATGGCGGTGCTTATTTTATCGGCTACATAACTTCCATAATATTGATATTGTTATATCAGGAAGCACCACAAATTTCCCCTTTGTCTATAATTGCGTTGTGTATTCACCCAATATGGGAAGTAACGTTTTCTACATTGCGTAAAATATTTTTCGATAAAATTTCCCCTTTTAGCTCCGACAAATACCATATACATCAATTAATATTTAGAAACATAGCACATTCTAAAGGGTATGTTCCAGCACTTATATTATTACCCTTCCAAATGATAGTAGTAATGTTATCTGTTGCTAATATTTATAATACTAATGCGCTTATAGGCATATTGCTGGGTTATATATTAGCCTATACCCTTGCTTATGTATATTTACGAAAAATAGATGCTAAAAGATTGGCGTTGATTCACAAAAAATAACGAAAATTATTGTTGGTTGTTGTTTGTAATCTCCCGTTTTCCTCGTAATGAAATGTTAAATTAATTAACTTATTGAATTGCAA
>CAYUXT010000052.1:0-16249 GCA_964448955.1 uncultured Taibaiella sp. | reverse complement strand
GTCGTGCTTATCCGTTAGCATCTAAAAACAACTTCGTTTTCGAGTAGGGGAATTGGCTATAACGGTTCGGCGGCTTTATGAAGGAGCGGAAAAGAAAGCCGTAACTTTCATTTTAGCACGAACGCAAGCAAAACCGTTTTGTTTTTTGCTAAATTAAGAAAAAAAAGCAAAAACCAAACGGTTTTTGCGACAAACGAAGCCGAAACGTTCAACTTAGCCGTAACTCCGCTCTTTCATAAAACCGCTTGTTGTATGAAGTCCTTTTTTGTTTCTCGCTTTGTTGCTCAATAGATGTTGGTAAGTTGAGGATTGTGAGGGCAGGCTCTTTTTGCATTTTTCAGAGAGTTTGTGTGTGTGCTAAAATGCAAAATGTGCCTGTTTGGTTTATGCAAAGAATCTGTTGGTGTTAAACACCACTTTTTGTCTGTTTCTAAATTGTTTTTTTCATAATTGAATGAATGTTAATAGTTTATGTTTTATTATGCATATTAAATTCTACCCACACCTTGTTTGAAGTTAGGCGCATTTACATCAAATCTGATAGCGTTTTCGCAATAATATTCCACTTTAACTAAACAATAACAATTAATATTTGGATTCTTTTTACCTTTGATGTATTAAAATTGATTCAAATCGAAAATAATTAAGGCTTGTGTACTCCTGCCTAATTTTAAAAGGAGAATAATAATTTTTATATTATGACTATTTTAAAAAAAATTGCTTTTGCAATTTGTATTGGAGGTTTATTATCGCCATTGACATCTAAAGCCGCATCAACTAAAATTTATGGGAAAGGCGGTGTAATTGCGCATCCTGATGGAACAAATCAAATTTGCCCAGAAGAGGGCAAAAAGAAATGTGCCAAAGTCAATCATTTTAGCCCTATTTCTCCAGGAGATATAGTAACGGTAGAATTTGTTGACGGTACAGAAAACCTTTTTCAGATTGCTGAAATTAATGGAATGCCTGATTTGGAAGGCAATTATCAAGGAAGTCAAATTGTATTTTTGCCTGTGGAATAGTACGGCATTAAATACAAGATGTTACAAAATGTTCGGGCTTTCAAGATAATTCTTTCTTAACCCGAACATTTTGTTTTAATAATAATTAAAACTCAACACAATGAGAATTTTATTTCTTATCTTATTTTCATATATTATTTCCGTTTGCTGCAATAGGGCGTTTGCACAATCTGAACACGCACACGATATGCTTCCTATTTGTGGTGCAATAGAGAAAATATATGACAAAACAGATTTTCCGAAAACAGGTTTTTTGTATATTTTTCATTTAAAACCCAATTCTTGCCCAAGATGTGAGGGGGGTATATTTACGGCAACAGAAATGTTGAAAAATAGAGGAATAAAACCTTATATTATTCTTGATGTAGCCGACACTGTTATTGCAGGTCAATTTATTAATACCATTCCACAAATAGATTATTTTGAAAAGATAGTAATAGATACCAACGGATATTTCAGGCAAACTATTGACTACGAAAAAACAGGATTAAATATTCCATATTTGTACAAAATTTCTGCAAAAGATAAAAAATTTAGATTAATACAACCTTTGATGACTACCATTTCTGAAAACGTAATAAACGAATGGATAAGTCAAGATAATAATATTCCTTGCAAAGAACCAAAATCTGTTTCTATAACAAACAAAACAGAGAGTAAAGTAAAAAAAAGCGAATTTAATTGGGATAAAGTAGCTCTTCTGAAAGTTAAAGGAGAATCTATCACAAGTCCCAATAATGTTAAAATTACAGATAACAAAATAGCTTTTGGCGATTCTTATAGCAATAAAGTATATGTATTTAACAAAAATGATTATAACTGTACAGTATTATCACCAACAGTTAAGGAATATTATATTGGTTCTGATTTAGAGAATGACGATTCTACAAAAATTAAATCATTTATAAAAGAAAGTATTAAAAGCGGTTTGTTAAGAGTTATATATCTCGGTGTAAAGTCTGTTACTGATTCTTCTGTTACGATTATTGCTTCTATTCCCAATATATCTTGGGGATATGATGAGGAAGACAAAGACACATCATTTGCATATTACAATAAAGCGGTATTAATCGAAAAGAGTTTAGACAATAATTTGAAAGACGTATCAAAAATCACTATCCCGTCATCTTCTGTTTTTGCCTATTCTCATCAAAGATTACAAACTTTTGCTGATACATTAATGTCATTAGAAATCAGTAAAGGTTGGCCCGCAGTAGGAACCGAATTTAGCGAAGAAGAGATGAAGGACATACATATAAATCCTTTTTTAGATGAATTTTACGATGAGATACCTCAAATTGCCATTGTGGGTAATAACGGTGAACATATTGGCGATTTCGGTAGCTTAAATCCCATTAATAAGAAATTGAATTTGGGATATGCATATGGGGGAGTATTTGGTTTTATGGATAAAGATAAATTTTTAATAGTAAATCAATTGTGGGGCGACATTCAGATATTGTCCCATCAAAATATGTTTATGGGAATTAATAAAATGGATACTGTTTTTACTTTATTTAAAGATAAAACCAACATAAAGAAAAATAATATCAACTCCTATAAATCCAAAATGGATTATTTGCAAAGCTATTCCGAATATATACTTGGCAAATATATAGTATGTGGTGATAATTTAACAGATGATTATTGGTATTTTGCAATTCACGATAAAACAGGTATGCAGGTTACAATTGAATTGATAAACAAGCATACGCTCAAGAAGACCTATTTGTATTCTTTCCCTATTCAAAAAAAGGAATTTATTAAATATATGTCAATTAATAAGGTTGATAAATCAAATCGTTTCCAACTCGAACTAATAACATCAATAGACAATAAAAATGCATATTATTACCTTAAAAATATTATGGTTGATGCTGTTGAATAGATAACTCCAAAATAATTATTACAAATAATGGTTTGTTTCTCTACCAATTTCAAAGTGAGAAGTTTTTTAAATTTTTAAGAAAATGAAAAAAATAGTTTTTTGTTCAGTTTTCGGACTTTTATGTGGTTTCTCAAATAGCGTAAATGCAGGTCCACACGTACAGATTTATGGTAAGGGTGGTCGCATTTGGCATCCTAACGGTAGTGTACAAGTATGTCCTGAGCAGTCAGGTAAAAAATGTGCCAAAATCCCAATTACTGGCATCACCCCGATGGTAGGAGATGCTATTAGTCTTGAAATGGAAAGTGGTGAAATCGAAAATTACCTAATTATGGCAATTGACGGAGTGCCTGACGAAAATGGAGACTATCAAGGTAATCAATTGTTGTTTACTCCAAATGATTAAATTGAAGCACTAATTTTTGTTTAGGCAAAAAAGTTAAGTTTTCCCAATATGCAGTTTTGTTGCATATCCAACTGTTTAAAATTCTTTTTTGCTCGTAGTGTACTAACACCACGAGCAAAAAAGATTATGTATATTCTCTTTCTTTAAATAGGTATTGAAGGGACGTAATTATGGCTCTTTGGCAAGGTTGGCTTTTGTGCTGTGGCTTTATGCGACTTGCCAATGTGCCATAATGTGCGTGAGCCTGCTGATGTTTTTTTATTCAGCTAAATTTTGTTCTTACGCTTGTTTTAGGATTTCATACAACGTTTTGCCGCTTTGCGAAGGCGGGGATTTTCAGCACTAAACTTCATTAGATGCACATAGCTTGAATTTAGCACTTCACTGTCATAGAAGCACGAAACCCCCGCTTTTGCAAAACGGTTGTTAGCCGATGTTTTTCTCTTCCGAACGTAAGCTGTCAAATATATTCTTTATTATTTCGTTGTCAATGTCACTTTGTTTGGGTTGCGGAATATTCTCTTCTGCATTCCAATCATATTCATTTTCTGCTTCTTTTTTATTTTCGATTTTTGATTCAATTGATTGTTTATACTTTAAGTATGGGATGTTATATTTTTCTGCTTTACTTATAATCTCGGATAATTTGTCTTCCAAATAATCATCTTCAACATTTTCAACTTCTAGTTCAAGCAAAGTGTCAATTCTTTGTCTGTGTCTTGCGTCAGTTGAAGTAATCTCCAAAAACTTTTCTCCAAAAGTCATTTCAAGTCGTTCAAATTCTTCAAAATCATTCATATCAATAATGCTTTCCGAGATATGATATAAAATGCTCGGCACGTCAAATTCTATATCATATTGAAACTCCTCAATCAAATCAACAAATGCTTTAATGTCATTATTGTCAAGTTCGAAATCGTTAGGCTCGAGTAATCCTTTAAAGCGTTCAAATACAAATATTTTAAGTTGAGGGAAGTTGTCCAGCTTAAAGTTTTTTAAAATTTCACTCAATTTCGTATAATCTGAAAAGTGAGTTTTTGAATATCTAGAAGTTGAAGTCGAATTTAGATAGTCGAATTCAGTAAGAAACTTATCAACTACTATAGCAATCTGGTTTTCGTTTAATAATATTCTATTTGTTATCGCATACTCAAAATCTTCAGAATAAGAAAACACTTTAAAGAGTTGATTAAAATACATTCCTGTTGATATGATATCAGTTACGAAGTCCGGTAATTCTCTAAAGAAAAAAACTAAAAAGTCTTGAACTGATGGATTTTGATATTCTACAAGAATTTGATTTTTGGAATCTTTTATTGTTCTGATAAATGTGTTTTCAAGTTCACGAATGGACTTTTTATATTCTATTTCACTATATGTAATTCCATACTTTAGAGAATGATGTCTTGCAAAGTTTTGAGTTATTGATTTTAAATCCTCTAAGGAAATTGGTGTACCTGCTGATAACAGATTTGCTAAGACACATTGAGATAGCTTAGAAATTTGATTTTCATAGACGTGTTTCCATACACTTTTGGGGTTTCTAATAAATTCAATAAAATGTTCTGAAAACTTTGAAGATTCAATATGTTTCCATATCTCATCTTTTGTAATTGTTTGTATTATTCGTGGATTGTAATTTGGATATTCAATTATTGATTTATATGTGTCTTTTGATAATAAGTTGTTGATGTATTCTGATGGTAGATTTGAAAAGTAAATATGATTGTATAAAATTTTTGCCTTCACTATTCTGGTGTATTGTGATAAATCAATAATGCACTTAGCAAATTCTAGTGAAGGATTGTTGAAAGCGTCATATTTTTGTTTTGCTTGAGCTAAAATGTATTCTCGAGTTGTGAGTATTATAATTTTATCATTTGATTTTGAAACTCTTTCAATGAATTTCACAATACGTTGTTCTTCATTGTTAGCTAATTTATTTTCAAGAAAGTTGGTGCCCAAAAAGTCATCAAAAAGAAAAATTTGTTTAACGCCCTCCTTATAGATTTCATATGCCTCGTTAATTGAATCTGATAGAAACACAAACTCTTCAAAACCATTTGCTAAATAATGATATGATAAAATTCTTGCTAGGGTTGTTTTACCTATTCCAGGAATGCCTGAAATAATCACATATCTTTTGTCCTTTATTATTTCTGTAGCCTTATAATAACTTTCATTGTCTACATAAACATTTATTGTTTCTTTGATTGCTTCTTCTTCAAAGTTCGATTGATTATGTATTTTACTGTGCAGTATTCGTTCAAGTATGTTTGTGCTTGATAGCCACAACTTAAAATGTTGTTTTTCAATTTTGTCATATATGGATAAAAGACTATTTAGTTCGTTTCTGCCAAATATGTCACCTGTGTTTAAAATGTAGGGATTGAATAATTTTAAGATTTCGTCTTTTTGATTTGGTGTTAAACCAACACTAGTTGATATTATATACCTTTTAGGTTTAAGTTTTTCCACTTTGTCAACTTCCTTTTTCAAGTTGGAAATAAGTGAACCAAATTCTTTGTAACGCTTACATTGTATTACAATTTGATTTGTATTTTCTTGTGAATATCTCAAGTCAATACCATTGTCACGACCAGCGGTGAATGATTCTAAAGTAATTTTAAGATGTTTTTGAAGTAAGTCCTTTGTCAAGTCTTCAAATTCAGGAGGTGATAAATTTAAAAAATTATAATCTGGCATTGTTTAACGTGTCTGTCTTTAAAATATCGGCTAACGGTTTGCCGCTTTGCGAAGGCGGGGATTTTCAGCACTAAACTTCATTAGATGCACAAAGCTTGAATTTAGCACTTCACTGTCATAGAAGCACGAAACCCCCGCTTTTGCAAAACGGCTGTTAGCACTCGTTATTCTTTCTCTCGTTTTAATATTTCGTCTATAAATTTCTTTTCTTTTTCTGTCAGTTTAATTTGTTCCATTGTCAAGTTAGGGTCTGGAATATACCACTCAAATTGCGAAAAGTAGTCTTTCAAGTCTTTGCTGTTAAAAGAGTAACCGTATTGAGCATAAACTGTGTTTCTTAAAATTTTCAAAGTTTCTTTTGAGTATTTCACTTCACTGTCAAGGCTTAAACCACAAATTCCAAATACTTTACCTGCTTTCAAATTCACAAAGTCAGTTGGTCGAGTGATAAATGAATTTTCGCAAATAATTCCAAATTCTATATTCTTTAATGGTTTAAAATCTTTAACGTCAATTTGTAAACTGCCCGAAAGAACTCTTACCATCATAGAAGAGTCTGCATCATTGTCGAATTTTTTATTGGTCACTCTACCACTTCCAATAATTGACCAATTTGTGTTCTTTCCAAAAATGTCATTGACGTAAAAATATTTGTTTTGTCCTAAGTCAAAATTTACTGTCAAATTTTTAATTGTTCCGCCTGCCCACTTTGCACCTGTTGTCAAAATGTAATTGTAAAATTGGTCAAAGGCTACGTTTGAACTTGCAGGAAAAGAGTAACTATGATTTATTTTGTTAAGTCCGGGCTTAAATGTCAACTCGAAAAGATAAACAAAAACTCCTTGCTCAAATTGCGAGAATTGAAAATCTTTCGGTTCTTTTAATTCGCAATCTTCACATTCTGCGGCTTTAAGGCTGTAAGGAAGTATTTGTCCATTTGCTAAAATTTTAAAGTCGGCGATTTGGTTAGAATTGGAAATGTTATCAGACACGTCACCAACTGCTGTCGGAGCTTGAAAACCAATCATTAGTTTTCTCTCTACGTTCTCTGGGTTGTTGAACTCGAAAAGAATGTCAACTCGGCAAACTTTGTCTTGAACGCTGAATGATAATATTTCTCTGTCAAGTGAAATTTTACTCTCTTTTGTCGGATAGATTACGCCACCACGTGTCAAATAAACTCCGTCATTCCCGTAAACGGAAATTGTCAAAATGAGTGTCAATATTGTTGTTATCGCTGTCTTCATATAATGAGTGCTAACGTCCGGCAGCTTGGCGAAGGAGCGGAAAATCGAAGCGAAAAGCTTCAATTTTGCACGAACGTTAGCAAAACCATTTTTTCTTTTGCTAAATTACAAAAAATGCAAAAGAAAAATGGTTTTTGCGGATTAAATGCAGAAACTTTCAAACTTGTAAGAAACCCGCTCTTTTGCCAAACTGCTTGTTGTATGCTGTGCTTTTTTATGCGAATGGTTGAATATATTCGCTATGTTTTTTCAAATTCCAAGTAAACAATCCTCCACAATCCTCTAATTTACTACAAGTTTCACACTCGGGTAGGTAATCATTTTTCCAATCTGAAATGGATTTTCTTGAATAATCCCACAAGTTGTCGGGAATAAGACAAAGAGGTGTATTATAAATGGATACATTCATTCCTTGAACAGATAAAAATTCAACAGCTTCTTCTAATTCCTTCTGATAGTCGTATGGGTCAATCCAAAGTTTGTCTATATTATGAGGTGTGTATCCTATATATTCAAGCCCCATAAAAGCAACGTGTTCAACGAATGGTAAATTTTTATAAATATATCTTGCTAATCTAGTCAATCTTGGTATTGATTGCTTATGTAATACAACTCTTAATTCAACACGTTGATTGTACCGTGCTAAATTATGAAATCCTAAAATTGTCTGATAAAAAGCATTTTCAGCTTGAACAATATAATCGTGAACTTGATAATAATCAGAGTATAAAGGAATTCCTAACATTAACCTTTTATGGTCTATTTCACCCAATCTTTCAGCAAGTTCGTTCCAAGCAAAAGTTCTTCCATTAGTTAGAACGTGAATTTCTGTGTTGGGAAGTTCTTCTTTAAGTTGTTTTATAAGTTCAAAGAAATATTCTCCCATTAGAGTTGGTTCTCCTCCAGAAATCCCTAATTCTATGCAATCCTTTGGAATCAAAGGAATTAATTTTTTATGGATTTCGTAAAGCATTGGCACGTCATTCCTGTCTCTTGGTGGTTGAGAGCACATCAAACAGTTACTATTACAGCGTTCTGTTGCTAATAAAGTATTATGATTAGAGTTTATTCGGTATAAGGTGTTGATGTTTCCATCATTTCCAACAGAAATAATATCGCCTTCTGATAAATGGTCAAGTGTGGGAATTTTATAAACTATTTTTTCAATTCCATTTGTATCATACTCTAATTCTTTTGTAAGTATAGCTAAATGCTCTTCCTGTGGAATAGATACAATTTTATCTTCTACTAATAGAAAAGTATTTTCATCAAGATTGGCAATATTTCGAGTTACTCGACCAACTAAATGATTGTCTATGTTTATGGCTTTACCTTTTGTTCTTAATAGCATATTCAACAGTTTAGTTTCTTGTGGTTCTTGCCCAACTTTCAAAAATTTTTCTAATACTTTCGTCACTTTCCATAAGTTCAATTAAGTAACGGATAATCTCCATATTTTTATTGCAAAAATCACTATTAGGACGATAACCATACATATTTCCTTGCGTTGCGTGATTATGTACTGGGTCTGCACCACAATATTGTTGAAAAGCACATTCAGAACAACCTGCTAAAGATTCATTTGCCCAAATTTCTGAAATTTCATTTGCTTTTTCTCCAAAAAACAAATCACTATAGCTATCATTTAAAGTCCCTAATTTGAAAGTAAAATCTTTTTGCTCAGCTAACATTCTACTTTCATCCGTAGCATAAACGTTTCCGTCATAATTGAAAACAATTACTCCATTTATTAGACCTGCTGGGGATTGTAAGTCAACATATCCAACATTAAAAGGCGAAAGAATTTTTGTTAAAAAAATTCTTGCTAAATCTTCTGTAAAATGATGTCCTTCAAAATTATATTCTAAAATTCTATCAAGAGCTTTTTTGTAGAAAGTTATAAATTTATCAGTTTCGTATTTTGATTTTTCTGTTCTTAACGCAAATCCATAAGGACTGATGTTTCTTAAAAAAATTCCTTGAAATCCTTTATTAAAATACTCTTCAACAATTTCAACAGGATAATCTAAAGAAAGTTTTGTTGTAGTCATTAACGCAGAAACTTGGTCGTAACCTAAAATTTCTCTTGTTAGTTCAATACCTTTGATTGTCAAATCATAACTACTTGCGTGTGGTTTATGTCTGTTTGAATCGTGAACAAATTTAGGTCCGTCAAGTGAAGAAGAAATTAGAATATTATGTTCTTTGCAATAGTATAAAATTTCTTCATTGATTAAGGCTAAATTCGTACAAATTACAATGGTTAATGTTTTACCTTTTTCTATTGCAATTTCTTCGGCTCTTTCTACAGCATATTTTATTTTATCAAATGCTAATAATGCTTCTCCTCCTTGAAACTCCATAGTTACGTGAGGGTTTGGCGATTTAAACATTATGTCTATTCCTTTATTTATGTTATCAATAGACATATCGTATTTGTCTTTATTTTGCGTAACTCTCGAAACTTGACAATAATGGCAAGTGTGTTCGCATCTTAAAGAAATTACAAAAATATGAAGTCCTGTAAAGTAGTTTAGAAAAAGTTTTTTAGTTCTATAACGAGTTGCTAAGACATCAATTAGAGGATTAATAATTTCTTCAGAAATAAAGAAATTTGCGATTAAATCTCCGTATAATTCCGAATCAGATTCTTTGTTTATTTTTCTTCTAACTATTTTTTCAAAAGTGCCTGTTGGTAAAATTAAATAATCTCCAACTTCATTAACAATGATTTCTTTTTCCGAATTTATTCTATGAAAACGAAAAGGCAGAAGAAAATATTGATTATTATCTTCATTTAAGTTATAATATTCAAATTCTTTGAATTTTCTTGTTTTCTTTTTATCTATTGTATTAATCATTGTCAGTTATTTTAAAACCAACAGGGTCGGAAATTTCCCCAGGTGGATTTTCATCAAATTCTCCATTAGAAAAGGCTTTGGCAATCAAAAGGTCTCGAACATTTTGTGTTTCTTTCGTTACTATATCTCTTAAATTGAAATCTACCAAGTCGTTTTCTAATTTTTGTAAAGTTTTGATTTTATTTTCTTCACTGATTTCGGTGTCAATTAAAGGCTTTAAAGTTATTTTGTAATGCTCTCTATCGTTACCTTTAACAATAGCAATATTGGTGTGGAATTTATTTCCATACCAATATAAACATTTGAAAACACTGTCTTTTGAATACAAAGAAGTATCTGCAAAGACAATTATTTCATCATCTTTGATTTGATTTTCGTAAGTCATATATTCAAGTTTTAAGCGTAACTACTTGAATAGTGAGATGAGTGTGACCTGTGAGAACTATGAGAACTATGAGATGAATGAGAACGGTGCGAACTGTGATTCGCAACAAATTGACTATCATCTAAATTGTTCGGATTAAGTTTTAACACAGGCATAGGCTTAACCTTTCTATCATTACTGATTTGGATTTCAGTAGGCTCTAAATCAATGATAGGTAATTCAACAGCTTTAGCTTGAGTTCCTGTTAGAGCTGCGATTGCAAGTCCAAAAATAGCAGATGCTTTTTTTGATAAGTTACTAATTACTTTTTTGTTTTTGTCGTTTCCCATTAGTCAAAGTATTAAGAATGTTGCAAATATAGTATTTTTTTCGTACGCTCGACATAGCATAGCATACAACTCACAAATATACGCACATTTTACAAATCACCAAACAAAGTATAAAAATAAACAGTATAAATTGTTTGCCAATGGTTTGGACTGCAAAATCAATTTCGCTTTTTGTATTGTTTTGAGCTCTTTTGTTGCAATTTTACATCTGACACAATACAAAATGCGCAAGTGTAAATTACTCCACATCTTTTTTTAATTAACATTTAATATATGTGTATTTCGTTTTTGTATTTAATTAATATTGCAAATATTGGTTATTTATATCGGCGTTATATTGGCGATATGGGTAGTGGTTAAGAACAAATTAAGGAAATATATATGATTTGTAGCCATTGTTTTTCTGCTACTTTCCTCAAAAAAACAATGCCTACCTGAAAAAAATCAAGTAGGCATTGTATTTTAATTTGATATTAATAAAATTTCAAATCCTTATTACTTCGACAGCGCTCTAACCATTCAAAATTCAAAATTCATCATTCAAAATTAATTAGTATCCCATATCCATTCCCGGAGCTCCAGGCATTGCCGGAGCAGATTTAGGTTCTGGTTTGTCTGCTATTACACATTCGGTAGTTAATAGCATACCTGCAATAGAGGCAGCGTTTTCTAATGCTACACGGCTTACTTTGGTTGGGTCTATTACGCCTGCTTTTAATAAGTCTTCGTACTTTTCTGTACGTGCATTAAAACCATATGCTCCTTTACCTTCTTTAATTTTATTAACTACTATAGAACCTTCTAATCCGGCATTTTCTACAATAGTACGGATTGGTGCTTCTAAAGATTTGCGTATAATGGAGATACCTGTGTTTTCGTCTGCATTGTCGCCTTCTACTTTTTCTAAAGCTGCAATAGCGCGAACAAAAGCCGTACCACCACCTGGCACTATACCTTCTTCTACTGCTGCGCGTGTAGCGTGGAGTGCATCATCTACTCTGTCTTTTTTCTCTTTCATCTCTAATTCGCTGGCTGCTCCTACATATAATACGGCTACACCACCGCTTAATTTTGCTAATCGCTCTTGTAATTTTTCTTTATCGTAATCAGAAGTAGTAACGTCTAATTGTGCTTTTATTTGGTTTACTCGTGCTACTATGTCGGCTTTTTTACCTTTACCGCCCACTATGGTTGTGTTGTCTTTATCTATGGTAATGCTTTCTGCTTGTCCTAAGTAAGAGAAGTCTGCATTTTCTAATTTGTAACCTTGCTCTTCGCTAATTACTACACCACCTGTAAGCACTGCTATATCTTGTAGCATTTCTTTACGACGGTCGCCAAATCCGGGAGCTTTTACTGCTGCCACTTTTAAAGAACCTCGTAACTTGTTTACCACTAAGGTAGCTAATGCTTCTCCATCTACATCTTCTGCTATAAGTATTAAAGGACGACCCTGCTGTACCACTTTCTCTAAAATGCTGATAATATCTTTCATCGTACTGATTTTTTTGTCGAAAATCAAGATGTAAGGATTATCAAATTCTGCTTGCATTTTTTCGGTATTGGTAACAAAGTATGGGCTAAGATAGCCTCTGTCGAATTGCATACCTTCTACCACATCTACGTGTGTATCTGTGTTTTTGGATTCTTCAACGGTAATAACGCCTTCTTTGCCTACTTTAGCCATAGCTTCTGCTATGAGTTTGCCTATTTCGTTGTCGTTATTAGCAGAGATAGTACCTACTTGTTCTATTTTTTCGTTGTCGTTACCTACTTTTTGTGCTTGTTTTTTAAGGCTTGCTACTACGTTGGTTACTGCTTTGTCTATACCGCGTTTTAAATCCATAGGGTTAGCGCCTGCTGCTACGTTTTTAAGTCCTTCGCTGATAATAGCTTGTGCTAATACGGTAGCTGTGGTAGTACCATCGCCGGCTACGTCGTTGGTTTTGCTGGCTACTTCTTTGAGCATTTGCGCGCCCATATTTTCGATAGCATCTTCTAATTCTATTTCTTTAGCTACGGTTACACCATCTTTAGTGATTGCCGGAGCGCCAAATTTTTTGTCGATTACTACATTACGACCTTTGGGTCCTAAAGTTACTTTTACGGCATCTGCCAAAGTATCTACGCCCTTTTTCATTTTGTTGCGGGCTTCTATATTGAAAAAAAGTTGTTTTGCCATTTTCTTTAAATTAGTAAATTAGTAAATTTGATAATTTGCCAATGAGTTTATTGGCTTGTTAAATTTTGGTATAATTCTTTTTGGTTTTCGTTATGGAATATTAGTAAAAATCGACTTTTAAATAATAAATATTGATAATTGTCGAATTTACTAATTGTCGAATTTATATTATTGCCAAAATATCACTTTCGCGCATAATGAGCAATTCTTCGCCGTCTAAATTGATTTCAGTACCTGCATATTTACTGTAAAGCACTACATCGCCTGTTTTTACAGTTATAGGTTCGTCTTTTTTGCCTGGTCCGGCAGCTACTATTGTGCCGCGTTGTGGTTTTTCTTTTGCAGTATCGGGAATAATAATTCCACCGGCTGTTTTAGTTTCTGCTACTGCCGGTCTTACGATCACTCTGTCGTGAAGTGGTGTAATGCTTGCTTTTTTTGCCATAGTTTTAAAAATTAATTTTTAATTTAAAATGATTAAATATTTAATATTTGTTAAAGCTGAATGCTTGTAATGTACTATTATTCACAAAAGAATTGCCATTGGTTTATGTTTGCCATTTTTGCAGTAAAGCATAATATAGGAAGAAAAGTAACGGTATTTTTGTCGTAAAATAAGGAAGTTAATGTGTCATTTTGTAAAAGTCTTACTTCGACTACGCTCAGTAACCAGTCAAAATTCAAAAGTCAAAATAATTTTTGGACGTACAAGATTAAAGTATATTATTCATTATTCTCATACCATTCGTCAACTAATAAATTTTTACCATCGGCGGCTTGTGTGGCTAACTCATCGCAACGGTTATTGTAAGGATTATTAGCGTGCCCCTTTACCCAAATAAATTTAATTGTATGTTTTCGGTGTAATGCCAAATATTTTTGCCACAAATCTGGATTCTTTTTTCCTTTAAATCCTTTTTGTTGCCAGCCAAATACCCATCTTTTTTCTACTGCTTCTACCACATACTTAGAGTCGCTGTATATATTTATGGATAAATCTTCTCTGTTTAGAGCCTCTAATGCAGCGATTACCGCCAAAAGCTCCATTCTGTTATTAGTAGTAAGTCTGTATCCGGCAGATAATTCTTTCTTTTTATCTCCCCAAAAAAGTATTGCACCATATCCGCCCGGTCCGGGATTATTTCTTGCTGCCCCGTCTGTATAAATTGTAAGTGTCATTTCTACTTATTATTAAAAAATTTCCTACAAGAGGTTTTCGTTTCAGGTTTCAAAAATACAATTCTATATTTTTTTGAAAAAACATTGATTATTCAATTTTTAAATTAAATTTGCTCAACTATTATTAAATAACAATCTATCTTAATTTTAAACTATGGGTTTTTTAAAAGAATTTAAAGAATTTGCCGTTAAGGGCAATGTAGTAGATATGGCGGTCGGTGTGGTAATAGGTGCTGCATTTACAAAGATTGTAGGCTCACTTATAGACGATGTAATTACACCATTAATATTAAATCCGGTATTGCAACAAGCAGGCTTAACCAAAATAGAAGAATTGGCTACAAGCGGTGGTGTTAAATACGGTATGTTTATTTCGGCAGTTTTAAACTTTATTATAGTTGCGTTCGTATTATTTATGATGATTAAGGCAATAAACAAACTTAAAAAACCTGAAGCTCCCGCAGAAGAAGCTCCCGCTGTTCCAAGCGACGAGGTATTATTGCTTCGTGAAATTAGAGACGAATTAAAAAACAAAAAATAGTTTATACATTGCAATATTCACTTGACTTGTATTAAGGTGAATATTGCAATTTTTAATATTTTTTTAAAATAATAATTATTAACAAAACAATTTACTTTAGATGAAAATTAAATTATTACTTAGTGGCTTATTATCCATTGCTGTTTTCTTGGCTTGTAACAAAATAGATGTACCTAAAGACACGCCTTCGTGTATCAAAAAAGAAATTAGACAAATAGAAAAAGATCCTGTACGTAACCCTGCTACGGTAATTTCTCAGTATAGATATAAAGACCAAACTGTATATCATATACCTGCTTATTGTTGTAATAATTTTGGTAAATTGTACGACGATGATTGCAATATTATTTGCAGCCCCGATGGAGGCATTAGAAATCAAGGCGATGGAAGATGCGAAGATTTTTATCTTTTAAGAAAAGATGGAAAAATAATATGGCAAGACCATAGAAAATAAGCCTAATACACTTTTGTTAATTGAGCCATTGTTGGTAGTTTTGCCAACAATGTTTTTTATTTTTGCCGTTGTTAGTTATATTACTAACAACATAATTTTTTTTTGAGTAATAATTTTTCTGCATTACACCTTTAAAGCTGTAATAAATTGACTGTTTTACAACAATTCCAACAATTAAAATCTAACAACAAACACGCATTTGCTGTGTTAATCGATCCCGATAGTGTAACTCCGGAATCTGTGGTAGCCATAGCACACAAATGCAATGAACATTCTGTAGATTTTGTATTTGTTGGCGGTAGCCTTCTCTTAAAAGACCACGTTAATAATTGTATTGAGGCGTTTAAACAACACAGTAAAATACCTGTAGTTTTATTTCCCGGTAATCCATCGCAAATAGCAAATGCTGCCGATGCACTTTTGTATCTTTCGCTTATTTCCGGCAGAAATCCCGAATTACTGATAGGGCACCACGTAACTTCTGCACCGCAAGTAAAACAAAGCGGATTAGAAGTAATCTCTACCGGATATATGGTAATAGATGGCGGTGTGCCTACTACAGTATCTTATATGAGCCACGCTGCCCCCATTCCGCATAATAAACCCGATATAGCTTTATGTACAGCTTGGGCAGGCGAATTGCAAGGCAAGCACGTAATTTATATGGATGCAGGAAGTGGTGCTAAAATACCCATTTCAGAAACGATGATTCAAAAAGTGTCCTCAAATATTGCATTACCATTAATCATCGGTGGTGGTATATCTTCTGGCGAAAAAGCTTATATTAACTGTAAAGCCGGAGCACAAGTAATAGTTGTCGGCAATGCTATAGAAACCAATCCACAATTAATTAAAGAAATAGCTGCTGCCGTAGCTAAGGCTAATAGAGAATGAGTATCCACTACTTCTTAAATCTATAATGCCCGATTATGCTAAAATCAAAAAGGCAATCTTCCATTACTTGTCCTGCACCTATATTATGTACAATTAAGTGTCTCCCGTTTTCCTCGTAATGAAATGTTAAATTAATTAACTTATTGAATTGCAAT
>CAYUXT010000051.1:0-16645 GCA_964448955.1 uncultured Taibaiella sp. | reverse complement strand
TGAAAAAAATGAAATAACAAATATTGGTCTATTTATTATTTCATTTTGGTATAAGGCGCACTTAATTCCTAAAATTAATACTTGGTATAAAATGTAAGGAGCCATTTTGGATTATAATGGCGATACAAACCAATGTTATTGATTAATTAACCAGTAAGCAATAATTCTAACCTGATGATTTTTTGTAAATATAAACCTATCAAGCAGTTTCCTCTTTCTTATTATTCACTTTTTTACTATCTCTGTATTTCTTTGCGGCATCTACAAAAGCTACAAAAATAGGGTGTGGGTTTTCTACTGTGCTTTTATATTCTGGGTGAAACTGCGTAGCAATAAAAAAGTCGTTTCCAGGTAATTCTATAGCTTCTACCAAACCATTTTTAGGATTTGTACCTACGGGTAGCATGCCATTCTCTTCGAACTGAGCTAAGTAATCATTATTGAACTCATATCTATGCCTGTGGCGTTCGCTCACTACATCGGTTTGGTATATTGCTGCCAATTTAGAATTTGCATTTAATTTGCAAGTATATGCTCCTAGTCGCATCGTACCACCTAAATTTTGAATATCCTTTTGCTCGTTCATTAGAAGGATAACAGGATGTGGTGTTTTAGCATCCATTTCAGTAGAGAATGCATCTGTTAATCCAAGTACATTGCGGGCAAATTCTACTACTGCCATTTGCATACCCAAACAGATACCAAAGAATGGAATGTTATTTTCTCTTACATATCGTATAGCTTCTATTTTTCCTTCAATACCTCTCTGTCCAAATCCAGGAGCCACAAGCACACCATCTAAATTTTGTAATTTTTCCGGAGCATTTTCTTCTGTAAGATATTCCGAATGTATATTAACTACTTTTACCGCACACTCGTTGATAGCACCAGCGTGAATAAATGCTTCTAATATAGATTTGTAAGCATCTTGAAGCTCTACATATTTACCTATTAATCCAATAGTAACGGTAGATTTCGGGAAACGTAATTTATGTAAAAACTCATTCCATTTAGTTAAATTCGGAGAAGTACCTTCGGGTAGATTTAATAATTTTAAACAAATTAAATCTAATTCTTCTTGCTGCATTGCCAAAGGAACTGCATAAATACTATCTGCATCTTTGGCCTCTACTACTGCTTCTTTTTTAACATTACAGAAGAGGGCAATTTTATTTTTTAAGTCCTGATATAATGGTTCTTCTGTTCGGCATACGATAACATCGGGATGCACACCGTTTTCGCTTAATAATTTTACAGAGTGCTGTGTGGGTTTGGTTTTTAACTCTTTAGCAGCACGCAGGTAAGGAATAAGCGTAAGGTGTACTACTAAACACGTATCATCGCCCAGATCCCATTTAAGCTGACGTACAGCCTCTATATATGGTAAAGATTCTATATCGCCGACAGTACCACCTAATTCTGTAATTACTATATCGTATTGGTTGCCTTCTGAGAGCAATAGCATACGGCGTTTTATCTCATCGGTAATATGCGGAATAACTTGTACTGTTTTTCCGAGATATGCTCCTTCTCTTTCTTTATTAATTACATATTGATAAACTCTGCCTGTAGTTACGTTATTCGCCTGCGAAGTAGGTACACTTAAAAAACGCTCATAATGCCCTAAGTCCAAATCGGTTTCTGCTCCATCGTCTGTAACATAACATTCTCCGTGTTCGTACGGATTTAATGTACCGGGGTCAACATTTATATATGGGTCGAATTTTTGAATGGTAGTCTTATATCCTCTTGCTTGTAATAGCTTCGCCAATGAAGCAGCAATAATTCCTTTTCCTAAAGATGAAGTAACTCCGCCGGTTACAAATATAAACTTAGTCATAATATTATTTAGAAGTTGTAAAGCAGAGTTTTAATTTTTTACCTCTGAAAACACATTGTTTTAGAGTGGCAAAGTTAAGGATAATTTTCAGCTAAGACAAAATGAAAAGATAACGCTAAAAAATTATCGAAGAATTGATGCTTATTTAATGAAACCAAAGCAGTTATTTACATTTTGTATTGCAAAAAATAATAAACCAATAAAGAAAAAATACCTGCAATCATTAGCCATTTTAAATATCTACTTGCTTTTGCAAAATGCTCTTGTGTGGTTTTTTGCGCTAAAAATCTATTCCACAAAATAAGCGGAACGACTAAAGCTACTATCAAATAAACGCCCAAAATGTACCAGGTAGTTGTCAATAATTTTACACCGGATACGAGTAGGGGCAGTATGGATAATATACTTAATAATCGAACGAAAAAGACCGTTTTTCGCAATCCGATTTGCAGTGGCATAGTCTTACACTTTTCGTCTGCATCACCCTTAATGTCTTCCATATCCTTTACTACTTCGCGCATCCAAGTAAGCATAAATGCAAAATATGCATACATAACTATTACCCAAAAAGGATTTACAATGAGTATATCATAATCGTAGATAAAAAAGCCGGAGGCTACGAAATTGTAAATTATCTTCTCGTAAAATGCAATAATTAATACCGTTAGTCCTGTTAACACCGATACTATAAAATTGCCAATTACAAATTCTCTTTTCCATTTTACAGAATATATAACCAAAAGCACCGAACACAATATCTGCAATAGAGGCAACCACCATTTACGCGCTAAAAAAGAAAGATAAACAGCTAATACTATGCCTACCACATTAAAAAAACTATGCCAAAACATTGCCCATCTTTTCTTAATAATATTACCTACTATTACTTTTTCGGGGCGGTTAATTATATCTATTCTTACATCAAAATAATCGTTGATAATGTACCCGGCGGCAGCTATTAGCAGGGTAGAGAAAGATAAAAGCAAAAAATTAAATGAGTGCAGAAATACTTCTTTTCCCAAAAGTAAATCTAAAGGATACACCACACAGCCCCAGATAAACCATTGTGTTAGAAATACAATAACTAAATTTTTCCATCTGATTAATCTGAAAAATGCAGACAACAGTTTCATATATTAAAATAAAATTATACTTTTGTGTTATTAGAGTACGAATACAAACAAAGCATTAATTTCGTGAAGATAAAAATATAACCAACAATTTTTTCAAAATTTAATTTATTTACATTTGCAAAAATTTTGTTGCTTAAATGTATATCAAAGCAATACGGTTAAAGTATAAATATTTTAAATGGATAAAATTCCACAACAATTAGAAGACAAATTACTGATAGAAGAATTTAAAGAGGAAGCCACACGCGAAAAGGCTTTTTCTAAAATCGTTAAAAAATATCAGGAAAAGCTGTATTGGCACATTAGAAGGTTAGTAGTAAACCACGAAGATGCCAACGATGTAATGCAAAATATGTTTATTAAAGTATGGACATATTTAGAAAATTTCCGCGAGGAGTCCAGTCTTTATACTTGGATGTACCGCATTGCCACCAACGAAACCATTACATTTCTCGAAAGAGAGAAAAAAAGACGCTCCTTATCTATCTCCGACGACGAATCGGGTATAGCCTATAAACTCCAATCCGAAAAAGGATTTGATGTAAATAAATTAGAATGGAAACTGCAAAAAGCCATTCAAAGTCTGCCGGAAAAGCAAAGAGTTGTATTTACACTCAGATATTACGATGAAATGCCTTACGAAGAGATGTCGCAGGTTTTAGACACTTCTGTAGGAGCACTTAAAGCATCTTACCACCACGCCGTAAAAAAAGTTGAAGAATTTATTACCGGCAATTAAACCATTAAGCATATAAATTGTCTTTAAGTATTAGAAAAAGGAAATTTTACGCAAAAGGAGGCATTAATAATGGAAAACCCACATAACATACCGCATACAAAAACACCATATTTTGTACCAAAAGGGTATTTTGAGCATTTCCCAATTTCGATTGCAGAAGGCATAAAAGCGATTTATAATGCCGATGCACCTAAATTGCCCTCCATTGCTTTGCCTTATGCTATCCCCGATAACTATTTTGAAAATTTTACCCAAAATATTGTATTACAAGTTAAAGAAGCTAACGAAGTAATACACAATAAAAAATATAGTTTTGGTAAAACCAACACTCCTTACTCTATTCCCGAAGGATATTTTGAGCAGGCATTAACAGAAATTATCCAAAAAGTAAAATCGCTATCTGCACAAGAAGAATTAGAAATAATATCTCCGGTATTGGCATCTATTTCTAAAGAAATGCCATTTGCTGTACCTGAGCTAATAAATATACAAGAAGTAGTAGAAAAAGCTACCCAGCCCACTTTGCCAAAAGTAGTAGAAATGCCTGTATGGCGCAGCCTTAGAATTACCAAATGGGCATCTGCGGCTGCTATACTTTTAATATTTGCTTTGGGTGCTTATAGTTTGTTATTACCAACACAAAACCAACCACTTCATCAAGAAAAATCTATAAACGCTCTTTTGGCAGATATACCCTACGAGAGTATAGAAGGTTATGTATATTCTCATTTAGACGAATACGAAACAGATGTGGAAATATACATATCGAGTAGTAAAGATAGTAGAGATAGCAGAGATGAAGAGTTTAGAACTATTATTGACAACATTTCCGAAGACGAATTAAGAGATTATCTCGAAATATAAAAATTAATGTAGCATACAAAAATGCAATACACAATGAAAACAAAAGTTTTAATCATCATATTAGCCATTTCGACATTAGGATTATCTCTTTATGCACAAAAAAGAGCCGACCCCGACCCTAAAATTCGTGATTTGAAAATTAGTATCGTGCTCAAGTATATGGAGCTTAGTGATGCAGAAAAAGCAAAATTTTTGCCTGTATATCATAAATATTCAGACGAGAACTTGTATTATGTACGCGAAATAAGAAAAGTAAAAGAAAGCACACTTTCTGATGCCGAAAAACTAAAACAAATACAAAAACTCGAAGAACAAAAATTACAATTAAAGAAAAAATACAACGACGAATTTTTGAAATTCTTAACACCACATCAGGTAGTACAGATGCGAAAAGGTGAAGAAGAATTTAGAAAAAAACTATTAGAAGAGATGGGTAGGAAATAGTGTAGGGTAGGAAAAAAACATAAAAAGAGCCAATTTATTTAAATTGGCTCTTTTTATATACTACAATTACGCTTTAATTCATACCATTTAACAGTTCCGTTAATCTCGACTCTAACTCTGCTTCGCTCATCGGAATCGGATTGAATTTTAATCCGGTAAATAGCTCGTACAATTCAATATATCTATCTGTAACATTTTGTACAAACTCGTCTGGCATTACAGGCATTTCTTGTCCGTCCTTACCCTGAAAGCCATTTTCCATAAGCCATTCTCTTACAAACTCTTTAGACAATTGTATCTGGCGTTCTCCGGCATTTTGTCTTTCTTCGAAGCCATCAAGATAGAAAAAGCGTGAGGAATCCGGTGTGTGAATTTCGTCGATTAAATAAATAGTATCTCCTATTTTACCAAATTCGTATTTAGTATCTACAAGTATCAAACCTCTTTCTTTAGCCATTTGCTGTCCTTTTGCAAAAAGCAGTCTTGTATAGTTTTCTAATTGTACATAATCCTGCTCGCTTACTAAGCCCTGTGCTATTATTTCTTCTCTCGAAATATCTTCGTCGTGCCCTTCGCTTGCTTTGGTTGTAGGGGTAAGTATTGGAGCATCAAAAAAATCATTTTCAATTAAACCATCTTTTAAAGCTACGCCACACAATTCTCTTTTGCCACTGCTATAGGTGCGCCAAGCGTGCCCGGTTAGGTTTCCTCTAATTACCATTTCTACCGGAAAAGTTTCGCAGTTTAGACCTATGGTTGCATTTGGGAGCGTTTTGCTGTCTAATACCCAATTAGGTACTATGTCTTTTGTAGCCTCTAAGTTAAAAGCCGCAATTTGGTTCAACACTTGCCCTTTAAAGGGAATGGGCTTTGGTAGCACAACATCAAATGCCGAAATACGGTCGCTTACTACCATAGCTAAATGCTTATCTGCTATGGTATATACATCTCTTACTTTACCTTTGTAAAAGGCGGTTTGATTAGGAAGGTGTAACATAATCTATTTTTAAAATAATTTAGTTTGCGAAAATAGATAACAAATTGTTTCAAATGACTGAAATTTGATTTTTTATTTGGTAAAAAACTAACATTTAACAGCTTAATAAAAAAAATAATCATCTTTGAAGAGATTTTTACAACCAAATAATAATACGAATTGAAAAGAAAACTCGGTTCCATATTATATGCCATATCGGTACTTTGGGGGGTAGTTACATTAGTATTCTTCTTATTTAATGTACTTCCCGGCGACCCTGCACGCATTACTATGGGGCAAAGAAGCGATTTAGCCTCAATAGAAAATGTACGTAAAGAACTACATCTCGATAAACCTGTTTGGAAACGATATGTATTGTATCTCAACGATTTATCGCCTATTTCTCTACATCAAGACAATAATACCAATGTCCAAAAGTATAATGGTATAAAAATAATTGGAGCTAAAGATGGCACGTCATTATTTATTAAGCAACCCTATTTGGGCAGAAGTTATCAGAGCAAAAAATTGGTTGCTACAATGCTCAGCGAAGCATTGCCGGGTACATTGGTTTTGGCGTTGGCGGCTATGCTGTTTGCAACCATCTTTGGCATAGCATTGGGTGTTTTGGCTGCATTATATAAAGGTACAGTTTGGGATAGCACTGCTATAATTACAAGTGTAGCGGGTATTTCTACACCTTCTTTCTTCGCCGGTTTAATTATAGCTTTTGTCGGTGGTTATTTACTTAAAGACATTACCGGACTAAATATGACGGGTAGCCTTTGGGAATACGACATTAATGGCAATAAATATTTTTCGATAAAAAACTTAATACTCCCTGCGCTCACTTTAGGTATAAGACCTTTAGCTATTATTGCACAGCTTACACGCAGCGCATTATTAGACGTACTGCATCAGGATTATATAAGAACAGCGTATGCCAAAGGCTTAAAAAAATGGCAGGTAATATGGCGACACGCTTTGCCAAATGCATTAATTCCGGTAGTTACAGCCATTAGCGGATGGTTAGCAGAATTATTAGCAGGCTCGTTTTTTGTAGAGTTTATCTTCGGTTGGAAAGGATTAGGAAAACTTACAGTAGAAGCATTAGAAAAGTTTGATTTTCCGGTAGTTACAGGTGCAATATTAGTAAGTGCTACTATCTTTATTCTTGTAAATGTACTTACCGATTTGTTGTACAAAAAAATAGACCCGAGAATTAAATAGAGCTTACAAAAGCAAAAAAAATAATGCACATCTTTAGTTTAATTTACAAAGCACACTGGTTTTACATTTTCAATAATCCATACTTTACAATACAAAATAATGCTCTAAAGCCGTCTTTCCAGCCTATTTTCTTACCTTCTTCGTAGGTTCTACCGTAGTAAGAAATGCCAACTTCGTAAATTCTGATTTTAGGAATACGAGAAATCTTTGCTGTAACCTCCGGCTCAAATCCAAAACGCCTTTCTTTGAGTTGAAGCCCTTGCACCATTTTCGTATTAAAGAGTTTATAACAAGTCTCCATATCGGTAAGGTTAAGATTGGTAAATATATTAGACATTAAAGTCAAAAACTTATTACCAATAGTATGCCAAAAGAAAAGTATGCGGTGGGGTTCGCTTCCCATAAACCTTGAGCCATAAACCACATCGGCAAAACCACTCAATACAGGTTTGAGCAGTCTATTGTATTCATCGGGGTCGTATTCTAAATCCGCATCTTGTATTATTAAATATTCTCCGGTGGCGTGTTGTATGCCTGTGTGTAGTGCGGCTCCTTTGCCTTTGTTTATTTCGTGTTTGAGGTAGCGTATTTGTATGTCTGTATTGGCGGCTATATATCGTTCAATGGCTTGTTCTGTATCATCTTTAGAGCAGTCATTTATTATAATTATTTCCTTTTCAATATTATTAACCAATTGTACAGCCTTTACTTTATCTAAGATAAAATGAATTGTCTTGCCTTCGTTATAGGCAGGTATTACAATTGAAAGTTTTTTAATCTCCATGCTGCAAATGTAATACCGATTGTAATTATATCTAAGAATAATATTTTAAATACATCTGAGAGTAACCCTTCAATTATTCACTTTCTGCTTTTTTCTTAGAGATGTGTGTGCCAAAAACTATATCCCATAATACGGAGCTTACCCCAAATCCTTTTTCGGGATATTTGTAGTGATGTAAATGATGATTGCGCCAAAGGGCTTTTAGAAATTTGGGTGGAGCAAATGCATGAATAGCGTAGTGTAAAGAACCATACAATAAATAGCCTAATAGAAACCCAGGGAAAAATGACAAAACATACAATCCAAAAAATAAATACTGAATAGAAAAAAATACACAAGCAACTATTAAACTCGGAATAGGAGGCATAAATAATCTTTCTTGGTCGCGAGGGTATTCGTGATGTACGCCATGTAGTTTGTAAATTATTTTTTGCACTCTCGGCGATTCGGATATAATATGAAAAATATATCGGTGTAATATATACTCAATTAATGTCCAAGTTAATAACCCTGCCACAAATAATCCCCAAACTTTTAGTGTTTTTAACTCTAAGTAAGACAATGCATAATACAGACAAAATACAATTACCGGAATATACATACTGTATATAACCATTGGGTGTGTTTTGGTCATCATTTCCAAATAGTCGTTTTGGAAAACAGTCCCTTGACCTTTGTTTTTTATTTTTTCAGGTTGCATAACAAAGAATTGATAGTAAAACAAAGATAATTCAAAATTCATTCAATTATTACATTCTTGTTATATCTGAAATGAAAATTTATTAGAACTACCCTAATCCGCTATCTAAGACCATCATAATTACAAATCCCCCTATAAAACCTAAAGTGGCAATGTCGGTATTTTTATTTTGTTGTGTTTCGGGTATAACTTCTTCTACAACCACAAATATCATAGCACCTGCAGCAAAAGCAAGCGCATAGGGCAAAATGGGTGTGAAAAACGTAACTGCTAAAGCTCCTAAAACTCCTGTTATTGGCTCGACCAATGCAGAAGATTGTCCGTATAAAAAACTTTTTTTTCTGCTCATTCCCATTCTTCTTAGTGGCATAGCTACAGCTATACCTTCGGGTAAATTTTGAATACCGATAGCTATCGCCAAAATTAATGCACCGCCAATAGTAGCTTCAGGAATACCTGCTGCTGCACCGCCAAATAATACTCCCACCGCTAAGCCTTCGGGGATATTATGCAGTGTAATGGCTAATACTAATAATGTGGTGCGTTGCCAAGGCGATTTTACCCCTTCGGCTTCTTTAAAATTAATGTGAATGTGGGGTAATATTTTATCTAAGCCAAAAAGAAATAAAGCACCTAACATAAAACCAATAGCAGCCGGCATTACCTTTATAAAACCTTCGCCATTGCTCATCTGTATAGCAGGAGCTAAAAGACTCCAAAAACTTGCAGCTACCATTACGCCGCCTGTAAATCCTAAAAGACCGTCTAAGACTACCTTGTTTAAAGACTTGAATAAAAATACTACTGCTGCTCCTATAGCCGTTAAAAACCACGTAAATGTTGTAGCCAAAAATGCAGCTTGTACCGGATGTATCGAAGCAAAATATGCTTTTAACTGTTCAAACATATAATGTGAATTTGTGCTTATTAGCACACAAAATTAAAATATTAGATTAATCTAACAAAATTATTTTGCATTACTTATAGTTTTTCATAACCAATAAAACATTTTACTTTTGTGATAACACTGTATATTTATATGACGAACACTTTAGCAGAGGAGAATTACTTAAAAGCATTGTTTCACATTTCTATCCACTCGGGGGAGGTATCTGTAAATGAGCTAAGCAAGCAGCTTAATATTAAAATGCCCACCGTTAACAGTATGATGAAAAAGCTAAAAGAGAAAGAGTATGTTATTTACGAAAGTTACAAACCCATAAGACTTACAAATAAAGGCTTAAAAACAGCCGCTATCATAGTTCGTAAACATAGGTTGGCAGAAATGTTTTTGGTCGAAAAGATGGGATTGGGTTGGGAAGAAGTACACGATATTGCAGAACAATTAGAACACATTAATGCACCTATTTTTTTTGATAAAATGGATGAGTTGTTGGCTTTTCCGACTCACGACCCACACGGCTCGCCCATACCGGACAAAAACGGAAACATTACCTGGAACGACTACACTAAATTAAGTGATTCCAAACCGGGGGCTACTGTTACTATTGCGGCAGTTACGCATTCTTCCGACGAATTTCTGAAATACCTAACCACACGTAATATTTCTTTAGATACACAATTAAAAATTCAATCTGTTGAGCCATTCGATGGCAGTATGGAGGTATTGCTTTCGAGTAAGAAAAAAATAACTTTAAGTAAGGTAGTCTGCGATAAAATTTTAGTAAAAATTGAGTAAATAATTGCTGATAAATTTAAAAACAACAATACAAAATCCTAATTAGTAATACAATTCTAATACAGCACAGTTTTCGTACTCGTAGTGGGTATTGTGTCTTACGCCAATCTTGTTGTATTTGCTATCCAATAATATCTTTCTATGTCCCAAAGAGGGTACATCTGTATCTACTAATAAATCTATTGCGATTTCTTTACCATTTTCTACTCCAAATGCTATACACTCGTCGTACTTACTCTGAGGGCATATTTTACGTTCGTGCGGTTCTCGGAAATTAGTTGAAATTTCTTTAGCATAACAGGTAGCATCTACATACAGTAAAGAATCAAAAGATAAAGCACCACAAGGTTTTAATACAGTTAATTTACTAACCAATGTTGCCTTATATTTTTTGAAATTTTGCTTAAATTCTGCCGACAATAATTCATTAGGCTCATACATATTGAGTTCGTACTTTACGAAGTCCTGTGGGTATAAGCGACAAAGGTTAATATACAAAATCGCTTCTTTTTCTATTGCCGATATATAAGCAATCGATTTAGCTGTATTGGCACTATCTATCTGCGATTGCCGCCAAGTTTGTGCATTTAACCCAAGGTTAATACACATAAATACAATAGTTGCAAGTGGTGCAATAATTTTGTGAAGCATAAAAGACAATAATTTTCGATAGCTAAATTAGCTCATTATTTAGGAAAATTATTATTCGCATTGATTATATTTGCAAAAGATAAAGAAAAGGAAACAGTAAAAGATACAATTATAATGAAAGCTATTATACCTGTTGCCGGTGCCGGAACCAAACTTAGACCACATACTTACACACAACCCAAGGCGCTTATTCCAATGGCTGGCAAAACTATTCTTAGTGTAATAGTTGATGAATTAATAGCTAATGGTGTAGATGAATTTGTATTTGTGATTGGATATTTGGGCGATAAAATAAAAGATTATATACTGAGCAGATATCCCGACCTTAAATGCAGTTTTGTACTCCAAAACGAAAGACAGGGAACCGGACACGCAATTTGGCTTACTAAAAATGTTATTGGTAACGACCAGGTATTAATTGTATTAGGAGACACTATTTGTGATTATAATATTAGTGAAGTATTGGCTGCTGATGTATCTCAAATAGGGGTACGCAAAGTAGATGACCCTCGTGCTTTTGGAGTGGCGGAAATAGACAATGCCGATAACGTACTTAAAGTGGTAGAAAAACCACTTATTCCTAAGTCTAATATGGCAATGGTAGGCGTGTATAAGATTATAGAAACAGAAGCAATGTTTAAAGCTTTAGATAACGATATAGAAGTTAAAAAGGAAATGCAAGGGGAACACCATTTTACTTATGCACTACAAAGTATGATTGAAAATGGCGTAAAATTTAAAGCATTTAGAGTAAATAATTGGTTCGATTGCGGTAAAAAAGAAACTTTACTCGAGACCAATCAAACCTTATTAAAGTCTATGGTAAATGATGCAGCAGTTAACGATTACGACACATTTGAAAATACCGTTATCATTCCCCCTGTGCATATAGCTGCCGGATGCCAAATAAAAGACTCGATAATAGGACCTTCTGTTTCTATCGGAGAAAATACCAAAATAAATGCATCTATAATAAATAACAGTATCATCGGTTCTTATGCCCATTTAGAGGACATAGTGCTAAAAGAGAGTATAATAGGTAGCGACGCCTATGTGCGTGGCTCTATCCAAAGTTTAAACATAGGTGATAATACGGAGATAGACTTGAGATAGCAATACGGTAAGCAATCAGATTGTTTTTTGTATTTTCTGTGTTTGTAAAAAGAGCATTTGTAAATAACAATAAAATGCTGCAACTTTGCCCACTCAATTTTACAAAAAATGCTGCGGAGGTGGCGAAATTGGTAGACGCGCAACGTTGAGGTCGTTGTGTCCGCAAGGACTTGGGAGTTCGAATCTCCTCCTCCGCACTTTGAATTTTCTATTCTGAACTTTCCATTATTTTCTCCCTTATTAAATAATTATATTTTGTGTAATTAGGAGAGTTATTTAAGAAATATTCATCTTCTTTTTCTGGTTTTCTTAAAAAAATGTGATATTAATGCACTTAGTATTCAATATACTATTTTAAGATTAACTTTGCTTTTCTAATTATAATTTAAAAAACATAAAAATATGTACCCCGCAGAAATAGTAAATCCAATGAAAGCCGAACTAACTACTAATGGCTTTCAAGAATTATTAACAGCAGAAGAAGTAAATAATACATTATCCCAAACAGGAACTACATTATTAGTAGTAAATTCTGTATGTGGCTGTTCGGCAGGAACTGCACGTCCGGGAGTGTTAAGGTCTTTACAAAATACAGATAAATCTCCGGATAGATTAACTACATCTTTTGCCGGTTTCGATTTTGAAGCAGTGCAAGAAGCACGTAATAAGTTCCTATTACCTTACCCGCCATCTTCGCCTTGTATAGCGTTATTTAAAGATGGTAAATTGGTGCACATGATTGAGCGTCATTTAATCGAAGGGCGTTCGGCAGATATGATAGCAGCTAATTTACAAGAAGCATACAATACTTATTGTTAAGTTATATTGCTGTTTTAGATTAGTCAATTCAATAAAATAAAGACCATTTACTCGTAGTATATGGTCTTTATTTTTTTACTCTATCGGGATGAGCATCTATAAACGCTGCCCATCCACTCGATTTATGTTTGCCGGAGTTTGCTTGTGGTATATTGGCATTATTGGTATAATGATGACAAAGTGCAGCAGCGACGGCATCTGTGGCATCGGCATATTCGGGTTTTTCTTCTATTTTTAAAATTTGTTGCAGCATTTTCCAAACCTGTTCTTTCGAAGCATTACCATTGCCTGTAACCGATTGTTTTATTCTACGGGGAGCATACTCTATGGTGGGGCTGCCGTGCGCCATTGCTGCTGCAATAGCTACACCTTGAGCGCGTCCGAGCTTGAGCATACTTTGTACATTTTTTCCAAAAAATGGTGCTTCTAATGCTACTGCATCGGGTTGGTATATCTGAACTAATGCACTTACTTTTTCGAAAATATAATGTAATCGATAAGCGTGGTCTTTATATTTAGCCAAATGCAATACGCCCATTTCCAAAAGAGATATACTACTTTTGTCAGTACTTATTACTCCATACCCCATGTGTAGGGTGCCGGGGTCAATACCGAGAATTACCGACATTTGATTTTAGACTTTAATTTACACAAAGCTACAAAACTTGAACATTTATAAGAGATACCAAAAAAGAATTCTTAATTATTGCATCGCATTGGTGTTGTTAGCATTGTTGCTATGGCTTATCTACAACCAACTAACGCAAAATATTTCATTAAAAACACAGTGGCAAGATTTAAAAGCAAGTTGGCAAATTGCAAATAAGTTTTTGGTGGTTTTGGTAATTATTTTAGCTCCTTTAAATTGGTTAACGGAAGCAGTTAAATGGAAAATGCTTTTATCCAAAATAGAAAAAATATCTTTGCGTAGGGCATTCAGTTCTGTATTAACCGGTATATCATTTGCATTTGTAACTCCTGGAAAAGTGGGCGATTTTGCAGGAAGAATTTTGTATGTAAAAAATAACAATAAGCTAAGAGCGGCAATTGCCACATTGGTTTCCAACATGTCTCAGGCTATTGCTACATTTATATTTGGGCTAATAGCATTGGTTGCTTTTTATATTTATTATCCTTTAGGAAAGTGGCATTTTGGGCTAATATTAGCTTGTTTTTTATTGCTCGCATTACTTTTTTTAATTTATTGGAAAATAGAAAAGATAGCAGCACTTACCGACAAAATAAAATGGTTAAAGAAAATTACTATTGCATTCCGAATTCTTAAAAGATATTCCGGTAAAGATTTAAGAACTGTTTTGTTGCTTTCCATTGTAAGATTTGGTATTTACAATGCACAGTTTTGTATCATCATAAATGTTTTAGGTGCCGGAGTAGTATGGTATATAGCACCCATTGCATCAGCATTAATGTTTTGGATGATTGCAGTAATACCATCGTTTATGTTTGCAGACTTAGGCGTTCGCGGTTATATTGCAGGGCTTGTTTTTACCGAAACAGGATTGGCAAACAATAGTTTGTCTATACTTTCGGGTAGTTATTTTATATGGTTATTAAATATAGTATTACCTGCTATTATAGGTTCGCTACTTTTATTTACCGTTCGTTTTTTAGAGAAAAAATAATTTCTAAATACATACATAATTACTATTTATAGCTTGTAATTTGCAGTTCCATAAATTAGATACTACTTTTGCAAACGATTATTAAGTACAATTTTTTATAACTAAAAACATAAAAAACAAATGGCACATTCACTTCCTGCATTGGGTTACGATTACAATGCATTAGATGCACATATAGATGCACAAACAATGGAAATCCATCACAGCAGACACCACAAAGCTTATGTAGATAACCTTAATAAAGCAATAGAAGGTACAGATGCAGAGCAATTATCTTTAGAAGATTTGCAAAAAAATATTTCTAAATATCCCGCAGCAGTACGTAACAATGGCGGTGGTCATTACAATCACTCATTATTTTGGGCTATACTCACTCCTAATGCCTCTGCGCCTTCTGGTAGTTTAGCAGATGCTATAAATGCTACTTTTGGTAGTGTAGATGCACTTAAAGAAAAAGTAAATGCAGCAGGAGCTACAAGATTTGGTAGCGGTTGGGCTTGGTTAATTGTTAAAGACGGAAAATTAGAAGTAACCTCTACACCCAATCAAGATAATCCTTTAATGGATGTAGCTGACGTAAAAGGCACGCCAATTTTGGGTATAGATGTTTGGGAGCATGCATACTATCTTAAATACCAAAACAAACGCCCCGATTACTTATCCGCTATCTGGAATGTAATTAATTGGGACGAAGTAGCTAAAAGATACGAAGCAGCATTATAATATAGTAACAATATCATATTTAGGAAATAAAGGGTAGCATTAATTATGCTGCTCTTTATTTTTTTAGGTATAAAATATTTTATTCAGGAGTAATAAATTCGCTTATTATTTTATCTAATTCAGTAAAAGTGTCTTCTCTAAATCCTAATTGAGTATGAATTACTTTGCTGTCTTTGTTGATAATATAGATTGAAGGGTAGGCTTTAATATTATATTCTGTTGGTATTTCTTTTACAAAAAAGATAGGATATTCCATTGGTGTGCGATTTAAAAATGCTGCAATTTTATCCTTGTTATTTTCTTCGCTTTCGTGGTTATTTACACCTATTATTTCAATTTTATCTTTATACTTTAGTTTAAGTTTATTGAGCTCAGGAATAGCTTTAATGCAAGGCATACAAGATGTGTACCAAAAATCTAAAACGGTAATTTTATTGATTTCTAATACTTTTTCATCTGTGTAATTGGGATAGAGCTTTCCTGTAAGTGGAGGAGTGGTTTTGCCACTATCTAAAAGATTAAAATAATCTTCGCTTGGTGGCTCGTAATCCTTAAAGGGAAATTTGTTTATATAAGGGTTTATCCTATTTTCTATATCTTTTGTATTTACTTTATCGAAAACCACATTATCCAAAATCCAATGATTATTTTGTACTTGGTCTAAATATCCTGCTTGATAAGTTATTTTAGAAATGATTTTAGAACTTTTATGGATATAGTATGTTTTTTTACAACTATGGTAATCTTCCTCGTCGGGAAAGCGGATGGTAATTATTAGAAAATGTGCAGAATCTTTATAGCTGATGCTATTCTCTTTATCGTTGAATTTTTGGGATAAACTTTCAATATCTAAAAAGTAGGATTTAATGACACTGCCATCAATATTTCCATGAATTGGAAATGTTTGGTTTTTAGTAGGGTCAAATCTCATTATTACACTATCTTTTTTATTAATTACATACAGTTTTTCAGCATGATAGTATTTGATTAAATCGGCAAAAGAGTCTTTTCGACTATATGCAAAAGATCCTTTAAAAATAGTATCTGTATTGGATTTTACCATTTGTACAAAACTATTGACATAAGAAGGAGTGTCATCATCAAAATACTTTATCATATATTCTATATTATACGATATGCTATTGTGGTTTTGGTATTTTCTTATCGTTTCTTCTACAAGTTTTATATTGTCTGTACTTTGGCTATTTGCAGTAGAGCAAAATAAAATTAGAGCAATACTGTCCTAAATGTTTTTTTATAGTTTATCAAAAGTTTTATTGCCGCCAT
>CAYUXT010000050.1:0-17205 GCA_964448955.1 uncultured Taibaiella sp. | reverse complement strand
CCGACCGCTACCAACACAAAATAACACTTTTTGAGCACGAAGACGAGCTGGTACGTAGTTGGACAAATGACCTTTGGCAGCGTATTGTAGAGGGCAAAAAAATAGACCTTACCTTATATGCTCCCGACAATCACAAGATAGATGCAGATACTATGGAGCATAAAAATGTACGGGAGATAGGAGCAGAACGTATGTGCTACAACGTCTATAATGAATTAGGCATTAAGGAAACACTTTTAGCAAATGGCTTTACACCCGAACAAGCACAGCTGGCACAAACCCAAATCATCAGTCGTGCGGTATATCCCGCATCAGAACTATCAACCAGCCGATGGATACAAGAGAACTCTGCCGTATGCGAACTTACAGGCTACCCTTTAGCAAACATCAATAAAGACAAACTATACCGTAGTGCATTAAAACTCTATGGTATCAAAGAAGTATTAGAACAACAGCTTTCCATACGTACCAATGAGCTTTTTGACATACAGGATAAGATATTACTTTATGACCTTACCAACACTTATTTTGAAGGACAAAAATGCAATAGCAAATTAGCCCAATTCGGAAGAAGCAAAGAGAAGCGCAGCGATGCCAAATTAGTAGTATTGGCAATGGTGGTAAATATGTATGGATTTGTAAAATATTCCTCTATCCACGAAGGCAATTTTGCAGACAGCAGCGATATAAGCAGCGTACTACAAGGATTGGAATACCAAAGCAATAATCATCCTGCAATGGTAGTAATAGATGCAGGCATTGCTACTACAGAAAACCTAAACACCATCAAAAGCAAAGGCTATCACTACCTATGTGTAAACCGTAGTAAACTTAAAGACTATTCGTTTGACAGCACAAAGCCCACTACCATTTACGAACATAAGGCAGGCAAAAAATTAGTATTAAAAAAGATAGTATCACAAGCCTCCGATATCGATTATTATTTAGAGGTACATAGTCCGGATAAAGCATTGAAAGAAACAGCAATGAAAAACCTCTTTGAAGAAAGATTGGAAATGGAATTAGAAAGAATACAATCGGCACTACACAGAAAAGGCGGCATAAAAGCTTATGACAAAGTAAATAGGCGTATAGGTAGATTAGCAGAAAAATACCCATCAGTATATAAATATTACAAAATAGCTATCACCACCGACGAAACGAACACTATCGCAACAGCATTAACCTGGACAAAAGATGCAGCAAAGTTTGCTATAAAAGAAGAAGGGTTAGGCAAATACATTTTACGAACCGATTTAGATTTTGACAACGAAGCATTAGTGTGGGATGTGTACAATACCATAAGAGAAATAGAAAGCACATTTAGAATCTTAAAAAATGATTTAGACCTACGCCCTATCTATCACAAAAATGATGCATCTACATTGGCACATCTGCATTTGGGCATATTATCCTATTGGTTAGTCAATACCTTACGATGCAAACTAAAAGCCGAAGGCATAAATTATAATTGGAAAGAAATAGTAAGAATAGGCAATACGCAAAAAGTAATCACCACTACCGGTTACAACTCGGCAGGTAATGCAATCACTGTACGCAAATGCTCAAAACCCACCGACAAGCTCCGACAATTGTACGACATCCTCAAACTCCCAGCACGACCATTTACTAAAAGGAAATCAGAAAAATCCGTAGTACACAAACCGCCACTCAAAAAATTACAAAGCCCCAATCTAAGCAATTTTAGGTGATTGTAATGCGCAATGTGGGTTAAAACATTCAATTGCCATTCATCAGCAAGGACTGACGGACTATCCAACTTTTTGCAATCAGGCGGCAGATGCCGGTGTGGAAAAATGGACAATTCATCTCTTGGAGATGACTGTTACTTATATAGACAAGCAAGGTATTAAACTAACTGTAGAGCCTATACCGCAGCCTTAAAAGAAATAAACAATGAGAATATGCACTTTATATTTTCTTAGCATCGGCTAAAAACTGTGCCAAACCTATATCTGTGAGAGGATGTTTTAATAAGCCCAAAATAGAATTTAGCGGACAAGTACAAATATCTGCACCGGCTTCGGCACACTGCACTATGTGTAAGGGAGTACGAATAGAAGCAGCTAAAATTTCGGTTTCAAACATTTGATTATTGTATATTTCTACAATTTGTTTGATTAAAGCCACACCATCCCAATTGCTATCATCTATACGACCGATAAATGGCGATACCATTGTAGCTCCTGCTTTGGCTGCCAATATAGCTTGACCTGCAGAAAAAATTAATGTGCAATTAGTAGGAATTTCGTGGTCTGTAAACCATTTAATAGCTTTAATACCATCTTTAATCATTGGCACTTTAACCACTATATTTTCGTGCAACTCTGCCAATGCTTGCCCTTCTCTAATAATACCATCGAAATCTGTAGATATAACTTCGGCACTTACGGGACCATCTACTATATTACAAATATCTATATAATGCTGCATTATAGCATCTGTTCCTTTTATGCCTTCTTTAGCCATCAAAGACGGATTAGTAGTAACTCCATCAAGAATGCCTAAGTCGTGTGCTTCTTTAATTTGCGCAATATTAGCTGTATCAATAAAAAATTTCATAAAAGGAAATTAGGAAAGGATTGGAAATATTTTTAAATAAAAAAAGGCAAGTTACTTACATCGCACCGCTACAACCGTTTATCCTTGCTGCATTCCTGCCCTGGGGAAGTTCAACAGGAGCTGGTCGTATAAGACTTGCCAGGCGCAAAGGTAATTGTAAATTCAGAAAAGAAAAAACAGAATTGTAATTTTATTTTTATCGCAATGCTTTAATACTCACTACACCAAAATTACATTGCAAAAACACTCACGTAAACACTTTATACCAATATAAAAAATAGGGAAACAATTTGTTTCCCTATCATAAAATTGCCATTTAATACCAATATGGCTTAATATCCAAATATATCTTCCAAACTAAGTACCTTAACTTCTCCAAGTTTGTTTATATCAGCCTTATTAATTTTCTCTTCGTGTCCTAATACACAATATGTATATGGTTTTTTAGAGAATTCTGCTTTATGAAATTGTTGTAAATCTGCAAAGCTTATTTTGTTTATTTGCTCATAAACCTTCTTACGTATATCGTAATCTAAACCTAACTTATCGGCTCTGAGATACGCAAAAATAATACTCTCTTGTGTTATTTTTTGCGTTGCTAAAGATTTGCGCAAGCCATCTTGTGCAGTAGCTAAGGCTTTTTCCGATTTAGGTAATTCGTCTAAAATTTCGTTCATTGCAGCTATAGCTTCGCTAAATTTATCGGATTGTGTACCCACATAAGCTCGTAAATTATTTCTATATGCTTTATTAGAAGCATTGCTATAAACAGCATAAGTAGAGTAAGCCAATGCTTTAGATTCTCTAATAGTTTGGAACACGATAGACCCCATACCGCCGCCAAAATATTCATTAAACAAAGAGATTACAGGAACTCTACCGGCATCGTATTTAGTAGAATTTCTAATCCATTGTACTTCTGCTTGTACCATATCGTAATGTGCAAAAAGTACGCTATTTTTATTTTGGTCTATTGCATTAAATACTGCTGGTTTTGGCAGTGGTAGATTCGCCATTTTGTTTAGTCTATGTACTTTGGGTAATGCTGTAGATAATTGGGTTACTGTCATTGGTCCGTAGTATAAAACTTTGTGGTCGTACTTTAATAAAGTTTTTATTACGTTAATTAAATCTTCGGCAGTAAGTGCTTCTAATTCTTTGTCTGTTAATTCATTATTAAATGGATTTTTAGCACCATATTGCGCATAACTAACTAATCCACGCATTATTTGTCCTTTGTTCTTTTTAGCATTTTCTCTGGCTTTTTTCAACCTGCCTTTATATGCCTCTAAAGCTTCTTTATCTGCTTTGCAATCCAATAAAAGCTCTTCTAATAATGCTGCTGATTTTACAAAATTATCATTCAAGCCATCTAAACTGATGGTAGAAGTTTCGTTGCCTACGCTTATGTTAAAAGAAGAAGCTAAAGCATAAAACTCTTTACTTACTGAGGCTGCATCTTTTTTAGATGTGCCTATATAATTAACATATTCTGCTGCTAATGGTAATAGCTTATTTGCCCAACTTCCGGTTTCAAAGAAATAGTATAAACGGAAGAGCTCATTATCTTTGTTAGGAATAGAAAGCAAGTCGAAACTCCCCACTTTACCTCTGTTGATATCTTTTGAGAAATCTAACCATTGTGGTTCTATTTTATTTTCGGGCATATTTTGCACCATTTTAGAAAAATCGGATTGCGCCTCTGTATTGATAGGTACAGGTGTAATCGTTGGTTTTTCTACTTTTACTATATCCTTATCTTCGCCTTGCTTTTTGTACACAGCTATATAATTCTCGTTAAGATATTTGTTGGCAAAATCTATTATATCTTTTTTAGAAATAGAAGAAAGATTATTGACATAGGCTACTCTATTAGCCCAATTCAAATCTGTAGTAAAATAATTTACTAATTCGTAAGCGAGAGAGCTATAATTCTCGTTGGTTTCAATAGCACTTTTTCTTTCATTATTTACAATAGCTTGTAACAAATCATCGCCAAATGCTCCACTTTTCAACTTATCGATTTCTGTTAAAATTAATTTCCTTACTTCATCTAAAGATTGACCTTCGGTAGGTCTGCCTTGTAATATAAGCATACTGTAATCTTTCAATAAATAAGTGAAAGCATAGGCTCCTAATAGTTTTTGTTGTTGGACTAAGTTCAAATCCATTAAACCTGCCGAGCCATTAGTTAATACTTTTCCTACTAATTCTAATATTTGTGCGTCTTTGTGCGATGCTCCGGGAAAACGATAACCCATCATTATAAATTCAGGTTCTGGACCTACTACGTTACCTATTATTGGTTGTGTAATTTCTTTTTCCGGCTCAAAAGTATATGGTGGCACCGGATTAGGTGTTAAGTAAGAAAATGCTTTATCTATTTCTTTAATTACTTCATCGGGGTTAAAGTCTCCTGACATTATTATACCCATATTATTAGGTACATAGTATTTATGAAAGTATTTACGTATTTCTACTAAAGAAGGATTTTTTAAATGCTCGATAGTACCTATGGTAGTTTGTTTTCCATAATTATGATTGGCAAACATTAGCTCAAACATTTTCTCGAAAGTTTTACGACCGTCGTTATCTAATCCTCTGTTTTTTTCTTCATATACAGCTTCTAATTCGGTATGAAAAATACGAAGAATAGGATTACGAAAACGCTCCGCTTGTACTGCCAAATATTTATTAATGGCATTGCTTGGTACGTCTTCGGTATATACTGTTTCTTCAAAAGAAGTCCAAGCATTGGTGCCTTTTGTACCCATTGCTGCCATCATTTTATCGTATTCGTTAGCGATAGCATATTTTGCAGCTTCGCCCGATACTTTGTCTATTTCTTTGTAAATTTCTTTACGTTTTGCTTCATCTTTAGTTGTGTTATACTTTTCGTAAAGCGCATCTATTTGGTCTAATAGTGGTTTTTCTTTGCTCCAATCTAAGGAACCAAACTTATCAGTTCCTTTAAAAAGCATATGCTCTAAATAATGCGCTAATCCTGTATTGGTAGCGGGGTCTGTTTTACTACCTGCTCTTACAGCTATATAGGTTTGTATTCTTGGCTCTTTAGGATTGGGTGCCAAAATAACTGTAAGTCTATTTTTCAGCATATAATATCTGGTGTTGGTGGGGTCTCCATCTACATAACGGTAAGGATAATCTCCATCATTTACTCTTTTCCATACCGGAGCATTTTGCGAAAAAGCAATGTTACTAAAAGACGCTAATACCAAAATGATAATAAAGGATTGTGTTATTATTCTTTTTAACATAAATATAAAAATTTGCAGCGAAGATAATTTGAAAATAATTAAGGAACAGTAAATTATGGACTTTTACAATAAAATACCCCCGATTGGGGTTAGTTAATAATTTGTAAAATTTTGATTATTAGAAATATGTACAATTCAATACCGCTACTTAACAATTACAATCTTTTTAACATCATTAAGAGTTGATGATTTTATTTTTAGATAGTACACTCCTTGACTTAAATTATTTACATCAAGAGAAAAATCTGCATTTGTTTGTACTGTTTTTACAATTACTTTACCAGAAATGGAAATAATTGAAATCTCTAAAGGCTTATATACATTTACTTCATTTTCTAATTTAATATTAATTATTGATGATGCTGGATTTGGATAAACTTTTATTTGATTGGTATTTTCAAATATTACATTGCCGATGCTTATAATATTGTTATTTTTCCAGCAGGGTGTTTGGCTTGTATTTTTCTTTGCTCCTCTTATTAATGTCTCATGTAAAAAAGTTTGAGAATTTCCGTATATTCGATAGGTACAACCTAAGCCTACTTTATATGAAACTAAACCTCCCGAATAGTTGCCATTAAAAATGCCTAAATCTTCAAAAATATCTATCATAGGGGAAAGGTAGCAAAAACTGCTATCCTTAGGATTGAAATAGTAAATTACATTTGCATGGTCTGGAAGATTTTTTTCAGGTAAGAAAGTAATTGAGTCTATTGCAAAATCATATTTAGAGTGGCTTGAATAAGTAGTGTCACCGCTTGTTAATTCTATATATGTATAATATACAAATGAATCGGAAAATTTCTTTTCTACAACTTTATGTGCCCAATATGTATAGTTAAATTGAGAAGGTGCCCAATACCACATATTTTGCCAATGTAAAACCTCACCAATTTCGTAATCGTACATTTCTGCCATAGAAGTGGATTTTAAATCTACTAAATTAAAAATAAGCCCTTTGGTTTGTACATTATAAATTTGTCCATCTTTTAACATTTGCATATAATAGCAATCAATACTTGAAGGTTTATAAAAACTGTCAGTTCTGTATGGAAACATATACCAATCTAAAGTTCGAATTAATCCGTGTTCTTTGCTTAATATCAACTCCAAACCGTCTAAAGAATCCGCAATTGGATTATTATTTTTGTCTAAAGTTGTTATTTTAATCATTTTAATAGAATCAAGCATACCTTGTATGGTCATTGTGTCTAATGCAGTAATTTTAGCATGATACACAATATTCAAACTGTCTGAGTGAAATAAAACCCATTCATCATCGATATCAGATAAATGTTTTAATTCAATCATTTCGTTATCATAATTATAAAACAATGATGCTCCTGTATCTGTTATCACTATCTCTTTTCCCCACCACGATGCCCCATTAGAATCAAAAGTTTCGATTTCCCAATAATCTTGACAAGGAGACCCTCGCCATGTTTTGAATGGGTAAAAATATTTTTCTGTTCCGTTTGTAATAACAGAATCATACATCATCATTCGTAAATAGTGAAATCCATTAGTATAAAATTTTTTTTTACCTTCAACTGCCGGTGACCAACTTTGAGCATTAACTGTTAAACTTGAAATTATAAATAAAAATATCAACAATCCTCTCATGTTAAATTTGTTTAGAATTTTCGAACTTTACAATACAAAAATAATAAATTAAAACATCATTACATTCTACAATATTTACTTTATTAGCAACATTTTTTACAGATATTTGCACTTATTTTCGTTCAATGAATCAGCCTTTAATTTTAGCTATAGAATCTTCTTGCGATGAAACTGCTGCTGCTATATTGCAGGGCAATAAAGTTTTGAGTAATATCGTAGCTACGCAAAAAGTACACGAGCAATACGGTGGTGTAGTACCCGAAATAGCCTCGCGCGCGCATTTGCAAAATATAGTTCCGGTAGTAGAGCAAGCACTTAAAACCGCAGAGTGCAGTAAAAACGACATTACTTGTGTAGCATTTGCACAATCACCGGGATTAATCGGCTCCCTATTAGTAGGAGCAGGTTTTGCCAAAAGTTTTGCGCAAGCTTTAGATATTCCTTTAATTGCCGTAAAGCACGTAAAAGCGCACGTTGTAGCGCATTGGATAGATGATCCTAAACCGGAATTTCCGTTTTTATGCCTTACCGTTTCCGGTGGGCATACACAATTAGTGCTTTGTCGTAGCCATTTACAACACGAAATTATAGGCACTACCAAAGATGATGCAGCAGGAGAAGCATTCGATAAGATTGCTAAAATGTTAGGACTACCCTACCCCGGCGGTGCTGTTATGGATAGATTAGCGAAAGAAGGCAATCCTTTAAAATTTAATTTTCCCATTTCTGATATAGATGGATTGTATTATAGTTTTAGCGGTATCAAAACGGCTGTTCTGTATTTTTTACAAAAACAAGTAAAAGTAAACCCTCAGTTTATCGAACAAAACATTAACGACCTCTGTGCCTCAGTGCAATATACCATAGTGCAAACTTTGATGAAAAAACTAATCATTGCAGCCAAAGAATATAATATACATCACGTAGGAATTGCAGGTGGTGTAAGTGCTAATAGTTTTCTCCGTTCAGAGTTAGAAAATACAGGGAAAAAGTTAGGTTGGCAAACTTATCTTCCAAAATTTGAATACTGTACCGATAATGCTGCTATGATTGGCATAACTGCATATTACCAATACTTAGAAAAAGATTTTTCCGATTGGAGCATCATACCATCAGCAAGGTCTTAGTCTATGGCTAATAATTATTTTCAATTTAAGCAGTTTAGAGTAGAGCAACATTTATGCGCTATGAAAGTGTCGTCTGATGCTTGCATTCAGGGTGCATTAGCTGCTTTGCATTTTAATACACCCAATACGATTTTGGATATTGGCACCGGTACAGGATTGTTAAGTTTAATGATGGCACAAAGGTTTTCTAATGCACATATTACCGCCACCGAAATTGATGGTGGTGCGGTAAAGCAAGCTCACATTAATTTTCAGCAATCCAATTGGAAAGAAAGAATAACGATACAACCTATTTCTATTCAAGAATTTTACAAACAAAACCTTGAAGTAAAATTTGATGCCATTATTTCTAATCCACCATTTTTCAGTAAAAATTTAGTGTCTAATACGTTACAAAAATCCATTGCAAGGCACGAAATTAGCCTTACAAAATCGGAACTTGCCATTGCTGTTTCACAGCTATTATCTCCTAATGGACAGTTTTGTGTAATGTATCCATTTCCAGAATGGGAAAAATGGGAAGAAATAGCATTAAAGAGTGGATTATTTGTAAACAATCTGTACGAAATATATACTAAAATAGGGCAACATCCGAATAGAATAATTGCTATAATGAGTAAAACAAAATCAACAAAATTTTACCATACTCTGAATATCAGAAACTCCATTGGAGCATATTCTGATGCATATAAATCATTAATACAAGATTGGTATTTATAATCTTGCAACTAATTGACATTTATCATCTATTATAAAATGATTGTGCTGTAACTTTGCGCTCCAAATATTTACTCTCAATTAAAATTATATCAAAATGTTATCTAGAATCATTGTAACAGTTGCGGTTATTACTCTAATATCTTGTGGAAGCGCACAAGAAAACTCAAAACCTGCACCACCACCACCTGTATCGGTTATAGACACTGCGCAGATAGAAGGCAAAACCGTCTTAGCCATAGAAGGAAACGATTTAATGAAATACAATAAAAAAGAATTAAAAGCTAAAGTAGGCGTACCCATTAAATTAGTATTAGTACATACAGGAAAAATAAAGAAAAATGCAATGGGGCATAATATTGTAGTATTAAAAGAGGATACAGATGTAGCTGCATTTGTAAATGAAGCAGCAAGTGCAGTAGGCACAGATTATATCCCCAAAAAACAAGAAGATAAAATAATAGCATATACTCGAATGTTAGGAGGCGGCGAATACGATGCAGTAGAATTTACCATAGACAAAGCAGGGTCTTATGTATATCTATGTACGTTTCCGGGACATTCTGCCATTATGCGAGGTGTATTGGTAGTAGAAGAGTAATTTCAAAACCAACAATCTTAATAAATAACATAATTTTCTAATCTTACAATCAAAAAACAAAATGAAAAAAGCAATCATTATTTTGGCATTTTTAACAATGTCTATTTTAAGTACAAAAGCTCAAAAAGTAGAGTATAAGATTATAACCTCTGTAGAATCAATAGTTCCTATGGGTATAGGTAGGTCTATGATGGTAGAAAACAAACAAGAGGTAGATATAAGTAAAATATCGGCAGACAGAGAAAACGGCAAGTCGCAACAAGGTAATTTAAAAAGAAAAGATGTGAAAGTAGATGACATCAACGAAACAAAATTGTTAAATTTCTATAGCGCAGTAGGTATCAATTTTCAAAACATAGCTTCAAACGATGCGGTAATATCTGCTAAATTAACCGAAATAGCCAATGAAGGGTGGGAATTAGCCTATGTTACAAGTGGTGTAGAAAGCGATTCGGGCGATAAAGATGGTAAAGGCATTTTTATTACAAGATATATTTTCAAAAGAACCATTAATTAATGGAAGTAAAAAAGTAAATTGCAATAAAATCCCACTGTTTTCCACAAAACTATATTACACTAAACTATATGTAAATTCATAAGGCTAAAAAGAGTAAATTTGCGCAATTTTTAAAAATTTATTCACAATTAAAATTAGATATGAAAGAAGTAGTAATTGTTTCTGCTGTGCGTACAGCCATCGGTACATTTGGAGGAACTTTAAAAAATTTTTCTGCCACACAATTAGGCGGATTTGCCATTAAAGGTGCTTTGGATAAAATAAACTTAGACCCCAACTTAGTAGATGACGTAATTATGGGTTCTGTGTTACAAGCTAACTTAGGGCAGGCTCCTGCACGTCAGGCTTCTAAATTTGCAGGCTTACCAGACGGCGTATGTGCTACTACAGTAAACAAAGTATGTGCAAGTGGTATGAAAGCAATAACACAAGCAGCACAATCCATTATGACGGGTGATGCCGAAATAGTAGTTGCCGGCGGTATGGAAAGTATGAGCAATGTACCATTTTACAATCCTACACAAAGATGGGGCAATAAATATGGCGATACTACACTTTTAGATGGATTGGCAAAAGATGGTCTATTAGACGTGTACAATAATTATAGTATGGGCGTAGCAGCAGAGCTTTGCGCTAAAAAATACAACATTACAAGAGAAGCACAAGACGAATTTGCTATCAGAAGTTATAAGTTAAGTCAGGCAGCCACTAACGATGGAAAATTTGCTAATGAAATTATTCCGGTAGCAATACCCCAAAGAGGTGGTGAGGATAAAATATTAGATAAAGACGAAGAACCATTTAATGTTAAATTTGACAAAATACCTGCTTTAAAACCTGCATTCGCAAAAGACGGAACAGCCACTGCGGCAAACTCATCTACACTTAACGATGGCGCAGCAGCATTAATCTTAATGAGTAAAGAAAAAGCAGCAGAACTCGGCATTAAACCATTGGCAGTTATTAAATCTTATGCAGATTACGAACAAGCACCGGAATGGTTTACTACCGCTCCAACGCCAGCTACACAAAAAGCATTAAGCAAAGCTGGATTAACTGTTGATGATATTGATTATTTCGAATTCAATGAAGCATTCAGTATAGTAAATATTGCTAATTGCCAATTATTAAATGCTCCGGTAGAAAAAGTAAATGTAAATGGCGGTGCTATCTCTATGGGACATCCATTGGGCTGTAGTGGTGCAAGAATAGTAGTTACACTGATTAATGTATTAGAGCAAAACAATGGCAAATATGGTTTAGCCGGCATTTGTAATGGTGGTGGTGGTGCTACTTCTTTAATCATAGAAAAACTTTAGTACAATACCTTAAACAATAAAAAAACAGCAACAGGATTACTGATTGCTGTTTTTTATTGTTAATTTGTTTAAAGATAAAATAGTTGGGTTACAATTTATTATTAACTATCAATACTAATCCTTTAAAATTAACTATCCACTCTCAACTGATATACAATGCTAAAAATTGGATTAATAAAAGAAGGCAAAACACCTCCAGATAACCGTGTAGCCCTTACACCGGAACAGTGTGTGGCAGCAAAAAAACTTTTTCCGGAAATAGAAATAGTTGTAGAATCATCTCCAAACAGATGCTTTCCCGATGAAGAATATATACAGCAAGGTATAAATTTACAAAACGATTTAAGTGATTGTGATGTTTTACTTGGCATCAAAGAAGTACCTATTAACAGCCTAATTCCTAATAAAAACTATTTTTTCTTTTCGCACACCAAAAAGAAACAGCCTTACAATAAACCATTAATGCAGGCTTTAATAGAAAAAAAAATAAAAATGACCGATTACGAATCGCTTACCTATTCTGATGGTGCGCGTATTTTAGGTTTTGGTTATTTTGCAGGAGTAGTAGGTGCGCATAATGGATTAATGACATACGGTAAAAAAACAAAAACTTTTACCCTTATTCCTGCACACGAATGTAAAGATATGGACGAAATGCTGCAACAATATAGATATGTAAAATTGCCACCAATGAAAATTGCTATTACCGGCTCAGGAAGGGTTACAGCAGGTCTTTTAGATATTATGTCGCATTGGGATATTGAAAGCGTAGAACCCGAAGATTTTTTAGAAAACGAATACGATTATCCTGTATATACCTTACTCAAAGGCTCTAACCTTTACGAACACAAACAAAAAGGCACCTACTCTCGAATAGATTTTCATAACAATCCACACGATTATAATTGCAAATTCCGAAAGTATTTAACCGCTACCGATATATTACTTAATGGCATTTATTGGGACGCAAATATTCCTCGGCTTTTTGAAAAATCCGATGTAAAAAATGCTGCTTTTAGAATTAGTGTTATCGCTGATGTTACCTGCGACAAAGATGGTTCTGTGCCTATCAATATTGGCTCTTCTTCCATTGCTAATCCTGTGTATGGCATAGACAAACACAGCTTAGAACAAGCTCCTCCATTCTTATCCGGAAATACAAGTATAGATGTAATGGCTGTAGATAATCTACCTAACGAATTGCCACGCGATGCATCTAAACATTTTGGGGAGCATATCATCAAATATATTTTACCGGAATTACTGAATCAAGAAAGCGATATTTTAACCCGTGCTACAATATGTGAAAATGGCAAACTTACCGATGGCTTTAACTATTTGAGCGATTATGCTTATCATTAAAAACTACAATCACTCACTAAAATTATCATTTCAGCTACTAACCAACATAGATTATACTGTAATTTAGAAATAGATACGAAAGTTTAGATTAGTTGAACTATTTTACTCAACTACCATCATATTTCTACTCTCCACTGCCTTTAAATCGCTCCATAGTAACCGATGTTTCGGAGCTGATACCTTCAGACTTTATCACTTTCATTACTGTTTTCCATAAAATATTAATGTCGGTTTTTAAGCTAATATTGTCCACATACCAAACATCGTAATTAAATTTTTGTTCCCACGAAATAGCATTTCTGCCATTTACTTGTGCCCACCCCGTAATACCCGGACGTACATCGTGACGGCGTTTTTGGGTATTATTATAAAGTGGTAAGTAATCTACCAATAAAGGTCTCGGACCTATAAGGCTCATATCGCCTTTAATTACATTGAGGAGTTGTGGTATTTCGTCTAAAGAAGTTTTACGAACAAATTTTCCAACTGCGGTTAGTCTTTCCCCATCGGGGAGTAAATTACCAGTGGCATCTTTTTTATCGTTCATTGTTTTGAACTTTATAATCTTAAAAATCCTTTCGTTTTTGCCCGGTCGCAGTTGAAAGAAAAATGGCTTTCCTCCATTTGCAAAATACAGCAATACCGTTACTGTTAAAAACACAGGACTAAGCACCACAAATCCAACAAAGGAAAATAGAAAATCAAAAAAACGCTTGAAAAAAGATTGGTACATAATTTGCCCAAATATTGTATTATATTGTAAATGCAAAATTAAGAAAATCTTTGGGGAGGAGTATATTTAAATGTTCAAAATAAACATAAGAACACAAATATTTTGCATTCGCGTACTATTATAACCCTACCCTATTCTCTTTTCCCCATCTTTATATTACTTTTGTCGCTATCAATAAAAAAATTTCACTTGTTATGAAGCTACGTTTTATCCGTTTAGTATCTTTTGCTTTTGTTTGCATCGCTTTGATGTCTTCTACTGTATCTGCTCAAAAAAATATGCTGACAATGGAAGATGCAGTATTGGGATTAAGAGGCGGTAAACTAATGCCCGATAATTTAAAACAACTGCAATGGATTCCAGAAAGCAATATTTATGCTTATGCCGAAGACGATAAAATAATTACAGTAAATGCAACTAACCAAAACAAAAGCACCTTGTTTACGTTGGCTAATCTCAACGAAAATCTTGGAGAAGATGAAAAATTAAAGGCATTACCTACAATTCATTGGTTGAGTACTATTTCTTTTATGTTTAAAACCAAACAAACCTATTACAAAGCTGCTCTTCAAGGTAGTAATATTTTGCTCCAAAAATTTGCGGAAATACCCCCAACCGCTGCTAATATTACATTACACAAACCATCGTTACAAATTGCATATACCATAGATAACAATCTCTATGTAGTAAATTCTTCAATGCATATTTCGATTATCACCACCGACCCATCACCTACAATTATTAACGGACAGGCGGTACATAGAAGCGAATTTGGCATACACGATGGCATATTTTTTTCGCCCAAAGGAAATTACATTGCTTTCTACAGAATGGACGAAAGTATGGTTGCCGACTACCCTATTATTAATTGGCAAAAAACACCTGCCGAAAACAAAAACATAAAATATCCAATGTCCGGCGGCACTTCACACCACGTAACTGTAGGCGTGTTTGATGCACAAAATGGCAATACCATCTTTCTAAAAACAGGCGAACCCAATGACCAATATCTTACGTGCGTGAGCTGGAGTCCCGACGAAAAAAATGTATTTGTAGGTATGCTTAATAGAGAACAAAACCATCTACGTATGAATAGATACAATGCCATTACAGGAGATATGGAAAAAATTCTTTTTGAAGAAAAACACGATAAATATGTAGAACCACAACATAGCTTATACTTCCTTAACGATGATGAATTTATCTGGCATAGCCAACGCGATGGTTATATGCACCTTTACAGATACCATAAAGATGGCAGGTTATTAAATCAAGTAACTAAGGGCGATTGGTTGGTAAATAGCATAAATGGTAAGGACATAAAAAAATCGGAACTAATTATCTCTACCACAAAAGATAGTCCTTTAGAAAAACACCTCTATGCCGTAAATTGGAAAACCGGAAAGCTCAATAAATTAGAAACTACAGCAGGAATACACACCGCCACCGTTTGCGATGATGGAAAATATATTATAGACCATTACCAAAGCAGTAATATAGCAAGGCAAATAGATGTGATAAACAAAGACAAAAATCAAAGACAAAATATATTAACCGCCACCGATAAACTGAGCCAATACCAAACTGCCAAAGTAGAAAACATTACACTTAAAGCTGCCGATGGTACAGACCTTTATGGCAAACTTATATATCCAACCAATTTTACCCCATCAGACAAATACCCTACAATAGTATATCTCTACAATGGTCCGCACGTACAGTTAGTAACCAATGGCTACCCTGCTTCGGGCAATCTCTGGTACGATTATATGGCGCAAAAAGGATATTGTGTATTTGTAATGGACGGCAGAGGAAGCAGCAATAGAGGCTTGGCTTTTGAACAAGCCACTCATAAGCAACTCGGACAAATAGAAATGCAAGACCAATTACAAGGAGTAGCTTACCTCAAATCTTTACCATTTATAGATGGCAACAGATTAGGTGTACACGGTTGGAGCTACGGCGGATTTATGACTACATCGTTAATGACACAACACCCCGATGTGTTTAAAGTAGGTGTAGCAGGTGGTCCGGTTATAGAATGGGATATGTATGAAATTATGTACACCGAAAGATATATGCAAACTCCCACAGCCAATCCCGAAGGATATAAACTTACCGGACTAACAGAAAAAGCCGGAAATGTAAAAGGCAAATTGCTGATGATACACGGGGCTGACGATAATGTAGTAGTGTGGCAACATTCTTTGAAGTTTATAGAATCTTCGGTTAAAAAAGGAGTACAAATAGATTATTACGTCTATCCCGGACACGAGCATAATGTATTAGGAAAAGACAGAGTACATTTAATGCAAAAAATCAGCGATTATTTTGACGATTATTTAAAAAAATAATTTTTAATAATGGTTAAAAATTGAAATTCGTTTATTGGGTGTTCACAAAATCCTTCCACGCCGTTGTTGTGTTTTTTGACTAACAACATTAAATTATATATATTCAAAAATTTATAGCCCTATTAAGTATATTGATACTGTTACAATGTCAATATACTTATTTTTGTGGCACAATTATAAACATCGTATGCAAAAGATGGTGTAAAATAATGCACTTAATAAAATGATTTATATAACAGAAAAGGCAAAAGAAAGGGTACTGCAAATTAGAGCAGAAGAGCAACTCGGCGAAGACAGTTTTGTAAGAATTGGTGTCGTTGGTGGTGGCTGCTCCGGCTTGTCGTACAAGTTAGATTTTGACAACGAAGCGCAACCCAAAGACCAGATTTATGAAGACAAAGGCATTAAATTAGTAACCGATATGAAAAGTGTCTTATACTTATTTGGCACTACCTTAGATTACTCCGATGGTCTTGATGGCAAAGGATTTCATTTTGTAAATCCCAATGCGAGCCGCACTTGCGCTTGCGGTGAGAGTTTTGCGGTATAACTTCAATACAAGCAATAATAGCCCAATTTGTTTGTTAGCAGTAATGGTAGTGTACCGTTCAAAGTATCAACATTCGTGATGACAACGAACGAAAAAACACCAAACAAATGGCACATTTATTTTTTTGCTGACTCACCAACCATAATTATATCTTAAATTGTATCTTCGTGAATTGATAAATACAGACATAATTAATGTTCGAGCAGACTTTTAAAAATATTGACGATATACTTCACAAAGACGCAGGTTGCGGTAGTGAATTAGACTATGTGGAGCAGACTTCCTGGATTTTATTCCTCAAATATTTGGACGACTTAGAGAAAGACCGAGCCACAGCAGCCGAACTAACAGGCAAGACCTACACACCTATTATTGACAAAGATTACCAATGGACAGTTTGGGCAATGCCAAAAGGCAAAGACGGAAAACTCGACCACCACA
>CAYUXT010000049.1:0-17781 GCA_964448955.1 uncultured Taibaiella sp. | reverse complement strand
TATTGCAATTCAATAAGTTAATTAATTTAACATTTCATTACGAGGAAAACGGGTGCGGTTTCGTTTTTCCGTTTATAGTTGTATTGTTGTAATTTTTATAAAAATGTAAAAACATTTTGCATTGGCAATATTAATAAAATTTAATAAACCTTAAACTAAAAACCCCACCATATCGGCAGGGTTTCGTTATTTTTTAAACAGCTTTCATTGTTTTTGCATATTTATTTCGCTCTATTTCGTCTAAAAGTATTTTTCTTAAACGAATGCTTTGCGGCGTAACCTCTATACATTCATCTTGCTGTATATATTCCATACATTCTTCGAGGCTGAGCTGTATTTTAGGGGCGATATTAGTAGCTGCATCAGAACCGCTTGCACGCATATTGGTAAGCTTTTTTCCTTCGATAACATTTACGTTTAAATCTCCGGGTTTAATGTGCTCCGCTACTATTTGTCCTGCATATACTTCTTCTCCCGGATCTACAAAGAACGAGCCTCTGTCTTGTAATTTATCAATAGAATATCCGGTAGTAGTTCCCGTTTGCTTAGCAATTAATACACCGTTATTTCTTCCGGGTATTGGACCTTTCCAAGGTTTGTAATCTACAAATCTGTGTGCCATTACTGCTTCTCCTGCTGTTGCAGTAAGCATTTGCGAACGTAAGCCTATTAATCCTCTCGATGGTATTTCAAATTCTAAATGCTGCATTTCGCCTTTGGTTTCCATAATTAGCATTTCGCCTTTACGTTGTGTAACCAAATCTATAACTTTACCACTCGACTCTGCTGGTACATCTACTACTAAAGATTCAAAAGGCTCACATTTAACGCCATCTATTTCTTTAGAGATTACTTGCGGTTGTCCTACGGTAAGTTCATAACCTTCTCTGCGCATAGTTTCTACCAATACGCTCAAGTGTAAAATACCTCTACCATAAACTAAAAACTTATCGGCATCGTCTGTATCTTTTACTCTTAATGCAAGGTTTTTTTCTAACTCTTTCATTAGTCTGTCTCTAATATTACGGCTGGTAACAAATTTACCTTCGCGACCGTAAAATGGAGAGTTGTTAATGCTAAATTGCATATTCATTGTAGGCTCGTCGATAGCAATTACGGGTAATGCTTCGGGGTTTTCGAAATCTGCAATGGTTTCTCCTATCTGGAAATCGTCAAGTCCTACTACAGCACAAATGTCGCCTGCGTGTACTTCTTGCACTTTCTTTTTACCCATTCCTTCAAACGTGTACAGTTCTTTTATTTTTCCTCTTACAAAAGAACCGTCAGTTTTGCATAATTGTATGTTTTGTCCTTCTTTCACAGTACCTCTGCTTACTCTACCGATAGCTATTCTTCCTAAAAACGAAGAATAATCGAGCGAAGTAATTTGCATTTGTAATGTACCTTCTGATACTTCTGGTTCGGGTACATATTGTATAATAGCGTCTAAAACTGCATTAATGTTATCTGTAGGGGTAAGTGTAGTATTGTACCATCCTTGTTTTGCAGAACCGTAAATAGTAGGGAAATTTAACTGTTCTTCGGTAGCATCTAATTGGAAGAATAATTCAAAAACGGCATCGTGCACTTCGTCTGGTCGGCAGTTAGGCTTATCTACTTTATTAATAACCACTATCGGACGAAGATTAAGCTGTAATGCTTTTTGTAGCACAAACCTTGTTTGGGGCATTGGACCTTCAAAGGCATCAACCAAAAGTAATACACCATCTGCCATTTTAAGTACACGCTCTACTTCTCCTCCAAAATCGGCGTGACCGGGAGTGTCTATTACATTAATTTTTACATCATTGTAATTTACGGAGATGTTTTTACTCAAGATAGTTATACCTCTTTCGCGCTCTAAATCGTTATTATCCATTATGAGTTCGCCTGTTTCTTGATTGTCTCTAAACACTTTAGTGGCGTGGATAATTTTGTCAACCAATGATGTTTTACCGTGGTCAACGTGTGCTATAATAGCAATATTGCGTAAGTTCATTTATGAAAATTAAAATATATATTCAGCTAAAAGGGTGCAAAGGTAGGGTTAATTTAATTATTAGACAATTTACTTAGGTTAAGTTTTGGTTTTCATTTTTTGAACAAAGAAAATAGATGTGCAAGTTTTCTTAATTATGGGTAAATTATTTTTTTTCTAAATCAATTATTTCATTGTCTTAACTTCGCTGCTCAGATTTATTACCATGTTAATCCTTTTCGATTGATATACTTAAATCGTTTCTAAATTCGTTTAAATAAAAATTAAAAATTTTTTGAACATTATATTTTTTCATAAAATCATATTTAAGAGTATGCCTTTGCTAATAGGCGTGCTCTTTTTGGCTTTAGGGGAAATAAATGCACAGCAAAAAAGCACACAAGACACTACAAAGAAAAAATCGCAAATACATATTTTAGAAAACGAATATGGTGAGTTTTTAATGTCGGATACGCTTAATATTCAGCGATTAATCGGTAATGTAAAATTACTTCACGATAGCGACACCATATATTGCGATAGCGCATTTTTTTATCAAGAACGCAATACGGCAGAAGCCTTTGGCGATGTGTTGATATTACAAGCAGACGGCACAGAAGCGATAGCAGATTATATGCGCTATACAGGAAATACAAAAATGGTTTTTATGAAAGGTAATGTTACCCTAACCGACAACAAAGGTAATGACCTATGGAGCGAAGAGATTACATATAACCTTAAAACTAAAATAGGACATTATTACAAAAATGGTACGCTTCTGTCCGGAAATACATTGCTTTCGAGTAGAGAAGCCGAATATAATTTACGTACTAAAGAAGCAAGATTTAAACGCAATGTTGTAGTTAATGACCCAGAATATCACGTGCTTTCTAAAGATTTAGGCTACAATACCGAAACTAAGGTAGTAACCTTTTGGGACGCATCTGTAGTAACTAACGAAGAGTCTATGTTGCAAACAAGTAGCGGAAAATACAACACCATAGACCGCACTTCATCATTTACCAAACGCTCTTCTATCTTCAATGATGGACAATATATTGAAGCCGATACGCTTAATTACGATAAAAATTCCGGCTGGGCTATTGGAAGAGGAAATGTAATAGCGATTGATACAGCACAAAAAAGTACATTGTACAGTGGTATTGCTATGTATAATGAGATTACTAAAAAAATGTTTGCATTTGTTAATCCTATTCTGAAAACAGTAAGAGATAATGATAGTTTTTATATCCGAAGCGATACCATATTTAGTGCTCCGGCAATAAAAACCATTAAAATATTATCGGCAGAAGATAGCTTGCAATTAACAGCCGAAGCATTGTTAGCAGGCAAAGAAAATACAGATACGGTATCTGCAACTGCCGACGACTTGTTAGATGATCTTTTGCGCACTATGCACGACGACGAAGATATAGACAGCGTGGCGGTATCAGATACACTTTTCCTTGCAGATACTATTAAAGAAAAATTAGTGCAACACCCCAAACCAGATACTGTAAAATTACAAGGCTTAGAGCAAAACGTAGATGTTAAAGATATAGGAACATATAGAGCCAATAAACGCACCACACTCAACGAAAAAGCAGATAAAATACAACAATTAACCGAAGATGCAGCACCCTCAGCCGATACCAATACACAATCATCGCCTTTTGTATATAGCGACTCTTTAGGCTCCGATGATGCTTATTATAAGTATAATAAAGAACCCAAAGAAGATACTTCGTTGCGTTATTTTGTGGCATATTACAACGTGCGTATTTATTCCGATTCCTTACAAGGAAAATGCGATAGTTTGTATTATTCGCAAGCAGATTCTACTATTAGAATGATTGTTAATCCAATATTGTGGACAGACAAAGGACAACTTAAAGGGGATACTATTGTATTGTTTTTGGATAGCAGTAAGCTAAGGGAAATATTTGTTCCGCGAAATGCAATACTCATATCACGTTCGGGTCCGGAGCAAGCAGGTTTCTATAATCAAATTCAAGGCAATACCATAAGAGGATTTTTGAGTAATAATAAAATAGACTCTTTAATAGCCCAACCCAATGGAATGAGTATTTACTATATACAAGATGAGAGCGATGCTTATGTTGGTGTAAACGAATCGCAAAGTGCGAGAATTCAAATCCATTTTGAAGATGAAGAAATATCTACTATATACTATCTACGAGATATGACGGGAGCTACCAAACCAATGGCTGAAATAGAGCCTTCCACGCTTCGCCTCAGCCGATTTCAGTGGCACGAAAATGAAAAATTAAAAAATTTTGAAGCGTTTTTGGGAGATGTTTGCGAGCTTCCCGAGCCGCAATTAATGAACAGAAAGTAATACTTCAACTTCGATAAAATGTAAAAGCTAAATAATTTGAATTATCGAAACACTAAAGTTACAATCATTAATACCAATCCGATGAACAATCCCAATAAACCTAAAGCAACTTGCAGTTTTTTCTTTAAATGAGTTGTAAGTAATATTGCTATTGATTGCATAAGAGTTTCATTAATGATTTTTTGAGCAAATTGTTGTCCGTCGAAATTATCTTTAAACTTTTGTAAAAATTTATCTAATGCTTTTGGCAATAAAGTATCTATTTGTTCCATCAAGGTATTTTTAAGTTTATCGGTAGTTTTTTTGCCAATAAACATACTAATTGCGGGCATTTGTTCCGGTAGTTTTTCCTCTAAAAACTGTGTTACATTTTTTTCAATTTCCGGTCTTACGGTTACTAAATTTTGTGGATTGAGTACTACTTGGTCTATAACGGGGTTGCGCTTTACGCTGTCTTCTAAAAAAGTGCCCAAGCTACTTGTGGCTTTAGGTTGTAACTGATATAATACTCCTTGAAATTTTATGCCTAATAATTTTTTTATTGTCTTTGGTGCCAATAAAAAATGAAACAATATAGAAGTTGCTAACCAAGCTATGATAAATCCTATTACGGGAAAAAAATAAATGAAATTCATACTGCAATATTATGGTAAAAAGATGTTCCATTTAGTATTAAAATATAAACTCAAAATAAAATCTATAAATTGCAGTTTGTTTGCCTTACAATAAATGGATTAATTAGTATAATGTACATAGAGAAGTTTTATAGTATTTCGCCTGTGGGTGTGTTTTCAGAAAATAGCAATATTGCTGCAATGTCAGTTCCGGAAGATGCTCCATTATTGGTTAAAGAGCCGGAATATACACCGCACATTGCACCGATGCAGTTAAGAAGAATGAGTAAGCCCGTACGAATGGGTGTATTTGCAGCTAAAAATTTAGTAGAAAACATTACAGAAGAATTAGCTGCAATTAATGTAGCATCTGCTTACGGATTACTTAAAGATTCGGAGTTGTTTTTAGCGCAATTATTAGACCGAGAAGAACAAATGCTAAATCCTACGTCTTTTATACAGTCCACGCATAATACTGTAGCCGGCAGTATTGCATTGGCATTAGCTTGTTCCGAACATAATCTTACTTATGTACACTCGGGTCATTCTTTCGAAAATGCACTTTTAGATTTAAAATTGTTAAGTACGGAAAAAAATAACGACCAACATTTTCTATTAGGAGGAACCGATGAATGTACTCCTTCGTTTTTAAAAATATTTCAGCAATTTGGTATTTATCAATCTAACGACAATCCCGATGCGCCAATGGCAGGGGAGGGGGGAGTGTATTTTTTGCTGAGCAATAATAAAGAAAAATCAATAGCTGCAATTAAAGATTTTAACTTTTGGGTTTCCGAAAATGATGAAGAAATTATTGCTAAAATAAGTGCTTTTTTAGAAAGTAATAATGTTACTGATGAAGGTAAGGAAGTATTTGTTTCCGGTAATACCAAAACCACTTTTACAAGCAAAATTTACAGTAAAATTCAACAAATGTATTTTGCTAACGATACAGAAATTACATTTAAAAATTATTGTGGAGAATATCCTACAGCAGTAGGTTTTGGTATAGCTATTGCTGTTCATTCAGTGCATAAAGGCAATGCCAACAGAGCTGTAGTTCTAAATAATTTTGGTAAATATTGGAGTGTTTATATTATTGAGCGTTAAGTGCCTTCATTTCGAGATTGTTTTCTTTGCAGTAAGCTAATAATTTGGGTAAACAATAATGTAATCTTTCATAAGCCTTTTCGCTATCGTGAAACACAATAATATCTCCTGCTTTTATTTTATGAGCAAAGCCTTCCCAGCAGTTTTCGGGACTAAGCGATTGGTCGTAATCTTTGGTTAATAATGACCACATTATTATGGTAAACCCTTTCTTTTTTAAGTAATTAGCTTGCTGCTTTTTTATTCTGCCATAAGGTGGACGAAACAATTTACTTTTAATCCATCTATCTGCCAATAATACTTCTCTAATGTACTTTTTTACCGAAGATTTCCAACCATTAGTATGGTTCATCGTATGATTACCAATACTGTGTCCGTTATTAGTTATTAATTGTGCTACTTCGGCATATTTAGCTACATTATTTCCTACACAAAAAAAAGTAGCTTTGGCATTATAGCTATTGAGTAGCTCTAAAATGTATGGAGTAATAGTAGGATGAGGTCCATCATCGAACGTAATATATACACTGTTGTTGTCGGGTTGTTTCCAGATATAAGTGCCGTAAAGTTTACGTACCAAATTTGGTAGCCGATTTAGAGCCATAATTTTAGATTATACTACAAAGATAAGCACACTAATTTTTGATTTCAATACCACCAAAGGTAACAGAACCTTTTATGATGAGTGTCTTTTTGTTTTCAGTTGTATGTGAATAAAAATTTCGTTTGTCTTCTACAGCACCCGCAATGGTACTTACTTGGTTTTTCACTTCCCAATTAGAAGGTAATCGTAACTCTAATCCTGCAAAAAGTACGCTAACATTCAATACAGCAACATCTTCTATTTCGGCTTGTGCACAATTTACAACTACACCACTAAATGTACTGGATATATCGCCGCCTTTAAAGTTTTTTGATATAACTATTCTTTCGGAGCCACCCATAAACGCCCTGATGTTTAAGTGGTCTTCGTCGGTTTGTGTGGTATCATAGTTTTGTGTGTCATGCTCCATTCCGAATCGTACATTTGTGTTCCTTTTTTTTTTATTACAAAATCTATTGCGACTAAGCATTACGTACAACCCAAACAAGATGATACCAATAGGCAGAACATAAATTTTTAAATCTTTCGGTAAAAATCCATTACGGAAAAGTAGAAATGCACTACCGACAAGAACGAGTACTACCCAAGCATTATTACGGAAATTATCTCTTACCCCTAACAAAAGACCAATGACAATAAGTAACATAGGCCAGCTTGTTACCCAATATGGTATTAACTCTTTAAACGGGGGTGCCATTCGAAACAAAACACCAATACCGACAATAATAATAATAAGTCCGGTAAAAATATTACTGTTATTATTGTTCGTGTTTTTTTGAGGATAAGACATAATGTTTGATTTTTTAATTACAGGACAAAAGTAATTTTGAGAAATACTTTTTCCAATGCTATTTCGGTAAATAGGCGGAAATTGTCGGTTAATTATCTTTTTGTTTCGATGTAGAAAATTTATGCATTATTAATTTTATCTAATAAATATTCTAAACCTAATAAATTACCACAAGTTGCCACTGCTGTAATACTAACTCCTAAAACGCCGTGTAGATTTACGTTTTGTCCGGTAAAATATAAGTTTGGAATTTTAGTTTTAATAGGTATTTGAGTTTCGTAAGGTTTGTGTACATTTTTTTCGATACCGTACATAGCACCATCAGGGCTACCCATATAATCTCTAAATGTAAGCGGTGTAGCGGTTTTGTATGATATTATATGTTGTTTGATTTCCGGAAAACGCTCAGCAACTTTATCAATCAATGTTTCACTTCTTTTTTGTTTCCATTCTTGGTAGCTTGTAGTTCTTTCCGAAGGTTCGGCAGTTCTGTTATGTGTTTTTTGCCACTGGTCGGTTTCGGATTGGTGCATATATGTGAGTATGGAAACAGTATCTGCATAACCTTTGTTTAAGGGGTCTTCGGTAAAATATAAAGCATAATTTGCAGGGAAATCATCAATAGCATATTGTGTGAAATTATTGTTGCATTTTGTGTTATTCCAATAGAGATTAGAATTGATAAATTTTATTTGATTTGGCTGTAACACAATATTGACCATAAAAGACGAAATGGAGTTTGCGGCACCGACAATTCTTTTTTTGTAAGTCGGTTTGATAAGTTTGCTATCTAACCAATTTAGTGCTGTAGCAGGATGAACATTAACAATAAAATTTTTTGCTAAAAAATGTCTTCCTGCTTCCGTATGAACGCTATCAATTTTTCCGTTTTTTTCTGATAAATGAATTACTTTTTCACTTTTAAAAATATCCACACCATAATTTCTTAATTGTTTGGTAAGTGCTTTTGCAATTTGAGAACTTCCACCATCGAATTTGTAAGCACTTTTTATATAACTATTGAGCACTAAAGCGTGTGTGTAGAATGGAGTATTATCATTTCCTGCGTACAATAAACTATTACCGGTAATTATCTTTTTTAATTTTTCGTTTTTAAAAATTTCGTTTAATTTTTGAGTTAGTTGCCAGTGCATTACAGCTTCTTTTTCATTGGCATTACCATTTCTTAAATTATATAGAGGAAAACTCTGGCAAGTAAGGTTTATGTGATCGAAATAATTGACCAAGTTGTTTTTTTCTTCAGGAAAAATGTTAGATAAAATTTCAGTAAAATTATCTTGTCCTTGCGCTTGCGGATATTCCGTAATTTCATCATCAAAAAGGATTTTGTCGAAAGCATTAACGTCTAATTTTTTAAAATTTAAATCTTGTAAAATGCCGGTGTATTTAAAAATCAAATTTTGGTTTTGTCCTTCTTCCATTGCACCGATATAGTGCACACAGCTATCGAATATTTTTTTATCGAAAGAAAAAGTTTGTAAGCAACCCCCTAATTGTTTGTTTTGTTCTATTATGGCCACTTTAAATCCTTCTTTAGCGAGTATTACCCCCGAAAGCATACCCCCTAATCCGGAGCCGATAATAATTGCATCGTAGGTGTCCATCATGATTTATTGTTAGATGCAAAAGTAATGTTTTGGTTCATTTTATGACATATGCATTATTGAAAATATGTTCGTGCGAAAATTATTTTTGGATTATATAAGTAAAGTTTAATAACTTTGTTTTTACATTAAATTTTTGTTATTTTACACTTCAAATAACAAAGCATACCTTATTATTTTAAAATTTCAAATTATGAAAAAGGTTCTATCTTTTTGTATTTTAGCATTGCTTTTTGTATTTACAAAAAGTAATGCGCAGCCAGTATCTTCTTACGGATTTACTGCTCTTTCCGGTACATATACATCTAATAGTGGGGGTACTGCAATAGGTGCATTAGGAGATGATATTCTTAGCCCAGCTTATCCAATTGGATTTAACTTTAATTTTGGTGGTGTGGTTTATACTCAATTTAAAGCATGTTCTAATGGGTTTATAACCTTTAATACGGCTAGTACCAGTACATCACTTACTAATTCAGAAGCTAATTTAGGGACAATTAGACCAGGGTTAATGTGGTTATGGGATGATTTAAGTGGAGCTGCGACTACAGCCACATCATCCTATCTTTTAACAGGCACCACCCCCAATAGGGTATTAACAATTGAAATGAATAATTGGCGTTGGAACTATAGTTCTGCTTATGACCCTACTATTTCTGTTCAAGTAAAATTATATGAAACTACAAATATTATAGAGTATATATACAGACAAGAAGTAGGTACAGGAAACACAGCTGGCTCGAGTGGTGCCACTATTGGTTTAGTCGATGCTAGTACTTATATTAACATAAATAACTCAAGCACTGCACCTGTAGCTTCTTCTACTGCTTTTACTACTAATATATCTACTCGCCCTGCTACTGGTCAAATTTACAGATGGACACCTCCAGGACCTTGTAATGCAAGTACAGTGTATCCATCATCGGCAGGTACATCACTTCAACCTAATACTATGTGTACTGGAGGGCAATTTACAGCTACCATGACACCAAATGGAGCTATGCCTGCAGTAACAGGTTTAACTTATCAGTGGCAGTTTAGTACATTGGCAACTGGCCCTTGGAATAATGTAGGTACACCTACAACTACTATGACTTATTCCGGCGTAGGAACACAAACCGGTTATTATAGAGCAGTAACATTATGTCAAGGTACACCTACAACATTTATTTCAACTCCTGCTTTGTTAACTGTTAACGGTCCTTCTGCACCTACCACACAAGGCGATTTAAGATGCGGACCGGGAACTTTAACCTTAACTGCAAATTCTACTTTTCCAATAAAATGGTATGAAAACCCTACTGGAGGTAATTCTATTGCAACGGGCTCTTCATTTGTAACTCCATACTTGACTACAACTACTACTTATTATGCCGCTGCTTCTGAACCAGGAGGTATTAAAACAGAACAATTAGGTACCGGTACCGGTACTTTATCGGGAAATCCCAATCCATATTATACTTTATATTATGGGCATAGAAATCAGTATTTGATTCCTGCATCTGAATTAAATGCTTTAGGTTTTTTTGGTGGGAATTTTACAGCAATAGGTTTTGATGTAGTTGCCAACTCAGGTTTACCGCTTACTAATTTTACGATTAAAATTGGAGCTACGAATCTCACTACAATGCCTGCAACTTGGCAGGGAGGTCTTACACAAGTTTATACAACAGCTGTTTATAATCCGGTTGCCAATTCAATTAATACACATACATTCCAAACCCCCTTTAATTGGGATGGTGTGTCTAATTTAATTATCGAAACTTGTTTCAATAATACCAACTGGAGCTCAGGGCATTCTGTTCGTTATACTTCAGGGCATGGATATAACTGTGGTATTTATGGCTACGCAGACAATAGTACAGTATGTACAGGCACTACCCCATATACTACTACTGATAGGCCTAATATAATCTTTACAGGTGCAGTAGATTGCGAAAGTGTAAGAGTACCAACTGTAGCCTCTATTTCTACCCCTCCGGTTGTAACAGCCGACCACCCTTCCGTGATTTGTAATGATGTAAAACATCCAATAACGATAACATCTAACTTAGCGAATTACAATACATATATATGGTCGAGTAATATTGCAGGTAGTTTATATACCGATATCAATGCAACCATGCCTTATACCGGAGGTAGTGTAACTAATTTATATTTCCGTTCTACTATACCGGGCTTACACAGAGTGGTTGTAGCTTCTACCAATACAAGTAATCTATGTTTTTCGTCCGATACATTTGATATATGGGTACAACCCGATGGAGTATCTATTATAGGAGATCCGGATACTATTTGTATATCGGGAGAGAGCGATTTAGTATTAAGCAATACTAATTATGCGCCAGGAAGTGTTCAGTGGCAATCATCACCAGATGGTATTAATTATACCAATATCAATGGAGCTACAGGAACCAGTTATTCGACCCCTACACTCACGACAGGTTCGTATTATAGAGTAATAGTTAATTCAGATGATGGTGAATGTATGAATTCTCCAGTTAAATATGTACATGTGATAGATCCTCAGATAAGTTCTGTTATAGATGGATTTACTTGTGGTGCAGGAACTGTTACCTTACAGGCATTTTCACAGGCAGGTACTGTTATAAATTGGTTTGATGTACCTTCTGGAGGATTATCTTTAGATACGGGCAGTACTTTTATTACCCCCCCATTAACATCAACTACTACTTATTATGCATCTGCAATTGCAGGAGAAGCTGATGCAAATATTCAGGTGGGAACAGGTACTACAGTATCTGCAGGTACTTCAGCTGGTCCATTTAATGTATGGTATAGGAGATCTTCTATACAATTGTTATATACTGCTTCCGATATCTTAGCATCAGGTGGCGGAGCAGGTAAAATAATAACAATGGCATTTAATTGTGTTCAACCTCCTACTTATACATTTGCAAACTATAATATTAGCATAACAACCGTCCCTTCAACAATGACAAATCTTGTTTGGCAACCTACTACGAGTTTCACTCCAATTTTTAATGCAGCTACATATATGCCAACAACAGGTTGGCAAACTATTAATTTTTCCGTACCATTTGATTGGAATGGAGTGGATAATATTGTATTTTATTTATGTTGGGACTACACGCCTGGTGGAATAAGTAGTGTAGGAGGAACACATGAATACACCACTACATCTGGACGATTTTTATACAACTGGACAGATGCTACCGGTAATTCATGCGGTGTTACAGGAGCGTCTACAAGTACAATGTTACCTAATCTAAAATTAGATATTAAGCGTGGTTGCGAGGGCGATCGTGTACCTGTAATAGCTTATGTACATGAAAAGCCCGATGTAGATTTAGGACCTGATATGAATAAATGTGTAGATCCCGGACATTTAGAGTTTTTAAATGCAGTAAACTTTGGTTCAGATTATCTTTGGGATAATAATTACAATGGAATGGTTCGTGTAATCAATAGCTCTGGTACTTATTGGGTACAAGTTACCAATCAATATGGTTGTACCGATTCAGATACTATTAATGTAACCTTTAAGCCTAATCCATTAGTAGATTTAGGAAACGATACTACCGTATGTAATGGTGTGTCTTTAACCTTAGATGGAGGCAATGATGGCATTCAGTATTATTGGAATACCGGACAAACTACACCATCTATAAACATTAAAAATCCAGGTACCTATTCAGTACAAGTAACCGGAGAAAATGGTTGTGTAAAAATAGATAGTATAACAGTAAATATGCAAGGACAGTTACCAACATCTGGTGGTATAATGGTAAACAATCACGGACCTTATACCTTCAGTTTTACTCCTGTTAATCCATTAAATATTATCGGTTATCAGTGGAGTTTTGGAGATGGCAATTATAGTAATCAGCCAAGTCCTGTACATACTTATAATGCAATAGGTAACTATGTGGTAACGTTAAACTTAATGAGTATTTGTGGTTACAGTACAGATTCTGTAAGTACACATATCTATACTAAGATTGACGACCTTAATTTTGCGAATGGTTCAGTAATTATCTATCCTAATCCTACTAAAGACAATGCGACGATAACGTGTAAAGATGGTGTAATAATGAAGAGTGTAAAACTAATGAATGTAATGGGGCAAGTGATTTTACACGATTATGTAGGTGCACCAGACAAACACGAATTGAATTTATCTGGTATAGCATCTGGAATGTACAATGTAGAAATAGAAACGGATAAAGGTATTGTTACTAAAAAATTAGAAATAGTGAAGTAAAAAATCTTTATATTATAGAATACAGAAATAAAACTAAAAGAGGTGGTCAGTTTTGATCACCTCTTTTAGTTTTATAAAATTTTGAATAAAAAAATGAAAAATGATTAAATAATTGTACATTCGTTTTTTATATTTTGCACTTTTTAGAATTAATTTCTTTTTATTATGATGAAAATATACACAAAATTTGCTATTGTAGTCTTATTTATTTGCTTTAGTTTTAGTAATAAAATATTGGCACAGACATACTGTACTCCAACAACAACTTGGGGATGTGGTTCAGATTATCTTCAGTCATTTTCTACAACTGGAGGAAGTACTAATATTACGAATAATAATACAGGTTGTCCCGGAACCGGTGACTATTCTAATTATTCGGCTACCCATATTCATACTGGTGTAAATGGACAAAATGTTAATTTTTCTTTTACTAATAATCCTTCTTGGTCTTTAGGTTATAAGATTTGGGTAGATTGGAATAATAACGGTACGCTTAATGATCCAGGAGAAGAGGTATATGCCTCAGCATCAACTATAGGTGGTAATATAACAGTAACTGGTTCATTTGTTATTCCGGTTACAGCTACTCCGGGTAATAAAAGATTAAGAATAAGAGGTATCTTTGGTACAACGACTTTTGATCCGTGTAATGTTCAAAGCTATGGTGAGGCAGAAGATTATACTATTAATGTAGTTGCACCAATAAATTGTTCATTGGCCTCATTTCCTACAAGTGCTACTACTCAAGTAAGCCCTATTCAATATTGTGGCTCAGGTAATGTTGATGTAAATATTACACCATCTTCTAATATTCCTGTTGCATCAGGTATTACTTACCAATGGCAAACTGGACCTTCAGCCACCGGGCCTTGGACAAATTACGGCACTCCATTAGCAGCTCCAGCTACTACAATTGCAGCCAATGGCACTACATTTTTTAGATGTCAAGTATTGTGCAATAATAACGCTACAGGTTTAATTTCTACACCAAATAGTATTACTGATATAGGACCAATAGCACCTTCAACCCAAGGGGATTTACGTTGTGGTCCAGGAAATTTAACTTTAACAGCTACATTAAATAATTCAAATAATTCTATAAAGTGGTATGCTAATCCTTCGGGTGGTGTTGCCCTTGCTACCGGTACTACTTTTAACACGCCGTATCTTACAAACACTACAACTTATTATGCTTCGGAATTAGCAGGCGGAGGCAGTTCTACTGTACAAGTAGGTACTGGCACTATTAGTTCGGGAGGAGGAACTTATGAACCTGGAGTATATGGAATTTATTATATGGCATCCAGTATTCAATTAATGTACACTGCTGCTGAAATTATTGCAAATGGTGGTGGTCAAGGTACTATTAATTCCATTGCTTTTAATTGTACGGGGCTTCCTGTCTATAGTATTCCTAATTATACTATTGCAATTAGAACTGTACCAGCTTCAATGACGAATCTTGCTTGGCAAGCTACAACTTCATTTACTCAAATTTATAACTCACCTTCTTATATGCCCGTTTTGGGATGGAATACAATAAATTTAGGTACACCATTTAATTGGAATGGAACTGATAATATTGTTTTATATGTATGTTGGAACGATGTTGCATCATGGAGTAGCAGCGGAAATAATCAAGCTACCTCTGTTACTGGCAGAATGCTCTATAATTGGAATGATTATTCAGGAACTCAATGTGGAGTTGTTGGAAGTTGGACATCCAACAATAGACCTAATATTCAATTTGGGTTATCAATGGGTTGCGAAAGTGTTCGCGTACCTACTGTAGCTACTATTTCTACGCCACCTGCAGTTACAGCAGACCACCCTTCCGTGATTTGTAATGATGTAAAACATCCAATAACGATAACATCTAACTTAGCGAATTACAATACATATATATGGTCGAGTAATATTGCAGGTAGTTTATATACCGATATCAATGCAACCATGCCTTATACCGGAGGTAGTGTAACTAATTTATATTTCCGTTCTACTATACCGGGCTTACACAGAGTGGTTGTAGCTTCTACCAATACAAGTAATCTATGTTTTTCGTCCGATACATTTGATATATGGGTACAACCCGATGGAGTATCTATTATAGGAGATCCGGATACTATTTGTATATCGGGAGAGAGCGATTTAGTATTAAGCAATACTAATTATGCGCCAGGAAGTGTTCAGTGGCAATCATCACCAGATGGTATTAATTATACCAATATCAATGGAGCTACAGGAACCAGTTATTCGACCCCTACACTCACGACAGGTTCGTATTATAGAGTAATAGTTAATTCAGATGATGGTGAATGTATGAATTCTCCAGTTAAATATGTACATGTGATAGATCCACAAATTGCTACTATTAATGATGGATATAATTGTGGACCGGGTACAGTAACCTTATCAGCTTTTGCCGGTTCTACTGGAACTACCGTAAGTTGGTTTGATGTTCCGAATGGCGGATTAGAGTTAGATACAGGTAATGTATTTGTTACACCACCACTTACTACCACCACCACTTATTATGCAGCCGCAAAAGGAAATGGAGCTGGACAATCTTTAATAGCACAATTAGGTACAGGTACTGGTACCATTGCCGGTAACCCGAACCCATATTATACTTTATTTTGGGGGCATAGAAATCAGTATTTAATACCTGCAACAGAATTAGTTGCTTTAGGATTTTCTGGTGGCAAGTTTTTAAGTATTGGTTTTGACGTTGTAGCTAATAGTGGGTTGCCTCTTAATAATTTTACTATAAAAATGGGGCATACTAATCTTACAACTATGCCCGCAACATGGCAAGCTGGCTTAACGCAAGTATATACCACAGCAGTGTATAACCCTGTTGCTAACTCTATAAACACGCATGTATTCCAGACTCCTTTTGTTTGGGATGGGGTATCTAACATAATAATTGAAACTTGCTTTAATAATACTTCATGGAGTTCTGGACACTCCGTAAGATATACTACAGGATATGGTTACAATTGTGGAATATATGGATATGCAGATAATAGTACGGTTTGTACAGGAACTACCCCTTATACTACCGCCGATAGACCTAACATAATATTTCATGGGGAAGAAACTTGTGAAGGTGATCGTGTACCTGTTGTAGCCTACATACATGAAAAGCCTGATGTAGATTTAGGACCCGATATGAATAAGTGTGTTGATCCGGGACATTTAGAGTTCTTGAATGCAGTAAACTTTGGAGCGGACTATCTTTGGGATAATAATTACAATGGAATGGTTCGTGTAATCAATAGCTCTGGTACTTATTGGGTACAAGTTACCAATCAATATGGTTGTACCGATTCAGATACTATTAATGTAACCTTTAAGCCTAATCCATTAGTAGATTTAGGAAACGATACTACCGTATGTAATGGTGTGTCTTTAACCTTAGATGGAGGCAATGATGGCATTCAGTATTATTGGAATACCGGACAAACTACACCATCTATAAACATTAAAAATCCAGGTACCTATTCAGTACAAGTAACCGGAGAGAATGGCTGTGTAAAAATAGATAGCATAACAGTAAATATGCAAGGACAATTACCAACATCTGGTGGTATATTGGTAAATAATCATGGACCTTATACTTTCAGTTTTACTACCGTTAATCCATTAAATATTATCGGTTATCAGTGGAGTTTTGGAGATGGTAATTATAGTAATCAACCAAGTCCTGTACATACTTACAATGCAATAGGTAACTATGTGGTAACACTTAATTTAATGAGTATTTGTGGTTATAGTACAGATTCTGTAAGTACACATATCTATACTAAGATAGATGACCTTAATTTTGCAAATGGTTCAGTAATCATCTATCCTAACCCTACAAAAGATAATGCTACGATAACGAGTAAAGATGGTGTAATAATGAAGAGTGTGAAACTAATGAATGTTATGGGACAAGTAATATTACACGATTATGTAAGTACACCAGACAAACACGAAATAACATTATCGGGAGTAGCATCTGGAATGTACAATGTAGAGATAGAAACAGATAAAGGGATTGTTACTAAAAAATTAGAAATAGTGAAATAATTTTTGTTTCAATGAGCAAATAGTTCAAAGGTTGTCTTTCTATAAAGACAACCTTTTTTTTAATAATTAAAGCTACTGGAAGGAAGTACATAACTAACTTTAAAGGAATTATTAGTTATTTTACACCATATACAATTTTCCCCAAAATTTCAATTCCAGATTGAATGTAAGCATAATCTTACCGTAAATTTTAGGGAATAACAATTCTGTAACATCTCTGTAGCATTAACAAGAAAATCCAATTTTCAGAAAATCAAAAAATTGTACGACCAATTGATTTACAAACAAAAAGTCCATCTTTTTAAAAGATGGACTTGCCATTAGTGACCTCCCGTTTTCCTCGTAATGAAATGTTAAATTAATTAACTTATTGAATTGCAA
>CAYUXT010000048.1:0-18441 GCA_964448955.1 uncultured Taibaiella sp. | reverse complement strand
CCTCTTCAGATTAGAAAAACTTTTTGCTTAATCCCCAGAAAAATAATGTGAGCCGTTTTTTGAGTTGTGCACCTATACGCATAGCCGATACAAAATTTAGATTGTGTTGAAAATGAGTACAAATTTACTAAAGATTAGAAAATATGGTATAGTATTTTAAAAAACTACCTGTTAGGTTTGTCGTATCGTTTAACCTACTATATGAAATACTTTGGTTTGCTAAGGGCTGACCTCCCGTATGATAGAGTTTTTATTCTTTTTTACTGCAACAAAAAGAAATCCACTAAAGACAAAATTGTTTTTAGTTAATTGTAAAAAAATAATTCAATATGAAAAAAGTAATTTTAAGTTTTAGTATTCTAATGTTCTTAGGTACTATCGCATTTATTGTTTCGTGCAACAAAAACAAAAATCTAAATGAAACAAATTTAAACAATACATCTACTCCAAAAATGGAAACATATACAGACTATTCTGTAACAATAGACGAAAGGGGCTATTTAGTTTTTGGTTCTGTAGAAGATGTAGATAATTATTTGACTTACCTTTCTACTCTTACATTAGCAGATATTAAAACTTGGCATACTACTATTGGCTTTTCTAATCTTGCGGGTAACAAATATGACTTAGTAGCTCCAAGCCCATTATTAACAGAAGACGAGTTTAAAGATTTCTTATTAAATGAAGATGGATTGGTAGAAATAAACAGTACTGTGTTTAAGGTTACTAGCGATGATTTATATTTGCTAACGATACAGACTTCTAATTTAAATGAAACCAATTTTGTAGATTTTGCAGCAGGAACATTTAATGCCGCAGAAATGAATAGATTTGCAACAAGAATAGACAGAGATACGGTAGGTTTAGATATTTTTGATGCTATTGCAGAAGACCCATTTGGAATTAATGAATTAGATCCGGGTATCACAGGAGTAACTCCTGATAAATTTTGGGGAAGGGAAAGAACTTGTGGTCCGTGTTATCAGATTGGACATAATAGGTGGATGAATTGTATAACTGTTTATTATAAATTTTGGATAAAAACTTATACAGATAATTATTCAGAATATATGATACCTTGCGACCATTGATAACATAAAATATACAATATTTTCTTTGCCTAACCGTACTTACTAATAATACCACTTATGTTTTGTGCGGTTAGGTAATTGTATATTTATTACACGTAAATTAAAAATTGAATATTTTTATGATTCCAAATCCCAAAAATCTCGTATTATTATTATTATTATTATTTATCCCAAACATTGTCAAATCTCAGAATGATACATTTAACTACTTAGAAGATGTTATTATTAAATCTGGTAAAAACAAACCTAAATTTAATGAAATTAATTTCACAGCAAATAAACTTTCTACATCTTATGCGTCTTCAATGGCTTTTGATAGTAACAAAACTATAGGAGTTTTAGTTCACAAGGCTGTGAATCATTATCTATTTATCAAGAATATCAACTTTAACGCGAGAATTAGAAATGACAGTTGTTTAAATTTTCTATCGTACTATATTGCTCTAAGTAGCGACAATTTTGATACTATTATAGAAGTAAAACCAAAACATACTACTACTACTACTACCAATGGAATAGATGAAAAAAGAGGAATGATTAATGTATTTGTTAATTTTGATTTTTATTTTAGTACAGATAAACCTATAAAACATTGGTATTTTTTTCTGAAAGACAATAATATAGACGCACACTCAATGATTGGATTACATTTAAACAAAAATAAATTAAAAACATCTTATCAATTCAATGATAAAGGATTGATAATAATAAAAGACTTTAAAAATAGTCCATTTTACATGGACATTAAAACTTCTGACGGAAAGGATAATGACAATAACCCTAAAATATGTTGGGCTGTATCAATTATGTATTTAGCAGATAAGTAACACTTGCTTATGTTTAGAAAAATAATCGTTTTAATTACAATACTGCCTTTAGCCTTACAAAACCTATCTGCACAAGAAATAGACTCCATATCTATTTACGAACTCGAACCTGCACATATTACATCTACAAAAGATGATATTGATTTTACTACACTTAATTATTTTTCTAAAAAAAATGCTTTGTTTAGATCTGGGGGAGTCTATCCGGTCGGTATATATTGCGATAGTTCTAGAAATTTTGGAGTGAAGTTTGAAACTAAAAAAAACAACAATCATCTTATAATGCAAGAAGCAGTATTTCTGATTCACGTAATAGATACTGTAAATATTAAAGTTGCTAATTTTTATGTATTGGTACAAGATAGTACAAAAAATTTTACAAAAATAGATTTAGACTATACTGACTTATCTTTTATCGAACATCCATTTTACAACCATAATTCTGACAATTTAGACAGCAATAAAGTTTATTTAACTCAAGTAAAATTTAAGTCAACTGTGATCCCTGTTCATTCAAAAGACGAATTGTATTTTATGAAAGAAGATAATCCACCATCAGTATATTATTTTTCTTCTATGATGTTTGTAACTTCAAAAAAAAGTAAATCCTATTACTATAAAAACAATAACATAAACACTATAGAATTCATATACAACGAATCCAAACTAAACCCGGTTTGGCAAGTAAGACTAAAGTATTGTGAGTATTACAAAGAAGATTAACATTTGCTCCAAAAAATTTTAATAAATTGTGGAAGAAGTATAAGAAGAATGAGTAAAACAAAAACTATACATTGGTATCTGTAACAACCTCCAAAATTACATTTCCTGTTTTTTGCCCTGTTTCTACATATTGGTATGCTTCTACAATTTGTGCTAATTTGTATGTCCTGTCTATTATAGGGCGAAATTTATTTTGCTCTACCAACTTTTTTAAAAATTGCAAATCCTCTTTATCGTTTTTGGGTATCGGAAAAATAACTTTTTTACCACCCAATATTGGCGCAAGTAAAGTTAAAAATACATTTGCCCCACCCTTGCCTAATTCGGTAGAAACATAAATGCCCTTTTCTGTCAAAAGGGTTTTGCATTGCCTAAAAGAACTTTTGCCTACCGCATCAAAAATAAAATGAAACTTCTGTTTTGTTTTGGTAAAATCTTGCGTTTGGTAATCTATAATAGTGTCTGCTCCGAGAGATTGTAGCAGTCCTATATTCTTTGTATTGCATACTGCTGTAACAGTTGTGCCAAAATATTTTAATAATTGTACCGCAGCAGTACCAATTGCACCTGTTGCACCATATACCAAAACATTTTGTCCAGATGTAACTTTTGCTTTTCTAATATTGTTCAATGCATAATGCGCTCCTTCTGCAATTGCAGCAGCAGATTTAATATCTATATTATGAGGTATGGTAGTTATCATTTTGTTTTCAGCGATACAAAGATATTCGGCGTGCCCGCCAAATCTTTCGTCATCATAACCGAAAACTTTATCGCCACATTGAAAAGTAGTAACATCTTTGCCTACAGCTTCTACTACACCCGAAAACTCACTGCCCAAAGTTTGGTATTTAGGTTTAAATAATCCACTCCAAAAGCGAGAAACAAAATATTCTGCACTACGAAAACCGGCATCTGTCCTGTTTGCTGTAGAGGCAAATACCTTTACCAACACTTCATTGTCTTTAGGTATGGGCTTAGGCACTTCCATTAGTTTTGCTACTTCGGGAGGTCCGTATTGTGTATGGATTATTGCTTTCATCAATATAAAAATGTAAAAATAAATTTAGTTAAACCAACACTTAATGTGCGGTTTTTGCAATTCGGTATATTTTTAGTCTATACAAAAATACGGTTTGCACTTTAAGAATAATAGAATTTAAAAATAATCCCCTTAAATTAGTTTGCTATTCCGTTAAGCCAAAATGATGATTGAGACACATTTAACTACTCTGTTTGCTATTTTTAATTACTTTTATCCTAAATAAAGCAACAATAATTGATGGAAAATTTAAACAGAGATGATTTATATCTGCTTAATAAACATAGCAATATAAACGAAGCAGAATTAAATTTTGCATTGCAAAGCAATGTTTACAATACTCCTACACATTGGCAAGCATTTATTAAATGGTTTCTGTTGAGTATTGGTGTTGGTTTTGGCGTAGCAGGTATTGTTTTCTTTTTTGCCTACAATTGGGACGATATGCACAAGTTTGTAAAAATGGGCATTATACAGAGTTTAATTGTAGTTCCGGTTTTAATAGTGCTTTTTTCTAAATTAAATGCTACTGTTAAAAACATCATTCTAACAGCGGCATCTATTATGGTAGGTGTATTATTTGCAGTATTCGGGCAGATATACCAAACAGGAGCAGATGCTTACGATTTCTTTTTAGGTTGGACATTAAGTATAGTGCTATGGGTAATTATTTCCGGCTTTGCACCACTGTGGTTGGTTTTTCTAATTTTAATAAATACTACGCTCAGTCTATATTACAGCCAGGTTGTTTCTCGATGGAACGAAGCCGAATTTTATATCATTAGATTTTTAGTAAATGCAGCATTCTTTTTTGGAGTAATAATCATTAAGCTCATTAAAGAAAATAAATCTGTTCCTAATTGGTTTTTGGGAATAGTTACGGTAGCAACATTTTTTTATGTAACATTTGCCGTTTGTATATCTATGTTTAGTGATTATCATTGGTTAATGCTGTTGTTGATTTTTGGCGCAATAGCTTTATTTGCAATAGCAGCATATATTTCGTTTAAAGAAAAAAACATTTTCAATCTTTCGTTAATAGCTATTAGCCTTATTGTAATCGGTGTTGCATTTTTAATTAAGATTTCTTACGATTCGGCAATGCTATTATTTATTACGGCTTATGTAATTGGCGGTATTACGCTTTCTGTAAAATTATTAATTGAGTTAAACAAAAAATGGATTAATGAAAAATAAGGAAACATTACAAGAATTGATGCATCAACTCAAACAAACTTCTTCGAGAGAAGATTTCGTAATCAACGAATCTGCCATTTTGCATACTAACCAAGAAGAAGCGATGGTACAATCTAATATAGTAATTAAAATATTAATTGCGATTGGGGGTGTATTGAGCACATTATTGCTGTTAGCATTTTTACTTTCTACAGGTATTTATGATTCCGAATTAAGTATGTTAATTACAGGCATATTTTTTATGATTGGCTCGGTATTATTACACAGGTCTAAGCAACAGATATATATCGAAACACTTGGGTTTACTACATATTTAGCCGGTTTAAGTCTTTTTATTTTCGGCTTAGGTCAGTATGTAGATACTAATGCAGAAATAATAGCCTTAATGGTTATCATCATTTCAATACTGTCGATGATATGGGTGCAAAAGTACATTCACGTTTTCTTGTCGGTATTAATCATCAATGGTAGTTTATATACTTTATTTGCAAGTAAAAATGCTTATGAGTTATTGCATATTACCAATGCGTTCATTACTATTGGTATTACTTACGCATTACTCAACGAAGCCAAACTGCTAACTAAGTACAGAAAATGGGCGCATTTTCATAATCCTATAATTGCTGGGTTAATCGTATCCTTTTTAGGGGGTTTATTAATCATTAGCAATAGAAACTATTTTGCCGTAAATCCGCAGCTTATTTGGATATCGTCTATTGCCATATTAATTGTACTGTTTTTTGTGCTTCAAAAAATAGTACAACTATTAAATGTTACTTCAAGGTCGAAGCAAATTTTAACTTTTGTATTATCCTATCTTGCACTTTTGCCTACGGCATTTTTCCCTGCAATATCAGGTGCTGTATTAATATTATTGCTTAGTTTTTTAGTAAACAGAAAAGCATTTTTCGGAATTTCTGTAGCTGTTTTAATTTATTCAGTATCTCAATTTTATTACGACCTAAAAATTACATTACTCATTAAATCTATCTTAATGATGATAACCGGAGCATTGTTTTTAATTCTTTATTTTTTCACCCAAAAGAAAAATAATACACTATGAAACAATTAAAATGGGTATTGATATTGCTCAATCTGATAGTAGCTATCTTTTTGTTTAACCGCTCTGTAGCAGATAAAGAGCAAATTTTAGAAAATGGCACATTAGTGCTATTGCAACTTGCTCCCGTAGATCCACGATCGCTAATGCAAGGCGACTATATGCGATTGAATTATGCTATTTCTCAAGATTTTAATTCTGAGAATAATCCTAAAAAAGGATATTGTGTATTACGAATAGATACAAATGGTGTAGCGTATAAAGTAAGGGTACAAAAAAATAAAACACCATTAGCCGAAGGCGAATATTTAATAGAATACAGATATGCAAATTGGCAATTGAATATTGGTGCAGAATCTTATTTTTTTCAGGAAGGAAAGGGAGCGCAATACGAAAATGCAAAATATGGCGGTTTAAAAATAGACAATCATGGCAATAGCATACTTATTGGTTTATACGACGAAAGCCAAAAATTAATACAGTAAATTTTAGTAAATCAGTAACAAAAAAAGTGATTTTTTTCAGCTGTTTTAATATTACTTTGCAATATTGGTATTATACCAAATTGCTTACTCCTTTGGCAGTATTTATAGATGATAAAAAAATTAAGGGAGTGCAGTGTTTTGTAAATGTAGTATCTATTTTTAATCATCTAAATAAAACAAAAAGCTAATGGATTTTAAAGTTGTTTCCGAAAAAAACGAAAATTGGATAGCCAATAAACTAAGCCATAATCCCGATTACTTCAACACCTTATCGCAAGGGCAATCTCCCGAAATACTGTATATTGGCTGCTCCGACAGCAGAGTAAATGCAGAAGATGTATTGGGTGCCGAGCCTGGCGAAATTTTTGTACATCGTAATATTGCCAATATGGTAATAAACATAGACTTAAATGTACAGTCGGTAATAGATTATGCAGTACAACACTTAAAAGTAAAGCATATAGTAGTATGCGGTCATTACTTCTGTGGTGGTGTAAAAGCAGCAATGCAATCTGCTAATTTAGGATTGCTCAATCCTTGGCTGCGTAATATTAGAGATGTATATAGATTACACAAAAAAGAACTAAATTCTATTGCTGATGAAGATGCAAAATACAATAGATTAATAGAGCTTAATGTACAAGAACAATGCATTAACTTAATGAAAGTAGCATCTGTACAAAAAGCATTTAGAGAAGAAAACATTCAAGTACATGGTTGGGTGTTTGACATTAAAACAGGCAAATTAATAGACCTTAATGTTGATGTTAAAGAAATATTAGAAGGTATTATGGAAATATATAGACTACAATAGTTTAAAATTGCCAACAATTATTTAGCCACGAATATTTATTATTTTCGTGGCTAATTTTATTTATACATTATGTAGATAATGTATTAATTTACAGAAATAATAATTATACCAATTATTAGGAGTTAAAAATTCGGAATATATAATGCTAAAATCTGTCGAGATATTGAATAAGCTAAAACTATTATGGTTTGCAGTATTATGTTCTATTTGTCTCCAAAATTGGCATTTATCTGCACAACAGCACTTTTTTGTTAACTATAATACTGGCGAAAAATTAGTCCAATCTCAAGTAATTACCATTACACAAAACATAAATAACGAATTACTTTTAGGTACATTAGGTGGCATTTCTGTTTTCGACGGAAATCATTTTACCAATATCACCAAAAAGCAAGGTTTGCCTAACAATTTTATTACTTTCCTTTTTAAAGATAGTAGGCATAATATTTGGATTGCCACCAATTCCGGAATAAGCATCTACGATGGGAAAAGCTTAACTCCAGTATATCTTAAAGACAGCTCTTTAATTAGTTCCGCTTCGCAGATTGTAGAAGATAACAATAACAATATTTGGGTATTGGCATCTGAAAAACTATACAAATACAACGGAAAATATCTTGAGCATTTTTTAACGGAAGAAAATAAAATTATCAGTATTGAAACGGACAAAGAAGGTACAGTTTGGGCAAGTTCTTTAACAGGATATATTTTTTCTATACAAAATGAAAAATTGCATAATAAAATTGCAACGCATTTAAAAAATCCGATAATAAAAATTACTAAAAGCAATGCTTCAAACGAACTTCTATTTCTCTCCATTACAGACATTAAAAAATTATCGAACGATAAAAATCAGTTGATACCAACCGGCATTACTATCCCTACCAACAAAATGGCACAAACTTTTTTACAAGATAGCAAGGGAAATTATTGGTTTGCTTTTCAAGACGGCGGAATATGGCTTTACGAAAACAAAAAATGGCTACAATACAATCACTCTAATGGTTTAACATCTGACCCCGTTGTTAGCTTTTACGAAGACCACGAACACAATATTTGGATAGGTTCCAATGGTTCTGGATTGTATAGATATACAGCTTCTCCATTTACCTTTTTTGATAAAAACAAAATGTTGCACTCCTCTGTAATGATGGGGATTACAGAAGCAAATAATAATAAACTTTACTTTTCGAGTATTAATAAAGGACTATATCAAATACATAATAATATTCCGCAACAAATAACCCACAAACTTCCACAGCAAATAAATTGCATTGCGCCTTACTTCGACAATTCTCTTTTATGTGCATCTTACGGATTAGGATTATGGACGTGGAATGGTGTACAATATAGATTGATACCGGAATCTAACAGAATGAATACCTATGGATTTACCAATTTATACCCCACCGATAGCGTAGTATGGATTACTACACTTGATGGCTTATACCTTTTAACTCGAGACGAGAAAATTACAAAGACGGTAAATAATCCAAATCTATTATGCGCAATGCCAATAAATAAAGATAGTGTATTGATTGGGAGTACAGAAGGTGCTTATATATACTCTATAAAAAAAGATAGGTTATTAGACAAACCTATAGTTTCTGATGTAATTGTTTTAGGTCTGGCACAGAACGACAATTTTGTTTTCCTTGCTTCTGATGATGAAGGAATTATTATTTGGGATAAATCAAATGGAAAAATAAAAAACATTAATTCGCAAAATGGACTTAGCTGCGATTATGTGTATAGTTTGTTGTTAGATAGAAATCAGAATTTATGGGCTGGTACCGGTTGTGGTATTGATAAAATACTTTTTGAAAGTAACAAAACATCTGTTGTAAATTATGGTATCTATTCTAACCTTACAGATGCCGAAAGTAATGCTAATGCTTGTTACGAAGATAAAGACGGTAATATCTGGGTTGCTAATACTAAAGGGCTGTTTAAGTTTGATGTCGCACTACAAAATGAAAAAGTTGTTGCTCCAACGGTTATCATACATTCTATAAAATTGTTTTCGCAAGATTACAAACCTAAAAAAACAGATAGCATTATCCCTTATAGCAATATAGTATGGCATCCAATTTTTACTCCCGAACAAAACCATCTTACTTTTTCGTTTAATGCTATAAACCTTTCCGGAAATAAGCATATTAGATACCGATACAAACTCGAAGGGGCAGATATTGATTTTACAGAAACCGAACAATCCACAGTAATTTACTCCAACCTTGCAGCCGGTAATTATGTTTTTAAAGTTTCATCAACAGATAAAATGGGTAATTGGCAAGACAATGAAAAGCAGTATCCGTTTACCATTCAAAGTAAATTTTATCAAACCAATATTTTTAAAGTTTCCCTTACCCTTTTATTAATTGGATTGGGATTTACGCTAATGTTTTTACGGAATAAGCAAAAAGAAAACAGAAGAAAATGGGAAACTAAATTACGTGAAGAAGAGCAAGCAAAAGTAAAACAAAAAACGGCAGAAGATTTTCACGATGAGATAGGCAATAAACTCACTCGTATCCATTTATTGGCATCTGTAGCAGCAAGCAAATCTGCTCCTTACCAAAACGAAGAATTAAATATCATCTTAGGACAGATTAAAAATAGTGCAACATCACTTTACAAAGGCTCTAAAGATATAATATGGTCGTTACAGCCCTTTAGCGACGAACTATTAGAAACAATAAATCGCATTCGGGAAAACACAGCTGAGATGTTGGAAAATACAGGGATACAATTACATTACATTCAAAATTTTGAACAAGACTATCCATTAAACAAAATAGTATTACCAATAGATTACAGCCGGAATATTATTATGATATTTAAAGAAGCGGTAAATAATGCCATTAAACATTCGGGCGCAAAAAATATTTATTTAACAACTAAAGTCATAAAAGATAAAGAGCTAATAATAGAAGTAAAAGATGACGGTATTGGCTTTGACACTACCGGCGATAGGGGTAATGGTATAGGCAATATGAAAAGCCGTGCAGACCGCATTAATGCTGCACTTAAAATGATTAATACACCTTCCGGAGTGAGTATTATTCTTGAAGTATTGATGAGGTAAATTACATAGAGAATTACCGATTACTTCAGTTTACAAATAATTTCTAAATATCTGTGTTGCCCACTTTTTACTAATGTTTTTATTTCATCACATTGCAACCAATTATCCGCAATTAATTTATCGTCCACACTATACTGATACACAGTAGCATTTGACAATAAGCTAATTTTATTAATAATTTCTATAGTGTCTTTTTCAAATTCGGGGAGATTACATTCAAAGGTTATGAAATTTGGTACAGACTGTAATCCTTTTATTACGTTTAACTCAAACCCTTCTACATCTATTTTTATAAAATACGGTACTCCATATTCATGAATTAAATGTTCTAATGTAGTTACTGCTACTTCGTACGTTTCTTTAAATTGATGTTTCTTGTTCCATCTATTTACATCATCATCTTTTAGAGAACTTACCCAATTAGGATTAAGCGTATTTAATCCACTCCTGTTTGCGGTAATGTACATTTTTAAAGTTCCTTCTTCAAAGGATACCCCTTTGTTTACAATAATTACATTAGTATCTTTTCCAAATCTATAATTTAAAGTAGATAATGCAGACCGTTCTGGTTCTAAGGCAATTACTTTATAGCCTAATTTACGTAGTGCCATTGTTTTATTTCCTTTATTGGCACCAATGTCAAATACTAAATTATTTTTATTGTCTTCGGAGTTTAAAAAGGAATTAAAAAATGCAATACTTGTAGCATATTTTTTATTTGCCCATTCCATTAATGTATCGGTAATTGGATTAAACCGAATTTCATTATAATATTTAGATGCAAGTATAAAATCAGCAATTCTTTTGCTTATAGGTTTCATCAATAACAATAATTTGTATTGCTTAGAAAAATGATGCAAGTTAAGAATAAAGTTTTATAGCATCAATGTTGAATATATTTAAGTTAAGTAATCCATTACCATTTTACAAACTTTTTGTTCATTCTTACCGCACTATTGACCACTTCGATAAAATACATACCATTTGCTAATTCATATACCGGAATGGTAATTTCGTTTGTTTGCTTATCTAATTTACGTTGATATGAACTAATTAATTTACCGTAAATATCAATTACATTAATGTCGATTAAACCTAAATTTTCTTGGTTTTTATGCATTGTAATATTGATTTCTGAATTAGCTGGATTAGGGTATAGAGAAAATATTACATCTGAATATTTATTATTACTAATACTATTTTCTTCTTTAAGGGTTACATCAAAGCTATCGTAGCAAATTCTACCATTGTCGGTACTATAAGTTAATTTTACAGTATAAGTACCTATAGCCGTATAAGTATGATTTGTAAGTGTGTTGGTAGTAGTTTGTTGGGGGCTTCCATCTCCAAAATCCCAATTATAATTTCCTCCAGCAAGCATTCCGGCACCCCAAAAATCTATTTGCATCGGATTATTTTGATTGACATTATATCCTGCATCTACTACACAATTACAATTGCTGGCATCTACAAACATTGTTATGGAATTAGAACAGCCCATACTATCGACAGTTACGGTATAATATCCTGTATGCAATACAGTAGCATCTATTATAGCTGGGTTTTGTAAACTGCTAAAGAAATTATTAGGTCCTGTCCATAAATAATTTAGCGCAGCATTGCTGTTAGCATAGAATTGAATCATACTTGTTTCGCTACAAACCGGAGTATCTACATAAGCGGTTAAATCTATAGATGAATAATTACTAAAATAGGCATAAGAAGTACCACCACCATTAATGTCTATTGTTGAAAGGTGAAAATTAGAACTTGAATTAGAAACGTTGATAACGCTATTCTGGGGGTATTGGGCTAAAGGAAGCAATACACTTGCTGCAAGCCAATTGCCTCCCGTAGCGGGTACAGGAGTAAACTGAGATGCCACTACTACATTGTTGTTTCCATTTACGGTAAAATTACCTTCGGAACCACTTTGAACTAATAAATTAAGGTAAAGTAAATAATTAGACGAACGAGTATAAGAAACGGAGTTGCTACCTGAACAATTGATTTGAGGTAATATAGTAGCACCGAGTTCACAACCGGAGCCGCTCAATTGCCATACATAAGCAGGGGCAGAGGTTTCTATATAAGTAGATAAATTTGAGCCAATAGGAAAAGAATGCGTCTGCCCAGCATTAATTGTAGCAATCAATACACCATCTTTATCAATTGTGGTGGCATTTTGTGTTGCTGTTACAAAAATATAATCTCCTGGCGTATTCAATAAACCTTTGATAGCAATATACTCTACTCCAATTTTAGTTAATGGAACTATTTGGTCTCCAGTTAAATCTCCACACCCCCCACCAAATATAGTACCCATTAATAAATCATCTTTAACAGTAATGGCAATAGGTTTATCGGCAATAACATAAGAACCATTGAGATGCAGTAATGCAGCTTGACTTGTAGCTGTAGCTGAGTAAGTTTGTCCTGTATTTAAAGTAATAGTAAAAGGAATATTGGCTAAATGACCAAAAATATCATTAGATGGAGTGATTATGATGTTTGTGTTATCTTCCGTTGCTACTATATCAAATGAATTATACGGTGTAGGATTTAAGTTGTAGTTAAATACCAGGTTTTGAGAAGGTATCCAAAATTCTGTACCAAGAGCATTGTCCCCCTTTAATACAAATGCTTCCGGATTATTGGCAGCAATATAATTTAATCCTGATACTACCTCGTAATAAGCGGTAATAGGAGTGGTAGAAGTTATCTTAAAACCATAATTAAGAATAGTATTTGGTGGTTTGTTTTCAATGGTATTGATAGAGTCAGTAAGGTCTAAAGTATAAGTGCTATTAGCAGGTATAGTAATCGTTTGATTATACGTTCCGGCAGGTTGGGTAACAGTTACTATAGCAGATTGGGTTTGTGTTGTAAATCTGAACACAATGGGTCTGTCTGTGTTATTAATCCCAAATTGCGATATTTCCGGAGCAGCAAACCAAAATTCCGTGTCTATTTGAGAATAAACACTACAGCATAATGTTGAATAAATTATGGTCAATATTAATTGGATTAATTTCTTTGTCATTTTTTAATTTTATTTATTGTCTCTAAAAGTATTACAACAAATTTATTTTTGAAAACAAAACACAGTTTATCGTTTATTTAATTAATGTTACATCTCCTTTCTTAATCACTTTGTTGCCATTTCTATTTCCTACAAAATACCAAAAATAAACTCCAACATCAGATGGTTTACTATTTTGCAAACCATCCCAACCTACATTTGGCTGAGATGTTGAAAACACTAATTCTCCAAAGCGATTATATACCGAAAATAGCTCTAATTCAATACCGCAATTTATCAAAGGGTAAAAATAATCATTTATGCCGTCATTGTTAGGAGAAAAAGCATTGGGAACAAAAACAAAAGCCTCGTCATAAAATTTTACGAAGATAGAATCCGTACCTATGCACCCTTGTTCATCAATACCGGTAACATAAAACATAGTGTTGCTTTTGGGGGATACTATAGGGTTAGGGATTGTGTAGTCGTTGCATAGATTTTCGGGTCGCCAATGATATATGGCAGCTCCAGATGCCGATAATTGTAAAACATTATCTTCACAAACTATAATACTATCTTCTGCATTTATAGAAATCACAGGAGGCTCTCCTATGGAAATGGTTATAGAATCAAGTGCATTACACTCATTTTGGCTACTATTAGAAGTTACATAATAGGTAATCGTATAAGGAGGGTTGGCAATTGGATTGGGTATGTTGGGGTTAGATAAATAATCGGTAGGATACCAACGATAACTACTAGACCCACTTGCCAATAATGCAATGGGTGTGATGCTGCAAAGCGTAGTATCACTACTCAGTATATTTAAGTCGGAATTAGGAAGAAAAGATACATTTACTGTATCTGCTCCGCCTTCGCAGTCTCCCCAAAAGGTTTTTACCCAATACTGACCAGAATGTAACACATAAATTGAAGAAGTGGTATCGCCGGTACTCCACAAATATTTAGAATTTGACGAATTGCTATTAGCGTAAAGATAGATGAAGTCTCCTTCGCAGATAGTAGTATCAGATATTAAATTTGGAGGGTCAATAAGTACAATGGTAATGTTTACGGAGTCTATACTTGAACATTCAGGTATATCGTATGCTGTTAAATAATAAGTAATAGTTCCCGTAGGGATTGCTATTGGATTAGGGATATTAGGATTATTTAAAAATGTAGCAGGTGTCCAATTATAATTCGTAGCCCCTATTGCATTTAGTTGTATTGGAGCAATAGCGCAAAGTGTGGTGTCATCATTAAGAATTTCCACATCTGGTGCTTCGTAAAATGTGATGTTTACTGTATCATAATTTATACATAAATCCTTTTGTACCATTACCCAATATTGTCCCGACTGAAATATGGAAATTGTAGGAGTGGTATCTCCGGTACTCCAAAGAAAGTTTGTAGCATTTTGGCTGTTGGGGTCTAAGATGAATGTATCTACCCCACAAAAAGCAGTATCCGGTATAAGTTGTGGATCGTCTACATCATCAATTGTAATTGTAACAGAATCTGTAGTTGTACAAGCAGAGTTAATACTTGCTGTTACATAATAAGTAATACTACTTGTGGGAGTACTTACCGGATTGGCTATATTAGTAAAGTTTAAAAAAGTAGCAGGAGTCCAGCTATAATTCGTAGCTCCTGTTGCCAAAAGTTGTATAGGGGCGGGTGTACAAATTGATGTATCATTTGGATAAATTTGCAAATCTGGATATGGGTAAAAGATAATATTTACAGTATCTGATTCAGTACAATTATCTTTTCCAACAGTAACCCAATATTGCCCTGATTGATACACCGAAATAGTAGGTGTGGTATCGTTGGTACTCCATAGATAACTTGTAGCATTATTACTATTGGCGTGCAATACAATGGTATCTCCGACACAGAAAAAGGTATCGGGAATTAAGTTTGGTGTGTCTAAATCTTCAATAATAATTGTAACGGAATCCGTAATAATACAAGTTGGAATTATACTAGCAGTTACATAATAAGTAATACTGCTTGTAGGAGTAGCAATAGGATTTGGTATATTAGGATTGCTTAAAAATGTAGCAGGCGTCCAGCTATAATTCGTAGCCCCTGTTGCCAAAAGCTGTATAGGGGCGGGTGTACAAATTGATGTGTCTTTAGGAAAAAACTGCAAATTAGGAGTAGGTAATATTTCTACATATGTACTATCTTCTCCACTACAATTAGTAGTATTTACGTCCAAATAATACCAACCGCTATAAGCAACACTTGCATTTGGTATTGTTGGATTTTGCAAGTTACTCGCGAAAGCATTAGGACCAGTCCAAGAATAGGTAGCACCTAATATATTAGAAGCAGTTAGATGTATTGTATCACCTGCACATACAGTATCTCCAAAGGCAGTAACAGAAACGGAGCCATAATCACTAAAGTAGCCGTATGAGGTGCCTGCATTATTTCCCCCTTCTAATACACCAACGTGAAATTTGTGTAAACTATTTTCAATTTTAATAGTATTTCCTAAAGGATATGTTGTTAGATTACTTAAATTTATTCTTGCAAACTTCCATTGATTTGCCGTACCAGAAACATTACTAAATAAAGAAGAAGCTACTACATTAGAATTAATTGTAAATCCATTTTCTCCACCAGTGGGTACAACTACATTTGCATATAATTCTAAGTTTGTTGAACGTATATAACTTACATTTTCGCTACCAGTACAATTTATATGAGGTAATAAAGTCGCCCCTAATTCACAACCAATTCCACTTAATTGCCAAATATAGGTAGGTTGGGATGTTTGAATATATGTTGAGAGGTTTACTATGGAAATTTGATAAGTCTGTCCAGCATTTATTGTTGTAATGTAAGTTCCATCTTTTGAAATTGTTGTACCATTTACTGTTGCAGTAACAAAAATTTGAGAATTTGGGTTGTTCAAAAAACCATTAATAGCAATATATTCTGTTCCTAGTATATTAACTGGTACTATTTGCTCTCCTGCCATATCTGCACACGAACCATATGGGGCTCCTGAAAGCAAATCATCTTTAACTGTAATTGCAATAGGTTTGTCTGATATTACTTTTGATCCTTGTAAATGAGTAGCTGCTGTATTACTTGTAGCAATTGCAGAATATGTTTGTCCTGAGTTTAAAGTAATATTAAATGGAATGTTAGCCGTATGTCCTACAATATTATTAGAAGGTGTAATTGTAATTGTTGTATTATTCTCGGTTGCTACAATATCAAAACCATTTCGAGGTGAAGGGGTATAAATAGAAGAATTATTTACTAAATTTTGTGAAGGTATCCAAAATTCTGTTCCTAATGCATTATTACCTTTAAGTGCAAAGGCTTCAGGATTGTTTCTGAAACTAAGCCCTTGTCCAGTGACCAAATCATAATATACTGAAATAGGAGCAGTAGATGATATTTTTAATCCGAAATTTACCACTGAATCGGGATAAAAATTTTCAAGAACACTTAACCAAGTTGTTAAATCTACACTTTGATTACTATTAGCTCCGAGATTTAAAGTGCTCATTGGAAAGCCTCCGCCTGCTGGTTGGGAAATAGTAACTGTAGCAGCTTGGTTATATGATGCAATTCTTAAAAAAATAGGCTTGTCTGCATTATGTGGAATGGCTTCTGAAGCTTCGGGTACAGCAAACCAAAATATAGTATCTATTTGGGCATAAACAATTTCAATCTGCAATATAAAGAACAACAAAAAAAATAGAAGACGCCTCATTTATATTAAATTTAAAATTAAACAATTGCAGTCAACGAAATTAAACAATCTCATACTATTTAACAAAACATTCAAAAATCAAAAGTAAATTATTACATTTGCCACTTAAAATAATTTTAATTGCGTTCCATATTAAATGACTTACAAAAAATTTATTGAGAGAATTTTAGAAGATGAAAATCACTTAACAAAAGATGATTTATGGTATATCAGAAAACACGCAAGAAGGTTTTTTAATACGTACAATTTCTGCCTAAATAAAATCCCTCAAAATGCTAAAATACTGTCAATTGGAGGGTATTTCGGTTCCATTGAAAAAATGTTAAAAGAAGCTATAAATGCTGAAATCACAATAATTGATTTTCCTGATAGTGTAGAAATCAATAAAAAATATTACGACTTTTTAGGGTTTAAATATGTAGGAATAGATTTATCTCAAGGTCTTTCCGGTATTGACGAAAATTATTTTGATTTAATAATTTATACCGAAGTTATAGAGCACATTCCCCTTTCGCCCTATGAACAACTATTACCTTTTGATAAATTTTTAAAGTCTGAAGGAAAAGTACTCATCACTACGCCGAATCTTTCTTCAATTGTTCACATTGCTAAGCTATTTATGAAACTTCCATTGTTTGATACACCAGAAAAATTCTTTTCTCCTGTATCTCAAGAGAACCTACAAGTACACAGAAGAGAATATATGCCGGCAGAAATTGTAGAAGCTTTTAAAAGAATGGAATATTCTAGCGAAGTAGGATATTTTATTTACAATGAGCCTAAAAGTTTAGCATACAGAATGATGTATATAATTGGCAATTTAATCCCACGATTTAAAGAAGGTATGATGATTTTAGGTAAAAAACCTTAACCCCTCCCCCCCTTTTCTTGCATCTAAAAATTTGGACAAAGTCCTTACAGAATTTTCGTACTTTTTTTACAAATAGATTGTCTGCAATATACCCTTACCAAATTTAGCAAGTCCTATTGATTAAAAAAGAAAAAAAAGTTGGGATTTTTCCTTCACAATTCTTGCTTAGGTTGCCTTCATTGATAATATATAATTAATATCTCACAATCCCTTAAACACAATAATATTTACTTTTTATGACTATCGCAAAAGAGTAACATCTCCTTTATAGATAACCATATTCCCATATTGATTTTTCCCTTCAATATACCAAAAATACACTCCATTATCAACAGGCTTCCCATTGACATTTCCGTCCCAACCAATGCTGGCATTAGTGGTGGAAAATACAAGGTTGCCATATCTGTTGTATATTGAAAATAGACTTATACCAAAATGAAATAATAAATAGACCAATATTTGTTATTTCATTTTTTTCA
>CAYUXT010000047.1:0-19526 GCA_964448955.1 uncultured Taibaiella sp. | reverse complement strand
ACAAAGCCCCAATCTAAGCAATTTTAGGTGATTGTAGTGCGCAATGTGGGTTAAGAAGCAAACCATTTCTTCAAAAATTCCTAATATTGCTATTCATTTGTTTCAATCGTTTAAAAAAGAATATTTAAAATGAAAAAACGCGCCATAACCATATTAGGAGCAGGATTAGTAGGTTCGGTATTAGCAGTATTACTTCGCAAAAAAGGATACGATGTTACAGTATATGAACGCCGACCGGATATGCGCAAAGAAACAATAGGTGCCGGGCGTTCTATTAACTTAGCAATGAGCAACAGGGGCTGGAAAGCCTTAGAATTAGCCGGTTTACGTGCCTCCATAGAGTCTATCGCCATTCCGATGACGGGCAGACAATTGCACCAACCCGATGGCACCTCTGCTTTTCAGGCTTATGGTAAAAACGGCGAAGCTATATACTCCGTTAGTCGTGGCGAACTCAATAAACGCCTTATGGATTTAGCCGAAGAGTGTGGTGTAAAAATTATTTTTAACAAAAGATGCAGTCACGTAAATGTAGCCGAAAACATTATTACCCTTACCGACCAAAATGGCGATAAAGAAAAAATTACTTGCGATTTACTCTTTGCCGCTGATGGTGCTTTTTCGTCCTTGCGTACAGCCTATTCGCTAATGGATAGAGTAAATTTTAGCCAAATGTATATAGAGCACGGCTATAAAGAGCTTTGTATTCCTCCGGGCAACAATGGTTCTTGGTTAATCGAAAAAAACGCTTTACATATTTGGCCCCGAAAAAATTATATGCTCATTGCATTACCTAATATAGACGGTAGCTTTACTTGTACGCTATTCTTTCCTTTTGAAGGCAATCCGTCTTTCGATAGCTTAAAAACCGATGAAGATGTATTGGCATTTTTCCAAAAAGAATTTCCCGATGCAGTAGCTTTGATGCCTACATTGGTAGAAGATTATAAAGAAAACCCCTCTTCTTCGTTGATTACAGTACGTATTTCGCCCTGGCATTATCAAAACAAAAGCTGCTTAATAGGCGATGCGGCACACGGTATTGTACCATTTTACGGACAAGGAATGAATGCCGGATTTGAAGATTGCTCGGTGCTTATGGAGCTATTAGAGCAGTATGGCGAAGACTGGGATAGCATATTGCCTGCTTACGACAAAGCCCGAAAACCTAATGGCGATGCCGTAGCAGATTTGGCATTGCTTAACTTTATAGAAATGCGCGACAAAGTTGCAGACCCTCATTTTTTAGAAAGAAAAAAAATAGAAAAAGACTTAGGGCTAAGATTTGCCGGCAGATTTAATTCTGTATATGAAATGGTATCGTTTAGCCATACACCATACTCTTATGCTTTAAAATGTATGGAAGCACAAGATGTGTTATTAAAAAATATTATGGCAAAAGGTGATTATTTTTCTTTGATTAATGATGCAAGTTTTGTGCAAGAATTAGAAGGAATGATTGCGGAGTATGAAAAGGGAATATAAAGAACTTATTTTCATTGTATTGTCTTTTTTCTATTGAAATTTTCATTATATAAATATAAATGATTAAATTGCGAACAAATTCTATTTTTTAAATAGTAATCTTCTAAAAAACAACTGTGTGTTAGAAGTAATTGTTTAGGCTTAGAGCTAAAAGATTTTATTGCCGGAATGTTCCGTATAGATATTACCGATACCAAAGGCAAAAGACATGGAAAAACGGTAATGATAAAAAAATAAATACACCCGTAGAGACGCACAATTGTGCGTCTCTACATTATCCAAAACATTTTTCTATACCACCAAAAGCATTTTCAATTATGCTACACAAATCAATCATCATATTTATTGTATCATTTGTATTATTCAATACCAATTACGCCCAACAAAACGAATGCCCTCAATTTGAATGGGTAGAAGACATAAGGCATAGTGTATGGGTTAATCATTTGGCTACCAGACAATATGGAGGAGTTTATAATGTTAAATATTTAAAAGATAACGAGGGCAATTATATTTTAGCTGTACTGTATGGAGTTAATCCTTTTGCTGCTGACTCTATACAAATAGAAATTGCCGATAACACCATAAAGTTACCTCGTGTTAATAAAGAGTCAAGGGGGGAACGATTAAGTATTATTAAGCTTGACAAAGACCTTAAACTCGTATGGCACAATAGTCTCAATTTGGTTTATACTTCAGATACGACAAGCTTTTATTCTGGGGGAATAAACTTAGGAGGGCTTGCCTTAGACAGCAAAGGCAATATCTATATTAGCGGAGATGCAACAGGAACGCATAATTTATATAAGCTACAAATTGATAGTAAAAATTTTATGCTAAGTTATCATTCCGGCACAACATTCAAAAACTATAGAGACGGATTTTTATTAAAGCTGAATCGCACCAATGGCAATGCCTTTTGGCTAAAACGATTACAGGGAGTACAACCTATAGACTTAAAAATGACCCAAAACGATAGCCTATACCTTGCTTTTATAAAAAATAAAGACACCTTAAGGTTCGATAACCAACAGCTGTACAGCACCCAAAAAAGCGGTATTGCCAAATTAGATGCACTTGGAGAGCTAAAATGGGTAGTTTGGGGTAATGTAGAAAATTGGCAATACTACACCAATAGTAGCATTTATCGTACAGACGATTTTGCATTAGATGAACAAGAGAATATTTACGTACCGGGGTTTATAGACAGTAATGTATTAGTTAAAATAAGTAGTAATGGACAAAAGCTATGGGAAAGAGAGTATTATTATCCTGACCAAATAAACAAGTTTACATCTGTCGTGCATAACAATAATTATGTTTATATGTTGATGTATTTAAGCCGAAGCGTTAGTATTCCCAATCCTTACGATTTTGGCAATGGTAATGTAGTCAATATAGCTTATAGTGGTTCTGTATTTCTTTGGCAAATGGATGCCAATACAGGGCAAACCCTATCTGCCGGCAGAATGTGGGATAACCTAAGCGATAGCACTACTGCCATTGTACATACGCTTACCGCAGACCAAAACGGGTATTTGTATATAGCAGGTAATCTACAAGGTAAAGATTCTATACAGCTTGGCGATAGTATATATTACATTACACCTACTACATATTTAAGCAGTTATTCTGCTGCCGATGCATTTGTATCTAAGATATTAGCTCCGGCAGAGGGTATGGGCGATGTAAAGTTTCTGTGGACTATCCGTAGTGAGGGTACAGGCTGGGAAAATGCAGTAGTACCCCAAACTTCTGCTAATGGTAAGGAGCATTACTTTTATGGAGCGTTGCGTAGTGGCAATGGAGTGTACGGTAAATATCAGTTTGCAGATACATTTTACCACCCTCAGAACGGTTTGGTTCATAACGAGGTATCTTATGTTTTCGGTAAAATCAATACCGACTGCTCGCTACCCACAGAAGAAATCTCTAATCTGCTACAATTAGTTAATATCTACCCAAATCCTTCACATACAAACATAAGTATCAACAACTTACCGCCAAATTGCACTATCCATATAACAGATATAAGTGGTAGAGTGCTTTATACACAGTATAATAAGGGTAATAGCACGGTACAGATACCTGTAAATGGAATGAGCAATGGTATGTATTTTGTACAAATAATAAATGGAGCAAATCGAATAAATAAAAAGGTGGTGGTAGGGAAGTAGCACAAATCCTTTTTGTAGGTTTTGTTAATACATTAATACTAATTGGAAATTACACAAAAGAATTTCTAAGTCTAAGAATTTCAATGTTTTAAAGTTTTTACTTTTTACTTTTGAATTTAGACTTTATATAATCGTACCTTTGCCCACTATTTTATGCTTAAAACCGCAATACATACACAATCCGGAGCAGATAGTTTGCTATCTGTAACTTACCCTGTAATGGAGCATTTCTATACATTACAAGGAGAGGGTATGTATGCCGGACAAGCAGCATATTTTATACGTCTTGGTGGCTGCGATGTAGGCTGTGTATGGTGCGATGTAAAAGAAAGCTGGGACGCCGAAGTGCACCCTAAAGTATCGGTAAAAGAATTAGTAACAGCCGCAATGCAATACCCCGGTAGAATTGCCGTAATTACTGGCGGCGAGCCTGCTATGCACAATTTAACAGCACTTACCGAAAGCCTTAGACTTAAAGGGTTTAAAACGCATATCGAAACATCTGGCTCATCGGCACTTACAGGCACTTGGGATTGGATAACGTTATCGCCCAAAAAATTTAAAGCACCATTAAGTAGCGTAGTAAAAGTAGCAGACGAACTAAAAGTAGTGGTGTATAACAAATCGGATTTTAGATGGGCAGAAGAATTTGCTTTACAAGTATCGCTCGACTGTAAGTTGTTTTTACAGCCAGAATGGGGAAAATGCAATATTGTATCGCCCTTAATAGTAGATTATATAAAGCAGTATCCGCGCTGGCAAATGTCTATCCAAACACATAAATATCTTAATATTCCTTAATAGTAATATTGTTATAATTTTTTAAAATTATGGATTTAATACAAGCTATTATCTTAGCTATTATAGAAGGCATAACGGAGTTTTTGCCCGTATCTTCTACCGGACACATGATTATTGCAAGCTCACTTATGGGCATACAGTCCGACGAATTTGTAAAAATGTTTACCGTAGCCATACAATTTGGTACCATACTATCGGTAGTAGTTTTGTATTTCAAACGTTTTTTTCGTAGTGTAGATTTTTATTTTAAGTTATTTGTAGCATTTATCCCTGCTGCTATTTTCGGATTATTATTGAGCGATTATATAGACAGTCTTTTAGAAAGTCCATTAGGTGTGGCTATTGCATTATTGTTAGGAGGAGTGGTATTGTTGTTTGTAGATAAATGGTTTAAAAATGCCACTATAGACGATTCGGATAAAATAAATTATGGTACTGCCTTAAAAATAGGGTTAGCACAATGTATCGCTATGATTCCCGGAGTATCTCGCTCGGCGGCTACTATAATCGGTGGTATGTCGCAAAAGCTAACAAGGAAAGCCGCTGCGGAATTTTCTTTCTTCCTTGCTGTGCCTACAATGTTTGCCGCTACTGCCAAAAAAATGTTTGACTTCTTTTACAAAGACGGCAATACCGTTACTCCCGAACACATAAAATTACTTGTAGTAGGTAATATAGTAGGGTTTATTGTAGCCATGATAGCGATTAAAACTTTCATTTCTTTCTTGAGTAAAAATGGCTTTAAGGTTTTTGGATATTACAGAATAATAGTGGGTAGCATTATCCTAATTTTATTAGGAATGGGAAAAGATTTAAGCATTTTATAGAATTGTACCAAATGGGCATATATTTATTATAATAAGATTTCTCCCTACGGTCGAAATGACAAAGAAAACTCCCCATTGTCATTCCGACGCAGGAGGAATCTCTAAGTATTTGGTGCTTGTTACTTGCCAAAAACAAACAACAACCCACTTTGTACGATTACAAAGTGGGTTGTTGTTTATTTAGGGCTTGCTAAATAACCCAAGGCACATTATTTACGAGTATTTCAAGCGGTTTTTTAGGTATTTTACCTGCAAAGGTTTTTGCAATAATACCCAAAAAAGCTTGCAGCACTAATGTCTGTAATAATAATTTGGACATCTATAATATGAAATAAGCATTCCGTGGCATTCATACTTAATTGTATTATTTACATAAATCTATATTCAACAAAATACAAAGATTGTAAAGCTATAATACGCTGTATAAAAATGATTATTTTTCAGTTCTGCTTCATTAATGTCATTATCATTTCTTGCCCATTATTAATAAGAGTATCAATTAAATCCTTATCAATTTTGGTGCTGATTATTTTATGGTTTAATTGATGTGTAAAGCACTCTGGTTCAGATAATATTATTGTGTATGTTATATCTGTATAAGTCATTTTCGAGGAGTCAAATTTTATTTTTTTTGTAGGATATTTTTCTTCATACTCTCCCCAATTGGCGATATGTTTATGATAAATCATTTTTATTATGTTGTTTTTATATAGATAAAATATTTTTGATTGAAAACCCAATTCTGCATTAGAAACTGCATTTAAAAAAACTAATTCATCCTCTAAACAATCTCCTTCGAGGTGTCCCCATATTGTTTTATTGGGGAAATATATTTTATTAAGTTTATTTGTTTCTCGTAAACTATCTATGCGATTAATGATATTTTTTATTTCATTTTCTGTAAATAATTTTTTTGCGCTCGTGTTATCCTCTATTGAAAACCTGTTTTTTTGAACAAAACAATCTTGCTTGGTTTCACGATTAAACACGTCTAAATTAGATGTATTATTACAAGCAAAAAATAAGAAAGTAGCAATTAATATTAATCTCATGATTTATTGTCATTTTTTAACAATTTACAATGTTTTCACCCATTCGTACAAACTCGGAAATTGAAAATCAATCATTTCATTGGGTAATGCTATAGGTGCTTGTGTGGTATGAAGAAATACGGTTTGCATTCCTAGCTTTTTCCCAAATTCCATATCGCTGAGGTTATTGCCTACCATTACAGAATTCTTAATATTCAAATCGGGAAAATCTTTCGCAGCTTTAATTCCCATACCTATATTGGGCTTTCGGTCGGGGTGGTTGTCTTCTATATTTGGTGCAAAATATATTTTGTCTATCCTACCCCCTTGAGCAGAAACGGTTTCGGTAAGATATTGGTGTATTTTATCTAAATCCCCTTCGGTCATATACCCTCTGCCAACGCCTCTTTGGTTGGTAACTACAATTATATAATCGAAATAATTAACCGCAATTTTTAAAGCTTCTAATACATTGGGTAAGAAAATAAGTTCGTCTTTCGTAAAAATATAACTACCTCTTTTTTCTTCATTGAGTACGCCATCTCGGTCTAAAAAAAGGGCTTTTTTGTTTGTCTGTTGCTGCATTAATATTGATATATAGATTAAAGTATAGTAGCGAAAGTAATTATTTTTACCCCAAATATCGCATTAGCCTCTTTGTATAAACAAAATATTACTTCAAACCCACAATTTGGGTTAAAACGAAAAAATTACCTATCCCCCTAAAACCCAATATTAATTTATTATTAACTTTAGGGATGTGGTATTAAAAATAGGTAAAAAATGTAATTTTGCCCCTTTAAAATATATATGCTCCATATAATCAACTAATCATTTATGGGTTTCAACAATTTTATTAAAGCATTTCTTCCTAAAGATAAAGTATTTTTTGGGCTCTTTGAACAAGTAGCAGAGAACTTAAAAAAAATGGGGCAAACATTTAAAATAGCCATAGAAGAACCGGATTACAACAAAAGAATTCAACTCCTCAAAAGCTTAGAAGACGGCGAGCACAAAAACGATGAATTAACACATCAGGTTTTTATAGAGCTGGGGCAAAACTTCATTACGCCATTCGACAGAGAAGACATACATCAGTTAGCAATGGTTTTAGACGATGTTGCCGACTTTATATATGCTTCTTCTAAAAAAATTGTCATCTACAACGTAGAAGAAAGCGACGATTATATGAAGCAAATGGTGGTATTAATAGAAAAGAGCATTGTGCACTTAGGCATTGCTGTAATGGAGCTGCGTAATATGAAAAGATTAAGAGCAGTAACAGAAGCTTGTGTGGCTATTAATAGTTTAGAAAATCAGGCAGACGATTTGCTTAATGCAAGTATTACAAAATTATTTGCTGAAAAAAAAGATGCTATAGAAGTCGTTAAGCTCAAAGACATCTATCAAGATATGGAAATAGTTACAGATAAATGCGAAGATGCCGCCGATGTAATAGAGTCTATCATTATTAAGTATGCATAATTGTTCGCAATTTAGTATTTCTTCACATCGGTATTAAACTGTTACAACCAAAAGATGACACTACTTATTATTATTATAGCATTAGCATTAATTTTCGATTACATTAACGGATTTCACGATGCTGCCAATTCTATAGCCACAATAGTTTCTACTAAAGTGCTTACGCCATTTCAGGCGGTACTGTGGGCTGCATTGTTCAATTTTGTTGCATATTTTATTTTTACCGAACACGGAGTAGCTAACACAATTGCCAAAACCGTAATTCAAGAATACATCACACTGCCTGTAATACTATCAGGAATTTTAGCAGCCATAGGTTGGAACTTACTTACTTGGTGGTTTGGCATTCCGTCGAGCTCGTCGCATACGCTTATTGGCGGCTTTGCAGGAGCAGCCATAGCGCACGCAGGTTTCGACTCTATTAAAGGAGAAATAATTGTAAAAGTTGCCAGCTTTATCTTTTTAGCTCCGGTAGTCGGTATGCTTGTTGCATTTATTATATCGCTCTGGTTTCTAAATGCTTTCCGAAAAGGAATTGCGCCGAAGTTGGTTTCCCTTGCTATTATTGTCTTATCTACAATGTTTCTTTCTAGAATGATGGAAACAAAAACACCCAAAATCCTTGGAGTATCTAAATACGAGATTACGCAAGAAGGAGTAAAACTTTTAGATGTTACCAATGGAGCACCGGCACACAATATGGGATTACGGAAAGGCGATTTGTTGTTAAAAATAGACGACCATAATGTAAATAGCGAAAGAGAGTTTGAAAAGCTGTGGCAGGTGCATAAAAAAGATGACCCCATTACTTTTTCTGTGGTTAGAAACGAAGAGGTGCAACAATTGTCTAATACTTACCAAGTGCGTTTTGCATCGCCATTTTGGAATACTGCTTTTTACTCCAAAAACTTTAAATGGATAATCCTTGGTTTCATCATTTTTGTAATGTCTATATTTACATTTTTCCTTAGTGCATTAAATTATGCACAAAGCGAAAGGTGGTTTAAGCGTATGCAGTTAGTGTCTTCTGCGGCATTTAGCATAGGACACGGGGGCAACGATGCGCAAAAAGTTATGGGTATAATAATGGCGGCATATATTGCTTATGACCCCATTCAATATTCTTTAGACCACATGGTTTGGTGGGTGCCTTTGGCGTGTTACTCTGCAATAGCTCTGGGTACAATGAGTGGTGGTTGGAAAATTATTAAAACAATGGGTACGCGCATTACCAAAGTTACTCCATTCGAAGGAGTAGCTGCCGAAACAGCCGGAGCGCTTACTTTATTTGTAACAGAGTTTTTGAAAATCCCAGTAAGTACCACACATACTATTACGGGCTCTATAATAGGCGTAGGAGCTACAAAAAGGCTCTCGGCAGTACGTTGGGGTGTTACTATTAATCTTCTTTGGGCGTGGATATTAACTATTCCTATTAGTGCATTAATAGCGATGGGTATATATTGGATTTGCTACCTGTTTGGTTTGAAATAGAGTGTAAGCGTATCCATTTAACTTTCTAACTTTCGCAATCCCATACGCTCCGCAAAATCTTTTACAAGCTGTGTATTGAGTGCGCTAAAGGGGATTAACAAACTAATGGTTCCGGTAGCGTAAGGTGCAATTTCATAAGTATTGAAAACAAAGCCGATGCCATCATTTGAAAGAAAAAAATTGTCATTAGGTTTTATTTCGTCTTCAAAAAGTATGGAGGCAAGGCTTTCGTTGGGGTCTAAATTAAATTCTTTTCGTAATTCTTTTTCGAGGAGGACTTGCAATGTTGCCGTATCTGCATCTATTACATCAGAAAGCTTTAATTTCCTTTTTTGTATTACATCATAGTTATACAATAAAAAAGTATAGCTGCCGTGTGCCCCTCCTTCATAAGCGCTCAGTGCATAATTTAAGGTTAGATAGCCATTAGTATTAAAAGAAGATTTCAGAAAAACATTTTTTTCGTTATTCAACATTTCTACAAATTCATAATCCCCTTTGGTTATCTCTTTTGCAATTTCCTTGTATTCAATGCCATCTTTTGCAATAAAATTTTCTATGCCGCTTTCTATTGTTTGGTCTTGGGGAATGTTGAGAATAAGTTTTATTTCGTTTGTTAGCCATTGATTTTCGGCATCACTAACTTTAGGAATTGCAATTTCGAAAGTGTATATTTTATTGGGAGATTTTTTTAAATCGTCGAATGCCGCAATTTCTTTTTTGATAACTATTGTTTCAAAACCAATCATTTCATTTGACGTTTCAGTCTTTGTTTTCGTTGTGTTATTTCCACAAGAAATTAAAGCCAAAACCAATCCTAAAGCATAAATTATGGATAAAAAAACGTTTTTCATTTGTATAAAATTAAATTAGCAAATACAAATATCTATATTAAATTTGTTACCCATTCAATTTAGTTCTATGAATTTTAAATTTATTCTGTTTTTGATAATAATAATTACGGCAAATTTTACCATTTATTCTCAGCCAAAAGACATACCACTTAGTATTAGCTTCTTTAACAATGGCACTTCTATGCCCGGCAAAGGCGTTTTGGGCGTGTGGAATAAAAATGTGCATCCGGGTATTATGTTGGGCTATCAAATAACGCACAAACAATGGAAAAAAAGCGAGCTGATACAAAACATTAAATTGGGGTACTTCTATCATCGTTTTGCACAGCAAGGCATTCAGCTCTATACCGATGTGGGTTATAGATACCGTTTCGATTTTGGATTGTTTGCCGATGTTGCACTGGGAGGAGGGTACTTACATTCTTTTTCGGGAAATAAAATGTACCAATTTAAAAACGGACAATACGAAGCTAAGCCCAATTGGGGCAGACCACAAGGTATGATTAGCTCGGCATTGAGCATCGGTTACGACTTAGAGAAAGTTTCTTCTATTCCATTAAAGCCATTTATACAATACCAATTTTGGATGCAAACGCCTTTTGTTAAAGGCTATGTGCCATTGTTGCCCAGTACGGCATTGCATATAGGCGTTCAATATACCTTTCATCGCAAAACCAAAAACCAATAATGAAAACCAGAAATACAATTATTATTGCTTCTGTATGTATGTTAATGATACAGAGCTGCTCTAAGCCAAGTATAGACAATACGCAAACTTGCGCTGTTGCCGATAATCCACATTATACTAAAGGGCCAAAATTTCAGACTATTTTAGAAGAAGCGCAAGCTAATGGGCTACCTGGTTTTGCGCTGTTGATTAAAAGCAAAGAAGGTGTATGGACTACTTCTGTTGGTTATGCAGATTTAGAAAACAAAGTAGCAATGCAGCCCTGCCACGTATCTAAAGTGGCGAGCATTACTAAACTTTTTATGGGGGTGCTTTCCTTACAATTAGCCAAAGAGGGCAAAATAAATTTAGACACTAAAATTGCAGACATTTTAGATACCAAAACGCTTAAAGGTATTGTCAATGCAGAACAGGTAACGGTTAGAGAATTGCTTAACCATACTACCGGAATTTACGATGTAATAAAAGATTCGGATTTTTATTTGAGCGTTTTAAACAACCCTCCTTATTACAGAAATCAGGAAGAAGTACTATCTTTTGTTAGGAATAAACCCGCTGTATTTGCTGCCGGCACTAAAGCCGGATATTCTAACACCAATACTTTATTGCTTAGTATGGTTATAGATAAATTAGTTGGCAACCACGCTACTTTACTTCAAAACAAAATAATAAAACCATTAGCCTTAAACAACACATACTATTACTATCACGATGCATTGCCTTCTGGAAAAGTAGCGCAAGGCTATTACGATTTATACAACAATGGCAGCATTGCTAATCTATCGAGTTACAATACCGGAAGTGGCAACGGATATACGGGATTGTACTCCAATACAACCGATTTGTTAGCTTTTAGCGAAGCATTATTCGAAGACAAAACATTACTCCCGATGGCATATTTAGACACAATGCTTACGTTTAATAATTATTTGGAAGAGGAGTCTAACCGATATTTAGGATTAGGAGTAATGAAAGATTTTGTGGACAGAGGCGAAGGTGGAATTGCTTACGGACATAGGGGTAGAGACCTTGCTTACAGTGCCGATTTGTTTTATTTTCCGAAACAAGAAGTTACGATGGTTCTTATTGTAAATTATGGAACTGATGGCAATAGTGCATTGCGCCCTGTGTTTTTTGAGACAAGAAACAAGATTGTGGACTTGATTTTGGAGTGATAGAACACCTACGCAGTATATTACGTGGTAAGATGTGAGCCTTTTATAGCCAATTCTTTTAGGCTACATTATTGCAATTTTTTGAACAAGATTTCGTATTCCTCAAATCTATGTTCTCTAATAGGTCTGATTTTGGGCTCTGTTTTAAAATGAAGCAACAAGCAAGGCGAAATATTCTTATACCTTTCCACGTATTCATATCGCAATAACTCATTATTGCTAATTCGTTGTTTTATTTTATTGTGGTATGGGTACATCTTTAGACTAATTTATAATTCATATCGGTATGGTTTTTCAATCGCCTTGAAAACAGAAGAAAGTGTAAAATTAAACCATAAACTGCAATTTTGCATTTATGAAATATTTACATTAAGTCTATTATATATTTATACAAACAATACTTAACATTGCCTCATAAAATAATTTTATAGGTAACTCTGTATTACAAGTGGGAAATTATAGCCCCGACCTAAATGCTATTGAACGCGCTTGGTGGTATATGAGCAAGAAAATAACACATATCTATTGTCATTAAAAGTACGAAAGATACAATACAGGAAAATGTTTTCGTACTTCCTTAAACCCAACGAAGAGTTAAAACAAGTTTCTATAATAAGTTTATTTGACTTTGTATAAACAAACTGCACTAAAAGGGACAAGCGGAGAGATAAACCACATCTATGACCACACTGCCCTAAAAACGAAGTAATTTACTGACCGGCAGTAAACAGATTTTCTTCTACCATTTGGCAGATTATATGTCCTACAGTAATGTGGCTCTCTTGAATGCGTGGAGTGTCATTGCTTGGTACATTAATGATATAATCAGAAAGTGTTTTCATTTTGCCACCACCCTCACCGGTAAAGCCTACGGTGGTTATATTCATTAGTTTTGCTTGCTCAAAAGCAGCTACTATATTTTTAGAATTACCCGAAGTGCTCAATCCTACAATTACATCTCCTGCCTTGCCTATGCCTTTAAGCATACGACTATACACTACATCATAGCTGTAATCGTTGGCTACAGCAGTAAGAAAAGAAGTATTACAATGTAATGCCTCAGAAGGTAATGGGTCTCTATCCGAATAAAATCTACCACTAAACTCGGCAGCTAAATGCTGCGCATCAGCAGCGCTACCGCCATTACCACAAAAAAGAACTTTATTGCCATTGCGAAATGTTTGTGTAATAAGGTCTGTAACACTACCTATGGTAGTTAATAAATTTTCATTACTTACTATAGCTTCTTTGGTAGCAATAGAGGCTTGGAGTATATCTTTTATTTTTGCGCTTGACATCTTTTTTAAAATATTTTTATTCCGTCTGTTGTGTTATTTAAACATTCATTCCACCGCAAACACTAATTACTTGCCCTGTAACATAGCTACTTAAATCTGATGCAAGATATAATGCTGTATTGGCGATTTCTTCTGCCTGTCCAAATCGTGCCAAAGGTATTTTTTCAAACCATTTAGAAGCATCGCCTTCATTAAGGTAATGGGTCATGTCGGTTTCTACAAATCCGGGTGCTATGGCATTGCAGCGTACATTACGGCTGCCTAACTCTAATGCCACCGATTTTGTAAATCCAATAATGCCAGCTTTAGATGCAGCATAACTGCTTTGCCCTGCATTGCCTCTCAAGCCCACAATAGAGCTCATATTAATAATACTACCGCTACGCGCTTTCATCATTGGGCGTATAACTTGCTTAGTAAGGTTAAATATAGATTTTAGATTAGCCTGTAGCACTTCGTCCCATTGCTCAGGAGTAACGCGCAATAATAAATTATCTCTCGAAATACCTGCATTATTCACACAGATATCTATAGAGCCAAATTCTTTAATTACATCGTTTGCTAAAAGCTCCGCTGCGGCAAAATCGCTCGCATCGCTTTTATAGCCTTTAACTTTTACGCCAAATGCACTTGCTTTTTCTTCTAACGCTTTAGCCTTTTCTTCAGACGACAAGTATGTAAATGCAATATTAGCTCCATGCTCCGCAAATTTTAATACGATTGCTTCTCCAATACCACGACTACCCCCTGTAATAAGTGCTGTTTTGTTTTCTAATAATTTCATAATAAAATATAAGTGTGTAAATTAAGTTAAATATTTTTATTGAGAGGGCTGTGTTTTAAGTAAAGTTTATGCAAAAAATACAATTTAACTTCCCTCAGATACCCAACAGCAATGTTACAAAATTAATTATCTTTATTGTAATTTGCTACCCTATTTTTTGGCAAATAAATTTAAACTACAATCTTTTGCCGAATATTTCTCTATTCAGCTAAAATGAGTACATTTGCCTTCGTAAAATTAAATCTAAGTATTAACTATAAAATCTTACCAAAATATGGCATACGATATAATCGTAGTAGGTAGCGGACCAGGTGGTTATGTAGCTGCTATTCGCGCTTCGCAATTAGGCTTTAAAACAGCTATAGTAGAAAGAGAAAATCTTGGCGGTATCTGTCTTAATTGGGGTTGTATCCCTACCAAAGCATTGTTAAAATCGGCTCAAGTATTCGAGTATATTAGCCACGCACAAGATTATGGCGTATCTGTAGAAGGTGCTAAACACGACTTCGATGCTATTATTAAACGTAGCAGAGGTGTTGCAGACAAAATGAGTAAAGGCATTCAGTTTTTAATGAAAAAAAACAAAATTGATGTGCTTAATGGTTTTGGAAAATTAAATGCCAATAAAGAATTGGAAGTTACCGGAACAGACGGCAATAAAACAGTTCATCAGGCAAAACACATAGTATTAGCAACAGGTGCCAGAAGCCGCGAATTACCTGCATTGCCCATAGACGGACAAAAAATAATCGGCTATCGCGAAGCACTAAATTTACCCAAACAACCAAAATCTATGATTGTGGTAGGTAGTGGTGCTATCGGTGTGGAGTTTGCCTATTTCTATAACAGCATTGGTACTAAAGTTACCATCGTAGAATTTATGCCACGTATAGTACCTGTGGAAGATGATGATATTTCTAAAGAATTAGAAAAAGCATTTAAGAAAAAAGGCATTGCCGTAATGACCAACGCATCTGTAGAAAAAGCAGATACAAGCGGAGCAGGAGTGAAAGCTACTGTTAAAACCGCCAACGGCGAAGTTATTTTAGAAGCAGACATTCTATTAAGTGCAGCCGGCGTAGCTACTAATATAGAAAACTTAGGTTTAGAAGCATTAAATATTAAAACAGAAAAAGGAAAAGTAATCGTAGATCCATATTACAAAACTAATGTGGACGGAGTATATGCTATCGGTGATATAGTTCCCGGACAAGCTTTAGCACACGTAGCAATGAAAGAAGCGGTAATTTGTATCGAAACCATTGCGCACAAAGAAGGAAAATTTGCGCACCAACCCGAAGTTTTAGATTACAATAATGTACCGGGCTGTACTTATTGCTCTCCCGAAATCGCTTCTGTGGGTATGACCGAAAAACAAGCTAAAGAAGCCGGATACGAAATTAAAGTAGGTAAGTTCCCATTCTCTGCAAGCGGCAAAGCAAGTGCGGCAGGAGCTACCGAAGGTTTTGTAAAAGTGGTATTCGATGCTAAATATGGCGAATGGTTAGGTACGCACATGATTGGTGCTAATGTTACCGAAATTATTGCACAAACAGTAACCTCTCGTAAGTTAGAAACTACTTATCATGAGCAGTTAGATGTTATCTTCCCACACCCGACTATGAGCGAAGCGGTAAAAGATGCTATAGAAGTAGCTTTGGGCGAAGCGATACATCTTTAAGTTCAAAATTTAAAAGTAAAAAAACACTCCCTCTTGAATTAGATGGGAGTGTTTTTTTGTTGCTATTTATTAAAGTTGGTAAGGTATTCGCTATATTTTTTTCACAGGTAAGTTTTATATAATATTCCACAAAAAAACAAATAACCCTCTTTCATGCATTGGAGTATATATTGTTTGTAATTGGTGTTATTTACTTCACGAAACTAATTCTTTTGAAGGTATGGTTTTTGAATTTGAAGAAGGGTTGCTTTGCTTTTTAGAATTATTTTGCTGTTCTTCCAATGCTTGCACTCTTAGTTTTTCTTCATACACCTTTATTGGGCTGCCAAATATGTAAAATAATTTACGACGTAAGCCTTTTGCGTTTTTTACATCTTTCCACATATCCATATACTCATGAAAATTGATATGGAAAGGGTTAGATTTTTTATCAATGTTTTTAGTTAAACCATATACCACTTTTTCCACTTCGGGTTCGTAAGTTTTCCAAATTCTGTCCCAAAAAATAAATGTAGCACCGTAGTTTTTATCAATATACTGCTCTTGCGATCCGTGATGTACTCTATGGTTTGAGGGTGTTGCGAAAATGTACTCTACCCAACGTGGCATTTTACGGATATACTCTGTATGCACCCAAAACTGAAATAATACTGCTATCTGATTAGTAACGAAAAATATTATAGGATGAAACCCCATAAAAGCAATAGGAAGGAAAAATATTACTTTAATGTGCTGCACCCAACTCAAACGAAATGATACTGCTAAATTGTAATGCTCGCCACTATGGTGCGCTACGTGTGTTGCCCACCAAAAACGCTGCTCGTGAGAGATACGGTGCGCCCAATAACTACACAAATCATAAATTAGATAACACGGTATGAGCATCCACCAATAGGAATAAAAACTAAAAAAACTTTGGTTTAAATCTAATGTCATTCGCCATGGAATTAAATTGTAAATCCATACCATCAAATACAGTAGCACTACTTTTACTCCTGCGCTTACTACCAAATTACCCACACCCACAAATATAGAACCTATGGTTTCTTTTTTCTCGTAGTATTTTCTATCTTGTAAATAAGAAATAAGCATTTCGAGCAATGAAAAGAAAATCATTACGGGAACTGCATATAAGATGATATTGGGCGCGCTTTCTTCTACTTTATGAATAAATGTAAAATCTATTTTTTCTGCGCCAAAAAGTGGTAAATGTGCCATTAGGTAAAAATAATTTTAACAGAATAAGATGAAGACAAATGTATTGTGCTTTACCCCCAAATACTTTTTTAAAGAATACAGCGCAATAATTACAATCATCATCTCATTATCAATATTAAAAAGAGTGCAAAGTTACAAGATTATTATAAAATGCTTAAAACTATCCCAAACAATAAAAGGTTAACCCCAAAATGCTAATGCATATTATAGTTAATGTATATTTTAGTATGGGTAATTATACAAGGTTTTAAGAGCTATGCTATAATTTTATTACCTTCGCACATTATTTCTAAACGAAAGTTTTATACATGATGTTGCCAATCGTAGCTTACGGACATCCCGTTTTACGCAAAATGTGTCAAGATATTGACAATAATTATCCTAACCTTAAACAATTAATCGAAGATATGTGGCTTACTATGTATCATAGTAATGGTGTGGGTCTCGCTGCTCCACAAATTAACCATGCCATTAGATTATTTGTAGTAGATACAGTGCAAATAGTTGAGGGTTTTGATGATGAAGACAAAAAAGAATACTCCAACGAAAAACCAATTAAACAAGTTTTTATTAACGCTCATATAGTAGATACAGCGGGCGATTTGTGGGCTTACAACGAAGGCTGTCTCAGTATCCCGAAAGTGAGAGAAGACATAAACAGACCGCAATCTATAACCTTACAATATTTAGACGAAAACTTTGCGCCACAAACTAAAACTTTTGATGGTATTACCGCAAGAGTTATTATGCACGAATACGACCACATAGACGGAAAGCTATTTATCGATTACCTTGCGCCACTTAAAAAGAGATTATTACAAAAGAAATTAAACGATATATCTGCCGGAAAAGTGAAGATGAATTACAGAATGATTTACCCTAAATAAGTTTCTTTATTAATGGCAGAGCCAATAATTTAACGCATCATATTCAGTAATTCGAAAATTCTTTTTTTCTTTTTGAAGAAAGAATTTTGAAAGAGAGGGTTTGGGTTTATGCCCTTCCTTTTAATATCTTTAAAACACCTTCGTTTTTAAGTACCAAAAAGCCTATACGGTCGTTAGAAACACCTTCTTTTAACTGATATGTAAAATGATACCTTTCCCCTTCTTTTATATCGGTATGGCAATAACGAAAAAACATACCTTTGGTTTGTTGTAATTTATCTTTAAGCTCGTATAAATGTGTGGAGAGTATCATTAAGTTGTTTTGTTTATCCGAAAGCCCATCTATAACTGCCATACTACATTCGTAAGCATCGTGTACGTTGGTGCCTTTAAATAGTTCGTCCATCAGCACTAAATTGTATTGACAATCTGCTAATTTCTGTGCCGTAATTTTCATTCGCATTACTTCTGCCATAAAATAACTTTCGCCTAATACTATATTATCCTGAACGTGCATATTGGATATAATGCCGTTTAAAAAACTAATGCGAAATGCTTGCGCCGGTACGCCCATACCTGTATGCGCCAAAAGAGCAGCGATACCCAAAGTGCGCATCAGAGTGCTTTTGCCAGACATATTAGCTCCTGTGAGCAATAAAAAATTTTGCTCTTTACTAAACGATATATCCATTGGCACCGGATGCGGCAACAATGGATGGTACATCCCCGATGCTTTTAATGTCAGTTCGTTTTGTGCTACCACTTCGGGTATTATCCATTGGTTTGCTACAGTAGCTTTTGCCATCGCAAAATAGGCATCTAAAAGCGTGTAACATTCTATTAAGGTACTTACCTGACTTTTTAATTCTCTTCGTGTTTTGTAGCTTAGTGTTAATATTTTGGGGTAAGAAGCATCGGGCTGTAATTGGAGTAACTCTTCTATTAAATAATGTGCAAAGCATTTGTCTATTTTCGCTAAAATGTGTTTAATTAATATCGGCAAATTAGATTCGGACTCCAATGCTTTTTTTAAATGTGCGCAACCCTTAAGAAATATGCTTACCTGCTCTATCGAAAACCGAATAAATGAATATTCGTTACGGTTAAATAATTTTTGGACTAAAGAATTGATGGTTGTAGAAATAGGATTAGGTAAGTCTTTTGCTGCATCTGCCGACTCGAAAAACTTTTCAACCATTAGCAAATTGCCATTACTTACTTCATCGTCCCAACAGTCTATTTTTTTTATGAAAAAAGAAACTACGTCCTGCATTTCGAGTAACGAGGTTCGGTTTTCGGGAGGATTGGTTAATAGTTTTTTTAAATTGTCGGTACCTAAATTGGTACGGCATAAATTTATTTTGGCAAAAACTGAATGTTCGTTTCCAAAAAAAGATAAATCTTGTAATGTGATGTTGTCTATCTTCAAAATAAAATGTTTAATGCAGCTACAAAGTACAACATAGTTTTAGATATACCAATTGAAAAGACAATATAATTGTCCCAAAAAGATACTAAAGTGGCAAACAACGATATAAATGTGCATCTTGCTTTGCAAAACGGATTGTATTATTTTCTGCTTTTTCTTTTAACCCACATTGCGCAAATGAGACTATTTAAAAATTTTCAAAAAAAATATTG
>CAYUXT010000046.1:0-20981 GCA_964448955.1 uncultured Taibaiella sp. | reverse complement strand
AGGTAGAATGTTCAATTAACCACGTCACCCGCCATTGAGCCAAACGCCTGTTATCTGTAGGCCTTCTTTCAGAATGGTAAGTCATCATCTTCATCAGTTTCAATTTTAGCTTTTTTCTCAATTTTTGTTTTGTTTTTCACAATAAATTCTGCTCGTTTATATAACTCATCAAAAGTTATTATTTCAGGGTTTTTTGTGTTCCTTCTATAACTCTCAAAGCAACTTACTATGCTTTCGTTCTTGACTAGTTCTTCTGTGTTACCGATAATTAATATTCCTTTTGGCTCTACAGTAAATGTACTTTCCTTTTCTAATAGTCTAGTATTTTCACTTCTCTGTGAGTCTATACTCCAAGTCCTGCAATTTACCTGTATTTGAGAAATCGCACCTAGTAGGTCAGAACTTAGAAGCCAAACGTCATTTCTTGGATTTTTTACTTGCCTTGGTTCTTTCTGAGTATAGCTTAAAAGTTTTGTAGCAGGTGTCTTAATCTCAACAAGAACAGTAAAATGTGAATCCGCATCTGTCCGCATTAAATAATCTCCTTTTTGACTTCCTGTTCCCTTAAAGGTTCTGCCACCATAGTCAGGTTGGTCTTCTAATAAGTGAAGAAATTGATAATTCAAACCATACCCAAAAATCCAATCGTTGTTTGTAAAGAATTCTTGCCAAAAAGATTCATCTGCATTATTTGATTCTAGGTTTTTTTTAAAAGTGTCGAGTGCTATACTTCGATTTGTTTGAATTCTTGCCAAAGATAATTTTGTTGCAAGGTCTGGATTTGAAGAAATTAACTCATTCCAAACTTCTTCACCGTAATTTTCAGCTAATAGTCTTTCGATAAAAGTCCTTCTGTCTTGTGGAATATTTATTATCTCATCTGCTTTTACAACTGAAAATTCTTGTGTGCCATATTTAACTCCTTCTTTATCAATGTAAGCATAAAGCTTTGTTAGTTCATTATATATTTTTTTAGTGTTTTTACTGTCAAGGTTTAATTTTACACCTTCGCCACCTTTAAGTGAATTCAAGTTGATGCTTTCAACATCTTCCCATTCGTCATTTCTTTTTTTTCGCTGATGGACTATTGTAATTCCTACGGTCTCTCCAATATCTTTTTTCTTGTCGTTTAGGTCAACAATTAGAACCTTTCTTGTCGTGGTATTCTCTTCAATTACGACAGGTTCTGCAAGTCTTGCAGAGTAGAGAGAAGTACTTACTGTCTTATAGTTGTCCATTTATTGTTGTGTCGGTTTTTAGGCTTACAGATAACGTCCGGAGCATTGGCGAAGTGGCGGAAAATCGAAGCGGAAAGTTTCGATTTAGCCGTGAACGTAGCCAATGCTTTTTTGTCAGTGGCTAAATTACAAAAAAAGCCAATGCAAAAAGCATTGGCGGCATACGAAGACGGAACTTTCAATTTACCGTGAACCCCGCCATTTTGCCAATGCTATGTTATCGGTTCGGCTTTCTTTTCGTCCGTTAGTCTATATGTTTCAAAAATTCGTTCCATTTTTCTTTTAAGGTCGAGCCAAATTTATTAATAGTTTCTTTTTGAGTTGTCGAACAGTCCTTACAGTTTGATTTTAATTTCTTTATGTAGTCGTCAACTATTGGTTTGTCATAGCTACCTTCTTCGCTTATGCTAAATTCCATAATTACGATGTCTGCCCAAGTCGCCAAATCATTGTCTGTATGGCAATGTTTGTTGTCAAAGTATGAAGTAAATTCTTGAGTGTTGTTCAAAACGTAGTTGTAACCTGCGTATCCAAGTCCTTCAGAAAAATAGCCGTCTGATTTCTTTTCCGATTTTGTAACGACTTTAAAATAAAATGGTCTTGAAGTTTTGTCCTTCGCTACTAAACTGTCAAGCAACGCCAATGCTTCATTGTCGTTGTTTAAATTCCATTCATTGTCAAGATAAATGTCTTTTGCAAGTTTTGGTGTCTTTGGGTCAGATACAAATTTGTCAAAGTCGCAATTGTAAAACTTTTTGTATTCGTTGCTGTTTACTTCGTTCTGGTCAATGTAAAAAGTGTCAATGTGAGCCAAAGTGTCGTTGGTTGCTTTATTGTCAATGTTGTTTTTTTCTGTCGAGTTGTTACAAGAAAGAAGTCCAAAAGTCAATATGGTTACTATTATCAATTTCATTGTGGGTGTCGGTTTTAAGCTGACCGATAACTCACAAATATACGAAGGTTTTTATAAAATCAAAAAAAATATTTAATTCATTTTCAATGACTTAGTTTTGTACCTTCGCAGTTATACAAAATACGTAGCTGTAAAAGTTATGCAAAATGCGTAGTTGTGTTTATCTTAATTTTATGTTATTTATATCTATTTTCTCAAAAGCTGCCCAACTTATTCCCCATCGTCTTTCCGTAAATAATACATAGTATTACTGTTTGCATTGCTAAAAATATGTGAAGCATTTTCTTGTATATCTTGTGTGCTAATGTTTAAATATCTTTCTAATTCGGTATTCATCATAGCAGCATCGCCGAGTAATTCGTAAAAGGCTAAATTGTTGGCTTTGGATAAGAGATTCATATCCTCAAATACAATTAAAGACTCTATCTTGTTTTTAACTTTTTCTAATTCGCTATTATCCACACCTTTATTTACTAATAATTCTATTTCTGTTTCTATGGCTGCATTGGCAATTTCTATGTCTATACCTTCTATTAATTTGCCTTCAATCACTAATAATCCGGGGTCTATACTTCCGGTATGGTAACAACTGATATTGCTGAAATACTGTAGTTCTTTAACCATTTTAGTGTATAATCGTGATGCATTACCACCACCTAATATTTCGGTAATAAGGTCTGCGGCATAGTACTGTTGTGTAAGTCTGCCATCTATATGCCAAGCTTTGTACAAAGCATCTAAGGGTACATCGGCTTTAATGGTAAGCTGACGCGGCGTATCTTGTACCGGCTCTTGCGGGATATTGCGTAAGTATTTTTCTCCCGTAGGTATATTACCAAACCATTTTTGTGCTAAAGCCTTTATATTTTCGGTATCTACATCGCCGGCAATACATACTATAGCATTTTGTGGGTTGTAATGTTTGAAGAAAAAGTTTTTTACATCTTCTAAACGTGCGTCTTCGATATGTTTTAATTCTTTACCAATAGTCATCCAATTATAGGGGTGCTGTTGATAAGCTAACTCGCGCAGATGTTTCCACACATCGCCATAAGGCTTGTTGATATAGTGTTCTTTAAATTCTTCACATACAACTTTTCTTTGTACTTCGAGGCTGTTTTCGTTAAATGCCAAAGACAACATTCTGTCGCTTTCTAACCAAAAAGCAGTTTCTATGTTTTCTTTGGGTAGCTGAATGTAATAGTTGGTAATATCGTTGGTAGTATAAGCATTGTTTTCGCCTCCTGCCATTTGTAATGGCTCGTCGTAATTAGGAATATTAACTGAGCCGCCAAACATTAAATGTTCAAAAAGGTGTGCAAATCCTGTCTGTTCTTTATGTTCGTCTCTTGCGCCTACATCGTAAAGTACATTAAAAGCAACCATTGGCGTGCTGGCATCTTTGTGTATCAAAAACCTAAGTCCGTTGTCTAATCTAAATCTTTCGAAAGGTATCATTTAAAGTAAAAATAATTGAGATTGTAAATGTAGTATAAAATGCCTTAATTTTTTGATTTAAATGACATTTAAGAATTATATTGTGTGGAGAAAAATTAGATTGTAAAATCTCTGTCATAATATACAATAAGCGATTTTTTAGAAAATACGTAGAATACCTTTGTCCCTGAATTTTAAAAGAACAAACAATGAAGAAAAGTATATTTTCGAGTTTAGTGGCAGCAGCAATAGCTACAACTAATATCAACGCTCAATGTGTTTCTGTAAATACATTACAACAAGACTTTACTAATTTTACGACATTTCCAGATAGTTGCTGGAGTGCAAGTGGTACTTCTACCAATTTTTATCTATTCGATGATAATAGTAATAATGTTGCAATGTTTTATACATTTTTCGCACCTAATACTCCCTACTATATGGTTACTCCAGAGTTAAGCAATATAGATGGGGATCATTATATTTCATTCGATGCAGCATGTAATAGTGCATTGACTTATGGTGTAAAATTACAGATTGGCACAATAGATAGTATTACTAACTGCATCATTTGTAGCACATGGTACCGAAATTACACTTAACGATACCGCATGGGCTAATTTTACTTCCATTAAAATACCTGCCGACACAAGTTATAAACACATTGTGTTAAGATTTACAGCGATAGCTAATCATCAGGCTATAAAAATAGATAATTTTGATTGGGTATATGATCCACCACCGGTAGTTTGTAATCCGCAAAGTGAACTAAAAGAAGGATTTGGTAATTTTACTACATTTCCCGATAGCTGTTGGACTGCAAGTGCAGGTTATCCTAATTTCTATCTGAATGATACTGCTACAGACAAAGAAGTTGTTTTTTATTCTATGACTTCTCCTAATACCCCTTTTTATATTACTACTCCCGAATTGTCTAACATTGATAGTAATCATGTGCTTAAATTTAAAGCAAAACCATCTGGTGTACCCGGAAATATAAAAGTACAAATAGGAACTTTAGCGTTAAACGATGATTACAATACTTTTGTTGCTCACGGAAACGAAATAGTAATTAAAGGAGGTGCGGAACAAGAATACACTTCAATTGTAATTCCGGCAAATAGTACATACAAGTATTTAAGCCTTAAAATAGAAGCATCTGCTGATCATCAAGTATTATTGTTAGACGACTTTTTATGGGAAGAAGCTCCCGAAGAAAATAATATCAACGAAAATATAACAAATGATTATGCGGTAATTTATCCTAATCCTGCAAAAGAATTACTTGTGGTAGCAACTAAACAACCAATTAGTACTATCCAAATTTATGACTTTACAGGAAAATTAATTAATCAAATGAATGTTAGTGGTACAAAAGCTGATATTTCTGTAAATACCTTAGCAAATGGAATGTATATGATACATATCCAAACGGCAAACGGCAATGTTTTGAGTGCTAAATTTATGAAGCAATAATTAAGTTTCTGTTCAACAGAGTTGTAATATCAAAGGAGTTAAGTATTTTTTATATTTTACTCCTTTTGCTCTTGCCAATATTGCTATTGTGTTGTAATATCTATCTTTTCTTTTAATGCAATAGCTTTATTTTTTAGCTTTTCTATATCAGTATCTACATCATCATTTACTAATACTACACCCATTCTTCTATATGGTCTTGTGGTAGGTTTATTGAAAATACGAATGTCTGTATCGGCAACTTTTAGCACTTCTTCTATACCTGTATAAGATGGTTGTTCGCCATTTTTATGGGCAAGTATTACAGCCGAAACACCACTGCGTAATAATTTAATTTCCGGTATTGGATAGCCTAAAATAGCTCTTGCGTGGAGGTCGAATTCGGTAAGGTTTTGTGTGCCGGCGAGTGTTACCATACCGGTGTCGTGTGGGCGCGGACTTAATTCGGAAAAATATACGCCATTGTCGGTTAAGAAAAATTCTACACCCCAAATACCGGAGCCGGTAAGTGCTTGTGTAATCTTTTTAGCCATTTCTTGGGCATCTTGTAAATAGTTTTGATTCATTGAATAGGGTTGCCAACTTTCCTGATAGTCGCCACGCTCTTGCCTGTGCCCAATGGGCGGACAAAATAAGGTTTCGCCATTATTTTGGGTTATGGTAAGCAGTGTTATTTCTCCGTAGAAGGATATAAATTCTTCTATAATAACTTCGTGTTTGTCGCCCCTACTACCGGAAAGCGCATACTCCCAGGCTTGATTAATTTCTGATGCATCTTTTATAATACTTTGTCCTTTTCCACTACTACTCATTAATGGTTTTACTACGCAAGGAATACCAATTTGGTTTACTCCTTTTTCAAATTCTTCTAATGTAGTGGCGTATAAATATTGCGCGGTTATTAATCCTAATTCTTTGCTTGCCAAATCTCTAATGGCTTTTCTGTCCATAGTAAAGTTAGCTGCTTTAGCACTTGGTATTACTTTATATCCTTGCTTTTCGTAATCGTAAAATCTTTCGGTACGTATGGCTTCTATTTCCGGCACTATAAGGTCGGGACGATGCTTTGCAACAACAGCATCTAATGCATTACCATCGAGCATATTAATAACTTCGTAAGCTTGTGCTAATTGCATTGCAGGAGCATTGGCATAGCTATCTACTGCAATTATATAATGCCCTAATCGTTGAAGAGAAATAACTAATTCTCTGCCTAATTCGCCGCTGCCTAATAATAAAATTTTCTTTTGCATTTTCCGAAATCTATTTTTTGTTTACTTTAACTCGCAATTTATTTAATATCCTTATTTCTACCACATATTTTAATGGAAATTATTTTTTGTATTACATTTGATAGCAAATGTAAATTGTATGAATATAGGTAAGCGTTACAGTCTTAAAGAGTTTATTGTTTGGAGCAGGAGAGATATTTATTATTGTTTTTTCTTGTCTCTTTTTCCTACCTTAATGTTTTGTTATGGTTGGTCTTTTTTGGCTATTTCTTGGATGCCCGTGGCGATGTTAGGCACGGCAGTTGCTTTTATTGTAGGATTTAAAAACAATGCAAGTTATAATAGGCTTTGGGAAGCGCGTCAGATATATGGTGCTGTAATAAATGACAGTAGGAGCTTTGGGGTTAAAGCAAGAGATTTTGCAGGTGGTAAAAACAGTGAAGTAACACAATTATTGTTCCATAGACATTTTGCTTGGCTTACTTTTTTAAGGTATCAGTTAAGAGAGTCGAGAGCTTGGGAAACAATGGACGAGCCGCGTTACAAAGAGTACAGAAATAAGGTTTATACCGTTCCCGAACTAAATATACCGCTTGAAGAAGCCGTAAAAGATTTTTTAAATGACGAAGAATTAAAGTATTTATTATCGAAAAAAAACAGAGCATCTCAAACTTTAGCTTTACAATCGCAGACCATCAACCAATTACACCAACAAGGAAAGATTAACGATTTTCAGCAAATGCAATTACAAAATAGTATTTCCGGCTTTTACGACCAACAAGGTAAAGTGGAGCGAATAAAAAACTTTCCTTATCCTCGTAATTTTTCATCTATTACATCTTACTTGTTGCATTTATTTGTTATCCTTTTGCCGTTTGGTTTGCTCAAAGAGTTTAATCATTTAGGTGATGGTACGGTTTTAGAGGGTTGGACCATATATTTTATCATTCCTTTTGCTACAATAGTGGCTTGGGCATTTGTAACCTTAGATGCCGTAGGCGATAGCTCCATTAATCCTTTTGAAGGTTCTGCTAACGATATACCGATTACGCAAATCAGTAAAATGATAGAAACCGATATGAAAGAAATGTTAGACCGAACCGACTTGCCGGAGCCTGTATTGCCCCAAAATAATATACTAATGTAAAAATTGGAGCACTCTTGCTATACCAATATCAATCCATTGTTGTGTAATTTTTGCCATTCGGGGTGTTGCCATAAGAGCATAATGTCTTCGTTGCAATGCGATTCGTACTGTGTTTTAAAATCTAAATATGTAAGCGGTTTTTCTTCGTTAATTATTAATTTCGGAAATACAGAAAGCATAAATGCTAATTGCTTTTCGGTTAAAGTTAATTGTATAATTTGGGTGGTGTTATGGAAGGTTAGGCATTTTTTACGGATAGTTTTTCCTTTCTGTTTTTTGGTAAAAAAATCTTCTAACGGTAATGCTCCCAACCATATAATCAACTGATTGTTTTGTGGGAATTTTTTATTGTCGTTTTGGGTGAAATTAGCAACTGTATTGGGTGCTATCGTTGTTTTAGGTATAGGAAAATCGAACCAATCTTGTAATGAAAAATCAGTACCAATACCATTCATAAAATTAAATAATGAGGTGCTGAGACCTTCGCTAAATATTTCGTGTTCGCAACCATCGGGGTCTTCGTGAGGAAGGTCGTTATTGGCAAATGGCATATCTGTTCCGGCTAATGCTTTGACTTTAAATTTTTCGGGATTTTGTCCTACAGGACTATGAGCCGTCATCGCAAACCTATGCCAATAGCCGGACTGTATAATGTTGTTGGCAAACATCTGTCTTACATATTCCAATGCGTCTATGGTTTCTTGTTCTGTTTGTGTAGGAAAACCATACATAAGATAGGCGTGCACAAAAATTCCTGCATTGGTAAGATTGTCGGCTACTTTGCTTACTTGTGCTACGGTTACACCTTTATCTATTAATTTGAGTAATCTATCAGAAGCTACTTCTAATCCCCCCGAAACAGCGATACAACCCGAAGCTGCTAATAACAAACACAAATCTTCGGTAAAGCTTTTTTCAAAACGGATATTTGTCCACCAAGTTATTGTTACATTTCTTCTAATAAGCTCAATGGCTAATTGTTTCATTAGCGCCGGAGGTGCTGCTTCATCTACAAAATGAAATCCTGTGGTACCGGTTTGCTCGATTATGGTTTGTATTTTATCTACTAAAATAGTAGCAGTGGTAAATTCGTATCTGCCTATATAATCTAAATGAATGTCGCAAAAAGTACATTTTCCCCAATAGCAGCCGTGTGCCAAAGTAAGTTTATTCCATCTGCCATCGCTCCAAAGTTTGTGCATAGGATTGGCTACTTCTATTACCGAAATATAACTATACAATTTTAAACCCCTATAATCGGGAGTTCCTGTATGTTCTTGTTGTACATCGGGTAACAAACTACCATTATAATATTCTATTTCATTTTTATTATTTAATGCAAAAGTTCTTTTTAATAACTCTTTTGGAATATCGCCATTTAAATATTTCAATATACATTCCAATGGACGTTCGCCATCATCTAAAGAGAGAAAATCTACAAATTCAAAAAACCTTTTGTCTTTAATAGAGCGTAATTCAGTATTGGCATAACCGCCGCCCATTATTATTTTTATTTCGGGAAAATGTTTTTTTACATACTGTGCAATTCTTAATCCGCCATATAGATTGCCGGGAAATGGAATACTCAGCCCTATAATTTGGGGCTTGTTTTGTACTATGTATTCTTGTGTTAATTTAAAAATAATTTGGTCTATGTAGCTTGGGGTGTTGTGTAGTTTATTATACAATTCATCAAAATAAAATGCACTACTCGCTAATCTTTCGGCATATCTGCTAAAACCAAAATGGGCATCTATACACTCTGTAATAAAATCGCCCAAATCCTCTATGTACAATGTAGCAATGTATTTTGCTTTATCAATGATACCCATTGTGCCAAAAGCAAATTCTAAATCGGTAATATTATCGAATCGACTTGCTTGTGGCAGATAACCTTCATTACAAATATTATATGCAAGCGATTCGTTGCTGTTTTGTAAAAAGCTAATTACTGCATTTATGGTGTTGATATAGGCATTTTGTAGTACAAAAATTCTCTTTGCATTATCCGACCAATGGTTGCTGTATGGCACCGATAGGAACAATTCTTTTAATCCCTTTTCTGAAAAAATATCGAGTATAACATCTAAACCTAAATCTGCGTGCTCGGAGTTGATGTTAAGAGTATTCAAAAATCCTTTAAGATAAGCAGTAGCAGGGTAGGGGGTATTCAGCTGTGTGAATGGCGGTGTTATAAATAATATTTTCGGATTAGAAGACAAAATGCGGTTTTTGCTGCTAAGATAACTAACAATCTGCGTTTAGGAATAATTCATATTGGTATTATTTCTAAACGTCTTAGTGAAAGCTTTTCTCTAAGATTAAAACAAAATGTTTTGTAAGCAATCTATTTACCTTTCAATCACTAATTTTTTTGTTCCAAAGTATTCTCCCGATTGCAATTTAATAAAGTACAATCCTGTTGGTATATTACGAATGTCTATTGGTGTATGTTGTTGTATATTAGATTGTCTTAGCACTTCTTTTCCGGTAATATTGTACATTATTAATGATGTATTGTTGTTATCTATTCCATTAAAATCTATGTTAATGAAAGTATGTGCGGGATTAGGGTATAGGGTGAATTGTGAGGATTTATATTTATTATGCTGCAACTCTTTAATAAATGTTGCTTGATTTAAAGCATTACAGACGCTATCGTAACTTGCTTTTTTTGCTAATTTTAAGCCACTGCTACTATATCCTTGTTGATGATAACCTCCATAACTGTAAACAATACCCATTCCTAATTTTGTGAAAGTTTTACCTTTCATTGAATATGGAGAAGTAAAGTAAGCATCAGTGTTTAGGGTACTAAATAAAGTAGATTTGTGACAATAACTACTATCTTCGGGAAAGTAGTAGTAAGCTAAATTGTTTATATCGATTTTTTCGAGTTGTAAAGAGCTGTCGGCAATTATAGTATTATTAACTTTCGTAGTTGTAGTATCATAATAATATTTTGTAACTCCTCTTGAAGTATATGCCCGATCGTATTGAATTGTATAAATAATATTAGAATCAGATGCCTTTTTATCTAAGATTTTGGAATAATGTGTAAATGTTTCCATTCCGCCGGAGACCCCATCACTATAGCCACTTTCTAAAAACTCTTCTCCAATTTCATAATTATGTATATCATAATTCAAAATTGGCTTAAATTCAGAAATTTTAAATAAAAAAACTTGCAAAGTTAATCTGGCTTTGTTATCTTCATTCAAGATGGAATAGAAACACTCAATATCTATAGGATAGTACCCATTATTATCTCTATATGGAAACATGTACCAATCTAAAGTTTGTACTAATCCGTGTTCTTTACTAAGTATAATTTCTGTGCCATTCGTAGAATCTGCAACAGGATTATTCATTTTGTCGAATACGGAAATGGTAATAATTTTTACGGAATCTACATTACCTAAAATCGTCATAGTGTCGATTTGGGTAACGGTAGCTTGATATACAAAATCTAAACTGTCGGTAGTATATAGTATCCAGCTATCGTTTAATGCTGCATTGTTTTTTATAACAATAGTATCGTTTATGTGATTGTACAAAAATGTATAACCTGTATCTGTTGCTATTAACTCTTTTCCCCACCACGAAGCACCGTTGCTATCAACGGTTTCTATGTCATAAATATTAAAACAAGGTGTAGCTCTTATGGTTTTATAAGGATAGTAATGTACGTTGTTGCCATTTGTTTGTACAGAATCGTACATCATCATACGCAGATAACCCGTACCATTGATGTAAAAAAACTTTTTATCTTCTACGGCACAAGACCAATCTTGTGCTATGCCTTTATAAGAAATAATAACCAAAAAGAAGAGTATTATATTTTTCATAATTGAATGTTTTTTAGCGAATAAATATAATTGTTGAAATTTTAGTTTTGTTGTTATGTAAATTGCAATATGTCTAGATATTTATTTAAGTGGTAATCTTATTCTTATATTACAGAAAAAGCTTCGTGTTAAAAATATCATTTACCTTTCAATCACTAATTTTTGTGTTCCAAAGTATTCTCCCGATTGCAATTTAATAAAGTACAATCCTATTGGTATATTACGAATGTCTATTGGTGTATGTTGTTGTATATTAGATTGTCTTAGCACTTCTTTTCCGGTAACATTGTACATTATTAATGATGTATTGTTGTTATCTATTCCGTTAAAATCTAAGTTAATAAAAGTATGTGCGGGGTTAGGGTATAGGGTGAATTGTGAGGATTTATTAATGTTTACATTGATTGAGCCTACTAGTAAATTATTGCCATTACAACCAAAATCATTTGCATTTTTTTGGGCAGATGTTAAATGGCTCGAATAAATATCTGATTGATTGCTTCCTGAATACGAATATATTTGACCCAAACCAGTTTTATATGCTATGTTAGGTCCGATTTGATAAGAATATTGATATAGGTTATTGTATATTTTTAAATATCGAGGCGACTGAAAGCAATAGCTGCTATCTAATGGGAAATAATAATAAAAAGTTGCATAATCCGGATAAGTGTTCCTTTCCGGAAATAATGTAAGTGTGTCTATAATAATTGTATTTTGAACTGTTAATAAAGTAGTGTCTATTTCTTGATTAAAATTCCCTTGATATTGAATTTTTTTGTCTCGATATATGGTGTACTGAATTGAAGTGTCAGTCGTGATTTTACTTAATATTTTGCGAAAAGTATTAACTAAAGAACCTGTAGCTAAATTTGACCATGAGTCTAAAAACCATTCTCCAATATTAAAATCATTAAGTTCGAAATTTGTCAATTGTTTAATTGTGGAAATGCTGAATATTAAGTATTTGATGTTAAAATTTTTATATAATCGCCCATCGAAAAACAGTTGTTTATACCCACATTCCGAATTGACATTTAAATACCCATTATTATCTCTATATGGAAACATATACCAATCTAAAGTTTGTACTAATCCGTGTTCTTTACTAAGTATAATTTCTGTGCCATTCGTAGAATCTGCAACAGGATTATTCATTTTGTCGAATACGGAAATGGTAATAATTTTTACGGAATCTACATTACCTAAAATCGTCATAGTGTCGATTTGGGTAACGGTAGCTTGATATACAAAATCTAAACTGTCGGTAGTATATAGTATCCAGCTATCGTTTAATGCTGCATTGTTTTTTATAACAATAGTATCGTTTATGTGATTGTACAAAAATGTATAACCTGTATCTGTTGCTATTAACTCTTTTCCCCACCACGAAGCACCGTTGCTATCAACGGTTTCTATGTCATAAATATTAAAACAAGGTGTAGCTCTTATGGTTTTATAAGGATAGTAATGTACGTTGTTGCCATTTGTTTGTACAGAATCGTACATCATCATACGCAGATAACCCGTACCATTGATGTAAAAAAACTTTTTATCTTCTACGGCACAAGACCAATCTTGTGCTATGCCTTTATAAGAAATGAAAACCAAAAAGAGGAGTAGTATATTTTTCATAATGCTTATATTTTTATTCCTAAAACAAAAATAATGAAAAATATTTATTTGATTGGGGTTTGATTTTCTCTTGGGGATTAGATGTAATAAACGTTATTCATTGATATAAATGCGCTTTACTCTTTGAGAGATATTGGTAAGTATCTCATAGGGTATGGTGTTTGCCCATTGCGCTACTTGTGTAATGGGCAATGCATTTCCAAATACAATAACTTCATCTCCTTCGTGTACTTTTGGAATATCCGTAATGTCTATCATACACATATCCATACATACATTACCTACAATTTTTGCTTTCTGTCCATTTACTAACATATACGCTTTGCCATTTCCCAAAATGCGCGGATAACCATCTGCATATCCAATATTGACAACTGCAATGGTAGATTTTTTATGAATCATACCGCTTCTGCTATAACCTACTGTTTCACCTTTGTCTAAGTGTTTGATTTGTGTAATGGTAGTTTTTAATGTTCCGGTCGGTAATAATTTTTTGGTTATGTTATCGCCCGAATCTATACCGTATAATCCAATGCCCAAACGCACCATATCGAGGTGTAATTGTCTGTGGTTTACTATAGCGGCAGAATTGGCAATATGCTTAATGGGTTTATACTCTAAAACGCTTTCTATCTTTTCGCTCATTAGATTAAACTGTTTAAACTGCAAAGCGGTAAAATCGTTAAATGCTTTACTATCGCTACCCGCCAAATGACTAAAAATACTTTCTACCTTTATATAATTATTGTTTTTTAATAATGCTATTAGGTTATTCAAATCTTTTTCTTCGAATCCTAAGCGGTGCATTCCGGTATCGAGCTTTATGTGAATAGGGTAGTGCTTTATTTTGAATACTTTGGCTAAGGTTATAAACTCGTTTAAAATATTAAGATTGTAAATTTCGGGTTCTAATTTCCAACTAATTAATTTGTCTAATAATTGAATGTCGGTATTGAGTACTACTATTGGCATTGTAATGCCGGCTTTACGTAAGCTAATACCTTCGTCTATATAGGCTACTGCCAAATAATCTACACCTGCGTACTGTAAAATATTAGCAATCTCAAAGCTACCGCTACCATAAGCATAAGCTTTTACCATTGCCATTACCTTTACTTGTTTCGACAAATAAGAACGATACACATTTAGGTTGTGCAGCATTGCCGAAAGGTTAATTTCTAAAACTGTCTTATGGTTTTTTTGCTGTAATAGTTTTTCTATTTTTTCAAATTTAAAATGCCTTGCTCCTTTTAGTAAAATGGCTTCGTTGTCGAATGGAATTTTGTGCATTTGTCTAAAAAAACTTTCGGAGCTTTTATAGAACTTGCATTTCATTTTTCCACTTTCGGTAAAGTAGTGTTTGTTGGCATTGATGGCATTACCGATACCTATAAACCTTTGAATGTTTTTTTGGAATAATGATTTAGCTACGCTTTTATAAAGCTGTTCGTCGTCTATTCCTATTTGGAACATATCGGATAAAATAACCGTTTTTTTAGCGTGTTGTTTTTGTTGGTCTAAATAATCTAAAGCAATCTGAAATGATGTGTAATCGCTATTGTAGGTATCGTTTATGATAGTGCAATTATTAATACCTTGCTTTAGTTCTAAACGCATTGCCACCGATACCAATGTATTAAACCGTTCTGCAATTTTATTTTTGTCGTAAGCTAAGTAAAGCATTACACCCCAGCAGTTAATAGCATTTTCTATTGAGGCATTGTCGGTAAATGGTATAGAGATTTGTATGGTGCTGTTTTGATAAATAGCAGTAATAAATGTGTGCTGCAATGTACTTTCGATAGCTGTAATCTGTAATGTTGCAGTAGTGTGTTTGCTCCAATTAAAAACTTTAAGTTTAGGATTTTGCTTATTTATAAAATCGCTTACAGCACTATCTAACTGTTCGTAATCGCTACAGTAAATCAGCCATTCAGAATTTTTAAATAGTTTTAATTTTTCTTCAATTTTTTGTTTAGTGTTTTTAAAACCGCTATTGTGTGCTTCGCCGATATTGGTAAATATACCAATGTTCGGTTGTATTACCGATGCGGAATGTTGCATTTCTTCGGGTTGCGAAATGCCGGCTTCGAAAATGGCTAAATTATGCGTATTGTTTAATGCTAACACCGATAATGGTACGCCAATCTGAGAGTTATAGCTCTTGGGGCTTCGAACTATTTTGTAATCTTTATTTAATAATTGAAACAACCATTCTTTTACGATAGTTTTGCCATTACTCCCAGTAATGCCAATGATTGGTATTGTGTATTTTTGTCGGTGCTTTGTGGCTAATTGTTGTAATGCAGCTAAAGTATCTTTTACTAATAAAAAAGAAGCATCGCTATATTGGGTATAGTCTGCATTTTCGCTTACTAAAAAACTTCTTACACCTTTATTGTAACAGTCGTGGATATAATTATGTCCGTTTCTTATGCCGATTATGGCTATAAATAATGCCGTTTCGGAGTTTTGAATTTTTCTACTGTCAATTTCAAAATGAGTAATGTCAGTATCACTATTTTGTTGCAAGCATATTGCTTGTGTGTCATTTTGTAATTGCGATAATTTCATTTTTTATTACGGAACAATATCTTCTTTTGGTTTAATAATTACAGACATTAGTGTGGATAAAATTAATACAGAACCTACAATAGCTAAGGAAATGGGCGATTCGATATGTGCGAATGGCGATATGAGCATTTTAATGCCGATAAATACCAATATGAATGCAAGTCCGTATTTAAGATACCGAAACATACTAATGTAATTAGCTAATAAAAAGTATAAGGAACGTAAGCCCAAAATAGCAAAAATATTGGAAGTGTATAAAATAAAAGGGTCGTCTGAAATAGCAAATATGGCAGGTATGGAATCTACTGCAAATATTAAATCTGTAAACTCTATTACCCCAACCACAAGCAGTAATTGTGTACCTACTCTTTTACCATTTTCAAGTGTAAAAAACTTATCTGCATCAAAACGTGGTACTATCCGGAATAATTTTGAAATAATTTTTGCACCTAAATTTTTATTTAAATCTTCTTTTTCTGCATCTTCTTCTTTTTTAAATGCTGACCTATATCCGGCAACAATAAGAAAGAAACCAAATATAGTGAGCACCACATTAACTTGAACGGGTTCGCTTAGCCACCCGCCAAAATCTGTTGCGGGTAAGTATGTGCTTTTAATTAGCTCTACCCCTACAAATATAAATATAGCACGCATTACTAAAGCCCCTACAATGCCCCAAAATAGTACCTTGTGGTGTAGTTGTTTTTTTACTTTAAAAAACTTAAATACAAGAATAAATACAAATAGATTATCTACCGATAGTGCTTTTTCTATCCAGTAAGCCGACTGAAATTCTGTAAACTTATCGAAGCTGATAAACTTCCATATAGCTGCACTAAAAGCCATAGCAAGCCCTATCCAAACTACAGACCAGGTAAGTGCTTCTTTGTTAGTGACTTCGTGTGCATTTCTGTTAAATACACCTAAATCTAAGAGAAGCATTACCACTACGATAATTACAAATGCTATAATAAAGCCGGGGTGTTGATAGTAGTATTCCACTATTTTATTTTATTAAAAGATATACTGATAATTGTAAAAATGAAACTTGGAGCAAAGGTATAAGATATATTATAGATAAAGGTTGCCAATTTTTATTTTGGCAACCTTTTGGATATTAAAATTTTAAAGAATAATTAAGCTCCTACTAATTCTTTAGCGTTTTGTGTTGTAATAGATTTAGGACGCTCAATAGGGAAACCTAATGCTCTATCCCAACATAGGCTTGCTAATACGCCTAATGCTCTACTAACTCCAAATAATACAGTATAAAACTCTTCTTCTACTAATCCGAAATGTTTTAATAAAGCACCGCTATGGGCATCTACATTCGGGAACGGATTTTTTATTTTTCCGGTTGCTCCTAATATTTCGGGAGCTACGGCATATACATTCCAAACAGTTTGTACCATTGGGGATTCTGGGCAGTGTGTTTTTCCAAAATCCATTTGAGCAGTAAAGCGAGGGTCGGTTTGGCGTAAAACGGCGTGTCCGTAACCGGGTACTACTTTGCCTTCGCTGAGTGTCTTTTTAATGTAATCTGTAATTTGTTCTTTGCTTGGTAATTCTGTACCTAATGTTTCGCACATTTCTTCTATCCATCTGATTACTTCCTGATTAGCCAATCCGTGTAATGGACCTGCTAAGCCATTGATGCCGGCAGCAAAAGATAAATAAGGGTCGCTAAGTGCAGAGCCTACTAAGTGCGTAGTATGCGCAGATACATTACCGCCTTCGTGGTCGGCATGGATAGTCATATATAAACGCATTAGTGCATAAAAACGTTTGTCTTCAAAGCCAAGCATGTGAGCAAAGTTGCCCGCCCAATCTAACATACCGTTGGGTTGGATATGCTCGCCATTTTTGTATTTTCTACGATAAATATAAGCGGCTACACGTGGCAAACGCGCTATTAATGTCATAGAATCTTCGTAAATATAATCCCAATAATCTTTTTTACTAATACCATCTGCATAAGCTTTTGCAAATAAAGACTCTTTTTGTAAAGCCATAATGGCAATACTAAATTGTGTCATCGGGTGCGTAGTAATAGGTAATGCTTCGATTACATCAAAAACGTAATTTGGTACATGCGATCTTCTTGCAAATACAGAAGATAAGTGTTCTACTTCTTCTTGTGTGGGAAATTCGCCTAATAACATTAAATGAAACAAGCCTTCGGGTAGGGGTTCTGTGCCACCTTCTGCACGTGGTAAATTTTCTCTAAGTTCTGGTATAGAGTAACCTCTAAATCTTATGCCTTCATTAGCATCTAATAATGATGTTTCGGTAATAAGACCAATCATACCTCTCATTCCCTGATAAACCTGCGCTAAGGTTATTTCTCCTATTTTTTTGTCTCCGTGTTCGGCTAATAAAGTTTTAATTTCAGCATTAAGTGCATCAGCTTTTAACTTAAAGCTGTCTTTAATAATTCCCATTTTGGTGTTTTATATGAATTTATAAAAATAATATGAATGGTCGCAAAGTTAAGGTATGAAAGTTAAGATATGAATTTATAATGGATATTTTTTGGAAAAAATAAAAAATTGTGTTGCATTATGTGAACAAGAAATAGAATGCAACACAAAAATATAAAAATTGTGAATGGGTAGGTTGTTGTTAGTTCAATTTATTGAAGAAGTAACTTATTTTTCCTTTGTAGTGATTACTATTACTCCTTTTTTGTCTTTGTACTGAGGGTAAAGTTCTTTAATGTAATTGGCTTTGATGACATCTAAAGATTCTATGTTAGTAGGGTCTATTGAACTTAATGTCCCTATTTTCATTTCTTTGCCATTTAAGATATATACTATATCGTCTATACCTCCTTCATCGAGTGCTTTTAGATTTAAGTGTACTTGACCATTTTTGTTTATGAAATCTACCTTAGAATTGGTGTAATATTCTGTTGCTGAATCAAAGGAGTGAACTTTAGAGTTGGGTTCATAATTAAAATTAATTTTTGGTGATACAATTTTATCGTGATTGTCTAAGAGTGCTTCTATTTCTATATCAAAATCTTCATTGTCTTCATCTAAAATTAATTTAAGTGGTTTATCTCCTTCGTTATGATTTCTAAACATTAGTAATTCTGCGGCATATCTTGGGCTTTGTATTCCGTTTGATTTCATTTTAACGCCCATTAGTTTAAACTTATCTTCTAATTTCTTTTCCTTTTTTATATAATCTTCATTAGTAATTTCTTTGTATTGAAAAGAAAGAATGTGTTCTGTTGCTGAATTAGTAGAGCCTGCAACTGCCTCTAATTTATGGTATTTAATGTCTTTAATGCGACCAATACTTATAGACCATAAAGAATCTTTGCTAATCCTTGTGCCATTGGTAAATATCTTTAAATCATTAAAAGAAATAGAATCAATTAAATTTTCTGCATTATCATAAATTCTAAAGTAATCTTTATTGGCTGCATCGTTGCTTTTGGGATTTTGTGCAAAAGAGAACTGTACGCTAAAAACAATAGCAATAATTAATGGCACAGCAGTAGCATATTTTACTAAATTCCAATTTGCGGATTTTGTTTTGTTCATCATAATTATTCTTTTTTTGAGGTGTGAAAAATTAAAATTATTACTGCAAACTATAGGATTGGTTAGGGTAGTAATGTTTAATAAACTGTATTGATAGTTCTTTATTTCAATGCCGTTTTCAATGGCTTTTTTATCTGCTATGTATTCCAGGTTTTCTTTAATGGAATGTAACAGCAACCAAGCGAAAGGATTAAACCAAGTCAATATTTTGCAAATTTCTCCTATCATTACATCTATGGAATGTAATTGTAGCGTATGTACTTTTTCGTGTGTGAGAATATGTTTTAAAGTGGTTTCATTGTATTGATTTGGGTTAATAAAAATGCTTCTGAAAAATGAAAATGCAGCAATGTTGTTGTTTAATAATCTTACCCTAATGCCTTTTATTATTGACTTTTTAGATTTTCGATACATAAAAAATAAAGAAACAAATTGGACTAATAATAAAACGACAAACACTATTACCCCAATCCAATACACAACATTGACAACATCGTAATACTGTATAGATTTTTGTGTAACTACTTGTTCTTGCAATATGTTGCGAATATTGTCTAAAGAAATGTTTTGTAATGCAGTTTCTTGTTTTACTTTAATTGTTTGTTCGGCAAGATTGGTTTTGGTTTCCCATTTTATCCACGGATAGGTAAAGGAAAAAACAACAGCAAACAATAAATACCAACGATTAAGAGTATAGAATGTTAGCTTGCGTAATAAGAAATAATAGACAATGAAAAACAATGCCAAAGACAGATTTATTTTCAGTATTATGATGAAAGTTTCCATAGCTGTTATTTGTTTTTTTCGATGAGTCGAATAATTTCTTTGAGTTCCTCTGGCGAAATCTTTTTGTCTTTAGCAAAGAAGGTAACTAACTCTTTGTACGAATTTTGAAAGTAATCTTTTACTACTTCGGAAAGATGTTTGCGCTTATACTCTTCTTCTTTAACAATGGGTGTATAGAAAAAGCTGTTTGCCATTTTTTTACTTTGTACAAACTTTTTCTTTTCTAAATTTTTTACGGTTGAAGCTACAGTTGTATATGGTGGCACATTAGGAATATGCTCCATAAAATCTCTAATAAAACCGCCTCCTGTATGCCATACGGCTTGCATTACTTCTTCTTCTTGAACAGATAATTTTTCCATTACTAAATTACGAACTTTTCGCAAAACTACGAAAGTTTCGTAAATGAACAAATTTTGGAGTATTTATTTTTTCTTTGTTTTCATAAAATAATACACAAATAATATTTTTCCAATTACAAAAAGGATTATCAATAATAAGATAAATGATTGGAATAATTCTACATTATTTATTGCATCATTCAGATGATTGAAGAACAGGAGGTCGAATATTAATACAGGTAAACTAATACAAATAATTAATGGTAGAATAAGTAATAAATGAATTACAAAAACAAGTAGTTTTATTTTTATAGACTTTTTAAAGTAATACCCATATCCTAATGTTCCAAGAAAAACTGAGATAATTATTGAAAAAATGCCGACTGAATACGGCGGAAATATCGTTATATGCCAACCCGGAATTACAGATGTCGCAAAATCTGTAAGCATTGCTTTAATTGTTAAAGACAATATTGTTATAAATGTTAGAAATGGTATCATTGGATGTATCATTTTTAATAAGAAATATTGATAGAATAATAACTCCACTTTAGATGTTTAGCAGGAATACTTTAAAAATAAACATACAAAAGATAAATTTTTCAACATTTTTGGATTTGTTGGAGAAGAACAGCAACAACGGAGTGAAATAAAGAACTATCAATTGAAGAGGCATTGCGAAAATGGAAACCAAATTAACTGTCTCTTTTTTCAATGCCGTTTCTAATGCCTTCGGGAATATTCTTTTCCGCTCTCGCATTCTATGTTAAAAACCAAATAATTTAAGCTACAAATTTTTGTAT
>CAYUXT010000045.1:2173-21983 GCA_964448955.1 uncultured Taibaiella sp. | reverse complement strand
GGCAAATTTGTTCAATTTCTGACTTGGGTGTCCCAGCGAGGAAAACAGGAAATAGCTGCTGCCGTAGCTAAGGCTAATAGAGAATGAGTATCCACTACTTCTTAAATCTATAATGCCCGATTATGCTAAAATCAAAAAGGCAATCTTCCATTACTTGTCCTGCACCTATATTATGTACAATTAAGTGTCTTTTTTTATCTTTTGAGAGCTTATCTATTACTAAGCCAATATGTGTAGCACCACCATCTAAACGCCAGCAAACTATATCGCCAGGTTGGTAATCTTTTGCATTTTGCGCCATTGGTAATTCTTTGCCAAATTTGGCAAAATAGACCATTAAATTAGGTACTCTGCGGTGGTCTATATTTTTATCGGGCTGTTTCATTCCCCATATTTTGGGGTATTTACTGAAGTTTTTCCGCATATCTTCGTGTACTTCTTTTTGTAGGTCGATACCTAATTTTCTATATGCTCTTATAACTACATCGGTACATACACCCTTACCAACCGGCACATCTCCATTAGGGTAGGGGATAGTATAATAAGAAGGGTCGTAAACAACTCTTTGTTTGGTAAGGTTAATAGCAGCGTCGGATAATTTTTGATAAAAGTCTTCGGATTGGCTAAATGTATTAATGCACATTGTAATGCACAATATGCCGAGCAGTAATCTTTTCATATACTCCAGTTAATTTATTTTATAAATAACGCTTTAAGTGCATTATTCCATAAATCTGCTTTAAGATTATTGTCGTTTTGGAGGGTAGTAACAGAGGCGGTTTTAATCCAGCTTATATCATCAAAGCTAATAATCTTGTTGGGCTGCCAATTGCCTGTAATTCCTAAATCGTTTTCCGTAACACCAAATAGTAAAATGTTTTCTATCGAAGTAAGTTTTTGTTTTAAGGAAGACCAATTGGGTACATCATATACGATAGCAGTACTTTCTTTAGATAATTTACAAGCATCTAATATTTTTTGTAATTGTTGGTTGGCTAATGCATCAGTAGCAAGCGTATTGGTTACTACAAGAGTTTGTGTATCGCCACTATTCTCCCAAAGGGGTAGATTGTGTATGTTTTTTGTTTTATTGTCGAAAAGCTGTAAATTGTCGAAAATTATATTGTAAAACGAATTGAAGTGAGTGGTATTTGACATTAGACACAAGATATTAGAGGAAAAGTAGCAAAATTTTTTGTACCTTTGTAAAACAAATATATGGAAGAATATGAGAAAATGAGACTGAATTCATTAAATTTTTTAGATTAAACATTAAAATCCGTTTTAGATTATGAGCGTACACACACTGAATATTAAAGTTCAAAAAGCATCTCAAAGTAAATTTCAACCTTTCGATAAAGACAATATTGTTTTTGGGAAAAATTTTACAGACCACATGTTAGTTTGTGACTATACCAATGGAGAATGGCAAACACCAGAAATAATTCCATTTGGAGATATGGCGTTTTCACCTGCAATGGCATCTATACATTATGGGCAATCTATTTTCGAAGGAGTAAAAGCATATAGATTAGCAGATGGTAGTATTTCCGTATTTAGAGCAATAGACAATTGGGCAAGACTAAATAAGTCTGCCGTAAGAATGGATATGCCCGAATTGCCGGAACATATATTTATGGAAGGATTAAGAGAATTATTAAAGATAGATGAACAATGGGTTCCCGGTTTTGAAGGTACATCTTTGTATATACGTCCTTTTATGTTTTCTACAGATGAGTTTATAGGAGTGCGTACTTCTAATAACTATCGTTTTGTTATTATTTGTAGCCCTGCGGGTGCTTATTATAATAAGCCTGTTCGTATATATGTGCAAGACCAATTTGTAAGAGCAGTAGCAGGGGGTATAGGGTTTACAAAAGCTGCCGGAAACTATGGAGCAAGTATGTACCCCACTAATCAAGTTAAAAAAATGGGTTATGACCAAATTCTTTGGACAGATGCTTTTGAGCATAAATACGTACAAGAAATTGGTACAATGAACGTATTTTTTATAGTTGATGGCAAAGCACTAACTCCCGATTTGAATAATGGTACCATTTTAGCCGGTATTACTAGAGCGAGTGTTATTCATCTTTTGAAAGAAAACGGCATAGAGGTAGAAGAGCGACCAATAAGTATTACAGAATTAGTAAATGCCCACAAAGAAGGTAAATTGCAAGAAGCATTTGGTAGCGGTACAGCAGCGTCTATGTCTTTTATCGCAGACCTTACTTATCACGATAATACCTACTCGCTTCCCGAAATAGATACTTGGAAAATAGCAACAAAAATTAAAAAACAATTAGACGATATTCGCTACGGACACGTAGAAGATAAATATGGATGGAGATTTTTAGTTTAATTGTAAGTAATGTATAAATATAATATAATCCCCGATTGAAAGTCAGTCGGGGATTATTTGTGTTATTGCTTTTTGATTTAGGCGAAAGTGAATATTTAAACTTTATGAACCTTATACAAAACTTATTAATCCTTTAGTTCCTGTGTGGCTACTGAGAGTAATCGAGTATGATTAAATAATAATAGGATTGTAGTTATTGCATAAGCCCTAAATAGTACATTTTTACAATCAGCATTAAACTATTTCCACAATATTAGCTTCTGCTTTTGAGAGTATTTGTTCTATTGCCTTTTCTTGTTTTGTAATTTTATAGCGGAAAGGGGAGAGTACCCATCTGCTGCGAATACGTTTTAATCTATCGTTTGGTGGTTGTAAAAATATACGGGATAACCACGCAAAAGGAGCAAAACTCTTAAAGGTACTACTTAGTTTTATGTAATAAACTGTAGTCTCTCTACTACAAGATGCAAGTAAATTAGCGATATCATCTTCTTTACTGAAAGAGGATATACACAATACAGAACCGTACTTACTTTCGAAATAGCTTTGTGTATCTTTTTCGGAATGCCAATTACTATTACTAATTGTTTTTAAAACCATTTGTTCCGGAGTGCTTTCTTCAGGAATATTAATGAATTGGTCTGCAATGTATTTTACTTCAAATTCTTTTTTGGTAAGGGTTTCGTAAAGCGTCCACACATAATTTTTGTAATAATTAAGCATTTCGGCGGCAAATTTATTTTCTCTTAAAGAGCTTGGTATCTTAGTGTAAAAACTCGCATAGAAATAAATATGAGAAGAATACGGATTGAGTGTTTCGGGAATTTTTACAACCAATTCTCTGTTTTTGGCATATACTTTCCATACAATTCTACGTACATCATCACCAGATTCAAAGTCTTTGTAATTAAGCATTTCGCCTTCTACTTTTCGTAACTCTTCTATACGTACATCGGTTTGGTCTGTCTTACGAGGCAATGCGGTTTGCGCTTCGTCTTTTATATTTTCGGGAGCGCGATAAAAATGTCCGGTAATTGGTGCTTTTATGGGTAGTGAAAATATTCGAAGCATGTCTTCAAAATATACAATAGCACCAGTAATAGTATAGTCTTTGATATCAGGAAGCATTAATTCGTTTTTTCCGCTAATGCCATCGCGCCAGAATTTACCTTTCGTTTTTTTATTAGATGCCAATACAAATTGGTCGGTCATTTGTAAATTATCATAGATAAGCCTGCCTTTAATAAAACCCAAAACGGGTCTGCGTGCTTTTTTCAAAACAGCTTCTACCATTAAATATCGGTTGCTTTTTTTCCTTTCGTTTTTAAACTGTACATTAAAACTTTCTTTGTTGCTCACTATAAGATAATGTAGCCAACAGATAAATGTTCCTAAAAAAGAAAGCAGTAATAAGAGTGCTACAAACCATAGTGCTATCTTCAGCATTAAGAGCATTAGCGATGCAAATGCCGAGGTCTCTATAACTTCTTTATTGTTGGGTTTAATTAAAAAATATACCGCCACCAATCCTGCTATCCACAATATAGTATTTAGTGTGAAAGGGATAAACTGAATAGCGTATTTTATTTTTTTCCAAAGACTAATCTTGTTCATAATTGCCAAAGAAAGCGAAAATTAAGAAATATTCGACAAATGGATTTTAACAATCAAATTTTATTGAAATAAAATCCCAAAAAAATCTCCATCAGAAAACAATAAATTATTTTTTAATGGAGATTAAATATGTGAAATAATTATACAGAATTTACTTTACCAAAGCATAATGCAATACTTCTTGCATATTGTTTACATACACAAATTTTAATCCTTTAATGTATGCTTGTGGTATTTCTTCTACATCTTTTCTGTTTTGTTCGCAGAGCAATACTTCTTTCATACCGGCGCGTTTTGCGGCTAATATTTTTTCTTTTATACCTCCTACAGGTAATACCTCGCCTCTTAAAGTTATCTCTCCACTCATTGCCAGAAAAGGTTTTACTTTTTTCTTGGTAAACATAGAAGTAAGTGCTGAAAGCATTGTAACGCCTGCACTTGGACCATCTTTGGGTACAGCACCTTCGGGTACGTGAATGTGAATTTCTGTTTGCTCAAATGTATCGGGAGCAATATTGAGATTAGAGGCATTTGCTTTTATATAAGATAAAGCTATAGATGCACTTTCTTTCATTACTGTACCTAAGTTTCCGGTAAGGGATAAGCCTCCTTTTCCTTTACTGTTGCTGGCTTCGATAAATAATATTTCACCACCTACATAAGTCCAGGCTAAGCCTACTGCTACTCCCGCCGGATTAGATTTTTGGTAAATTTCATTCGTGAATTTTGCCTTTCCTAAAGCTGTAATAACGGTATCTTCTGTAATGTCATTATCTAATTCTTCTTCCATTACTATTTGTTTTGCCACGTGGCGCATTATACCCGCAATCTTTCTGTCTAATTCCCTTACTCCCGATTCGCGTGTGTAGTCTTGAATTATTTGTTGTAAAATGGCATTACTGAATTTAATTTTATGCTTTTCTAAACCGTGTGCTTTTTTCTGTTTTGGCACTAAGTGTTTTTTAGCAATTTCTATTTTTTCTTCTATGCTATACCCATTGAGTTCTATAATTTCTAATCTGTCTCTAAGCGCAGGTTGAATATCGTTTAAGCTGTTAGCAGTAGCTATAAATAGCACTTTAGATAAGTCGTATTCGAGTTCTAAATAATTATCGTAGAAAGTATGGTTTTGCTCCGGGTCTAATACTTCTAAAAGTGCAGAACTTGGGTCTCCTCTAAAGTCTTTACCTATTTTTTCTATTTCATCGAGAATCATTACCGGATTAGATGCCTTTACTTTTCGTAGCGATTGTATAATTCTGCCCGGCATAGCACCTATATAAGTTTTGCGGTGTCCTCTTAGCTCACTTTCGTCGTGTAAGCCACCGAGGCTAAGGCGCACGGATTTACGGTTAATGGCATTGGCTATACTTTGACCGAGCGATGTTTTACCAATACCCGGAGGTCCTACAAAACATAATATAGGAGACTTCATATCGCCTTTAAGTTTGAGTACGGCAAGGTATTCGAGAATGCGGCTTTTGATTTTTTCCATACCGTAATGCTCGCTGTCTAATACTTTTAATGCTTTTTTTAAATCGTAGCTGTCTTGTGTGTATTCGTTCCAAGGCAGGTCGAGCATTAGGTCGAGGTGGTTATACACTACCGAGTAATCGGGAGCGTGTATGTGCATACGTTTTAGCCTGTCTAATCCTTTTTGAAATGCTTCTTGTATTTCTTTATTCCATTTCTTTTTTTCGGCTCTTTGTTGCAGTTCTTTTATTTCTCTTTCGTTGCTTTCGTTGCCTAATTCTTCGTTGATGCTTTTGAGCTGCTGTTGTAAGAAATATTCTCTTTGTTGTTTGTCTATCTCGCCGCGAGCTTTAGAATTTATTTCGTTTTTGAGTTCTGCAATTTGTAAGTCGTTATGCAGATGTTCTATAATCTTTTGTGTTCTTTTTTTAACGCTGTTTTCTTCTAAAAGTTTTTGTTTGTCTTCTATTTTAGTATCTAAATTAGTAGCAATAAAATGCAGTAAGAAGGAGTTGTTTTCAATATTGCGTAGCATCATAGCCGTTTCCATCGGCATATTAGGAGAGAGGTTTACAATTTTTTCGGATAGTTCTTTTACCGAATCTATCATTGCCAAAAACTCTTTGTCTTCTTTCGGGAACTTGTCTTCGAGATAAGTAACATTAGCACGTAAAAATGGTTCTTCTTGTGTAAAATTATTTACTGCAAATCTAATACGCCCCATTATTAAAACGGTTGTATTGCCGTCGGGCATTTTAATTTGTTTCACTATTTTGGCAAGTGTACCTATTTTGTATAATTCATTAACTCCAGGGTCTTCGAGGCTTTGGTCTGTTTGTGCCAATACGCCAATATAATTACCATTTTTGGCAGCGTTGGCTAATGCTTTAACCGATTTTTCGCGAGCTACGGTAATAGGCAAAACTACATTGGGGTACAATACTGTATTACGGAGTGCTACTATCGGAATGTCGGAAGGTAGTCCTTTTTTCTCTTCGTCGTTTATTTCTAACTCGCCCATTGGTACGATTGGCATAAACTCCATATCATCATCGGAAGGGCTAAGTATATTTTTCATTTTAATATTCATTGAAATTATTTTTTGTCAAAATGGCAAATGCCAAGTTGTATTATTTGCCTTAATAAGCACAAAATATAGTTTCAATAATATTGCCAAGCCTATAAATCGGAAAAATTAGCAGATAGAATGAAGGGAAAATGCAAGATTTGGCACATTTATGGGTTGTATTGTATGTTAGAGAAAGCAGCTTTATTAAATGTACAATTCATAGATATAGCAAATATTTTGACGCTTTTAAGGTAATATATTGAAAATATTTACAGCAGTAAACAGTGCAAACTTTTTTGGGTATTATTGCCAAATTCCTTGCAGTTAAATTAGCTAAATCCATTTGAAATTCTTGTAAATAAATTGGTTTGAGTTAATTAGGCAAAACACTACACCTTTTATCAAAATAAAAGGTGCTCAATTAGCCTAAATTTTGATTTTTTCTTATTAGGGTTCATTATTACAAACCAAATTGCTGCAATAAGGGTCTTGCTTTGGTGAAGCAATATTAGTTGTTACACAAGTTAAAAAATAATATAAATGAAAAGAATATCCTTAACATTTTTTGGGATAATTACCTCCCTTGTTTTAGTTACACTTGGCGATGCCAATGCAAAAACTATAAAAGCCTTGTTTATAGGCAATAGTTATACCCAAGTAAATAATTTGCCTGAGATTATAAAGCAAATGGCTTTATCTACAGGAGATACATTGGAATACAGTAGCAATACGCCCGGAGGGTATAGTTTTCAAGGACATACTACTAATGCCACTACGCTATCTTTAATAGCATCAGGAGGGTGGGATTATGTAATATTACAAGAGCAAAGCCAAAGACCTGCATTTTCCGATGGGCAGGTTGCCACCGACGTTTATCCTTACGCCAAAACATTAGATAGTCTAATACATATAAGTAATCCTTGTGCTACAACATTATTTTATGTAACATGGGGTAGAAAAAATGGTGATGCCTCCAATTGTACCAATTTTCCGCCTTTATGTACCTACCAAGGAATGGATAGCTTGTTGCAACTGAGATATACGATAATGGCAGAAAATTACAATGCTGCTTTATCTCCGGTAGCTATGTTATGGCGTAAATTACGTACCGACCACTCCGGGATAGAATTATATGATATGGACGAAAGTCATCCGAGTGCTAATGGTTCTTATGCTGCAGCTTGTGCATTTTACACAATGATGTTTCAAAAAGACCCTACACTTTGTACATACAATTTTTCGGTTTCAGCAGTAAATGCACAGACCATAAGAACGGTAGCCAAAGGCTTAGTTTATGATAGTACAGCATATTGGAATCGTTTTGTAGAGTCGCCTTTAGCTGCGTTTAATTATAGCATTTCGGGTAATGCAGTTACTTTTAATAATATATCGGATCATGCACAAAGCTATATTTGGGATTTTGGAGATGGCAATACAGATACAGCAGCCAATCCGGTACACACTTATACCGCTTCGGGTACTTACGAAGTAATGCTTACTGCGAAAAAAAATAGTTGCGAAAATAGCATTACACACAGCATTAATGTAAGTACGTCCGGTATTAAAACACCAAGTAACATCAAATGGGTAGATATTTTCCCCAATCCAGTTACAGATGAATTAAATATTAGGACTGTTACTAATACTTCTTTTAATACTCTTGAAGATAATTTAATTACTGTATCCATTTATTCTACAATAGGAGTTGTGATAAAAAAAGCAACATTTAAACAGCAAGAAAACACTAAGGCATTAAATATTTCAGATTTGCCAACCGGAATATATACCATATCCATTTCAGATGCTAAAAACAATACTTACAGCGAGCGTATTTCAATAATTAGATAGTAATTCAATAATAGATATAAGAGGGTAAACATATTAATGCTTAACCTCAATAACTTTTATTATTGTCTATTTAGCAAGCCCTATTTGTAGTCTCGAATTAAAATTTATATTTTAAAAATCTTTGCGCCCATAGCTCCTTAGCGTTCTTTGCGAGAAAAACACTCTTTGCGAGAAAAATAAAACCTAACTTTGTAACCTTTAAAATTCAAAACCATTTCATAAAACATTAAAAAAATAGATGAGTAAAGAGATAACATCAAGAGCCGAAGATTATTCGCAATGGTACAACGACTTAGTGATTAAAGGCTCATTGGCAGATTATAGTGCCGTAAGAGGTTGTATGGTAATAAAACCTTACGGATACGCACTTTGGGAAAATATGCGCGATGTATTAGACAAAAAATTTAAAGAAACCGGTCATCAAAATGCATACTTTCCGCTTTTTGTACCTAAAAGTCTTTTTGAAGCAGAAGAAAAAAATGCAGAAGGGTTTGCTAAAGAGTGCGCCATCGTTACGCATTACAGATTAAAAAACGATACTGAAAATCCGGGAAAATTAATCGTTGACCCCGAAGCTAAATTAGAAGAAGAACTTATTGTACGTCCTACTTCTGAAGCGATTATTTGGAATACTTACCGTAATTGGATACAATCTTATAGAGACCTACCCATTCTTATAAACCAGTGGGCAAATGTGGTACGTTGGGAAATGAGAACACGTTTGTTTTTAAGAACAGCAGAATTTCTTTGGCAAGAAGGGCATACCGCCCACGCCACTAAAGAAGAAGCATTAGACGAAACGGTAAAAATGCTCAATGTATATGCTGATTTTGCAGAAAATTATATGGCTATGCCGGTAATTAAAGGTGTGAAATCTGCTAACGAAAGATTTGCAGGAGCAGAAGATACTTACACTATCGAAGCTATGATGCAAGACGGTAAAGCATTACAGGCAGGTACTTCGCATTTCTTAGGACAAAATTTTGCAAAAGCATTTGATGTAAAGTTTTCTGATGCAGCCAATAATTTAGAGTATGTATGGGCTACAAGTTGGGGAGTAAGTACCCGCCTTATAGGAGCGTTAATAATGGCACATAGCGACGACGACGGATTAATTTTACCACCACGTATAGCACCTTTGCAAGTAGTTATAGTGCCTATTTACAAAGGCGAAGAAAGCAAACCTGTAATAGATAGTAAAGTAGCACAAATAACAAAAGACCTACAAGCTAAGGGTATAACCGTAAAATACGACAATGCAGATAATCTTCGTCCGGGTTGGAAGTTTGCAGAATACGAAATGAAAGGTATTCCTGTGCGTTTGGCTTTAGGACTTAGAGATTTAGAAAATAACCAGGCAGAGGTTGCACGCAGAGATACTAAAGAAAAAACTACTGTACCATTAGATGGTATTGCCGATTATGTTGCCAATTTATTAGAAGATATTCAGCAAAATATATTTAATAGAGCCAAGCAGTTTAGAGAAGAAAATATGCACAGCGTAGATAGTTGGGAGCAGTTTCAGGAAACCTTAGAAACCAAAGGTGGTTTTATTTTAGCACATTGGGACGGCACTCCCGAAACAGAAGAAAAAATAAAAGAAATTACCAAAGCAACCATAAGATGCATTCCATTGGATAGTAAAGAAGAAGATGGCGTATGTGTATTTTCCGGAAAGCCTTCTAATAAGAGGGTAATATTTGCGAGAGCATATTGATATATATAAATTCAAAAGTAAAAATTCAAAATTCAAAAGTAAAATTTTGCTTAGCAAGAGAATAATTCGTACCTCTACGATACTCAGTAATCTAAAGTTTAGAGCATTGAAAGTCTTATAATTAGAAATTATTTTTTGTAATTTCCAATGAGTATTGATGTAGTGTATTTCATACCTTAAATCTGCTTTATAGCCATTGTTGTGTTTTAAGACCAAATCAAATAGTTAAACTTTTTTTTATATTTTAATCACTATAAGAAATGAGCAATATTTTATCTTTTTCATTTCCACAAAAAAATTAACTTTGTTTCCCTTTTCGTTGCTATTGACGTAAGGTAAATTTTAAAAACATAGCATAATGCAATTTTTAGATTTTGAGAAACCATTAGAAGAATTGGTTCAGCAGTTAGATAAGATGAAGGGCTTAGCCGAAAAAAGTAAGGTAGATATGTCTGGTTCTATAAAAGAATTAGAAGAAACCATCGACAAAACAAGAGCTTCTATATATCAAAACTTAACGCCTTGGCAAAGAGTACAACTGAGCCGTCATCCGGAACGTCCATATACTAATTTTTATATTAATAGCATTTGTAGCAAGTTTACAGAGCTATTTGGCGATAGAAATGTAAAAGACGATAAAGCCATTGTAGGCGGTTTTGCTACTATAGACGACGAACAAATTATGCTTATCGGACACCAAAAAGGTATCAACACCAAAATGCGTCAGTTGCGTAATTTTGGAATGGCAAACCCCGAAGGATATCGTAAGGCATTAAGATTAATGAAAATGGCGGAGAAATTTAATCGCCCTATTGTTACGCTTATAGATACCCCCGGAGCATATCCCGGATTAGAAGCAGAAGAAAGAGGGCAGGGCGAAGCCATTGCTCGTAATCTTTTCGAAATGGTAAATCTTAAAGTTCCTGTTATCTGTATTATTATAGGAGAAGGTGCGTCTGGTGGTGCATTAGGCATTGGTATTGGCGATAAAGTAGCTATGCTCGAAAATACTTGGTACACTGTTATTTCTCCCGAAAACTGCTCTACCATTCTGTGGCGTAGTTGGGATTTTAAAGTACAAGCCGCAGAGCAATTAAAACTTACTTCAGAAGATATGTCGGGATTTGGGTTAGTAGATGATGTAATTAAAGAACCCGTTGGTGGTGCGCATTACAAACCCGAAGATATGGCTGTAACACTAAAACAATATATACTTGACACTATATCGGCTTTAAAAAACTTAGACCCCGAAAAACGTATAGAGCAGAGAATAGAGAAGTTTTCGAATATGGGATTTTATGAAACAATTGACAGTTGAGAATTGATGGTTGATAATTGATAATTGAGAATGTATTATTTATCTTAAACTGTGTGTTCTATGTTCATTGTCAAATTGTCAAATTACCGAATTGTCAAATTTTTCGTTTTACTTTTAAATATTAAATTTTGAATTTTCAAGGAACCGGTGTCGCACTTGTAACGCCATTTAAACAAGACCAATCTATAGACTTTGTTGCACTTGGTAATATTATAGACCACGTGATTAATGGGGGGGTAAATTATTTAGTAGCTTTAGGAACTACTGCCGAAACACCAACTTTGTCTGCTACTGAAAAGCGACAAGTATTAGATTTCGTAATAAAGCATAATAACAAAAGAGTACCTGTGGTAGTAGGTATTGGCGGTAATAATACCGCTTCGGTAATTAGTACCATTAAAGAATATCCGATGGATAATGTTGAAGGTATTCTTAGTGTAGTGCCTTATTACAATAAACCCAATCAGGAAGGTATTTACCAACATTTTAAGGCAATAGCGTCTGCTACAGATAAAGCCATAATTTTGTACAATGTACCGGGCAGAACGGTAGCTAATATGTTACCTTCTACTGTTTTGCGTTTAGCAAATGAATTTAAAAACATAGTAGCTATAAAAGAAGCAAGTGGTAATTTACCGCAATGTATGGAAATAGTAAAAGACGCACCTGCGCATTTTTCTGTATTAAGTGGCGACGACAATCTTATATTGCCACAAGCAGCAATAGGAATGAAAGGTGTGATTTCTGTAATTGCAAATACTTACCCTAAAGAGTTTACTACTTTGGTAAATGCTTCTTTAAATGGCGATTTAGCCACTGCAAGAACTTGGAATTATAAACTATTGGGAATTATAGAAAATCTTTTTGAAGAAGGAAATCCTGCGGGTGTAAAATACTATATGCACTTACAAGGACTTTGTGAAAATACATTAAGATTACCATTAGTACCTGTTAGTAAAACTTTAGAAGATAAGATTAAGGGGAGTTTAATTTGATGATTTGGTAATTTGATGATTTGATGATGATTACAGAGCATTTCGACTAAGCTCAATGACCACGTAGTTGAAGTGTGATAATTTGATGATTAATTAAATTATATTAAAGTCGTTTGATGAAGTGCTGTAAACTTAATTTTAATTGTCGAATTTTTTTCATCATCAAATCAGCAAATCAGCACATCATCAATTCATTTTTTGACTTTTTTAATTTTTAATTTTGACCTTTCCAATCGGAATATTTGACTCTGGGTATGGAGGACTTACCGTCTTTAGGGAAATAAAAAAATTATTGCCCCAATACGACTACATATATCTTGGCGATAATGCGCGTGCTCCTTATGGCGACCGTTCTTTCGAGTCTGTTTATCATTATACTTTAGAATGTGTACAATGGTTGTTGGCACAAAATTGTCCTTTAGTAATTTTAGCTTGTAATACTGCATCTGCAAAAGCATTGCGTAATATTCAGCAAATAGATTTACCCAAAATAAATGATACGGTAAGAGTGCTTGGCGTAATTCGTCCTACTGCTGAAATAGTAGGGGAGTACTCAAAAACAAAGCATATCGGCATTTTAGGTACTAATGGTACAGTAAATTCGGGTTCTTATCTTATCGAAATTCAAAAGTTTTTTCCCGATATAGCCGTCTATCAGTACGCTTGCCCGATGTGGGTGCATTTTGTAGAAAACCAAGAATACGAAAACGATGGTATAGATTATTATATCAAAAAAGATTTAGAACAGCTTTTAAAGCAATCTTCCGAAATAGATACTGTGCTACTTGCTTGTACGCATTATCCCTTACTTGCCGACAAAATAAAAAAATACTTGCCGCCAAATATTACACTATTATCGCAAGGAGAATTGGTAGCCAAAAGTTTGCAAGATTATCTTACTCGTCATACAGAAATAGAGCAAAAAATTAGCCGTAATGGACAATCGCTTTTTTATACAACTGATAACAGCAAAGATTTTGAAACCCACGCTACTTACTTTTTTGGAGAAAGTATTAATGCAGAAAGATTAACTCTATAATTCATATTGGTATAAAATTGAGTAATCAATAAATATCTACCTTTGCATATCGAAAATTTCTAAGGCACAATAAAAATATAGATGAACGTTTTTACTTTTAACCAAACTGTAGAAAATTTTAATCAATTTCTATCTCAAAATAATCCTTTTCCTGAATCGCCCGAAGGTTTGTATCAACCTTGTAATTATTTTTTGGGTATAGGCGGCAAACGAATACGCCCCGTTTTGTGTCTTATGGGCTACCAATTATTTCACGATGAAATTGCTAAAGACGTTTACAATACTGCGTTAGCTTGGGAGCTGTTTCATAATTTTACCTTGCTGCACGACGATATAATGGATAATTCGGACCTAAGAAGGGGCAAGCCTACGGTGCATATAAAGTATGGAAACACAGCCGCAATTCTCAGTGGCGATGTTATGAATATCATTGCTTATCAATCGCTCGAAAAAATAAATGATAACCAACATTTGGCATCGGTTTTAAGATTGTTTAACCGTACCGCCATCGAAGTTTGCGAAGGACAGCAATACGATATGGATTTTGAGCAAGTAGAAAATGTAGCGGAAAAAGATTATTTAAAAATGATTGGTTTGAAAACTTCTGTGCTTTTGGCAGCTTGTCTAAAAAGTGCCGGAATATTAGCGAATGCTTCCGAAAATGATTGTGATTTGTTGTATCAATTTGGATTAAATTTAGGTTTAGCATTCCAAATTCAAGACGATTATTTAGATACTTTCGGTAAAGAAGAAACAATCGGTAAAGTTCCCGGTGGGGATATTTGGGCAAATAAAAAAACAATTTTACTCACAAAACTTTTTGCACATTCCGATATTCAGGAGCAAAAAGAAACATTGAAAAATGCATTGCAGCTTACCGACAGAAATGCCAAAGTAGAAGCAATTAAAAATCTTTATTATCAATACAAAATTGATGAATACGCTTTACAACTTGTTAAAAACTATTCTACTAAATCATTGGAAAGTCTGCAAGCAATAAGTGTTTCCGACGAAAGGAAAGTAGAGCTAATCAATTTGAGCAATTATTTGATTAATAGGAATCATTGATTTTTTCAATAAATTGTATATCGGTTTAAAACATAACTGTGTAAGAAAATTTGGCAAATGTTATCTTATTAGCTAACTTTGGGTAAAGAATTAAAATAACACTTAGTAAATGAGCGAGAGTTTTATTCGTGAAATATATTATTATGAAAACTATTACCTTGACTTCTTTGAAACTCTAAAACCTGAAGTAAAAAAGAAATTTAACTGGACTTTAGAGTTAATAGCAACAGTTGAGAGAGTTCCTGAAAAATATTTCAAATTTATGACAAATACCTTAGGGATTTTTGAAGTAAGAGTTGAAGTCGGTTCTGATATATATCGGGTTTTCAGTTTTTTTCGATAAGGGCAACTTAATAGTTTTAGTAAATGGATTTCAAAAGAAAACACAAAAAACACCTAAGAACGAAATTGAATTAGCTGAAAAACTCAAAAAACAATACTTTGATGAGCAACAAAACAATAAATAAGAAATTAACTTCATTTTCCGACCATTTAGACAAACAATATGGTAAACGAGGAACTGAAACAAGAGAACAATACGAAGAAGAATTTGAAGCATTTAAACTTGGTGTAATGATTCAAGAACTTCGTAAAGAACAAGGTTTGACTCAAGAGCAACTTGCAGAAAAATGTGGTACAACAAAGACTTACATTTCTCGAATTGAAAACAATGCAAGTGATATAAGACTTTCAACATTGATGAGAATAATAAGGCAGGGATTAGGTAGAAATTTAAGGCTTAATGTTAGTCATTAAATTTGCTTTTACTATTCCTTAGCCCTATCAATAAAAATTAGTAAGGTAAGGGAATCGCTCTTCGTATAGTTTTTTTATCCTTTGCAACAGCTCATCTCTTAATCCGGCAATATTAGTTTTTTCGGTAGCAGAAATAAAAATGGCATTATTATGTGTTTGCTCATTCCATCTGTTATAGAGTTGTTGCAGTAAGTCTTCTTTTACCGATTCGTCGAGCCATTCGTCAAAAGTATTTTCAATGTATTTATCCAATTTATTGAAAATAAATATCATTGGTTTTTCAAAAGCATTTAACTCTTGAAGCGTTTTGTTTACAACAGCGATTTGGTCTTCGTACTGCGGGTGCGATACATCTACCACGTGCAGTAAAATATCCGCTTCTCGCACTTCGTCTAAGGTGGATTTAAAACTCTCTACTAAATGGTGCGGCAGTTTACGAATAAAGCCTACTGTATCACTAAGAAGAAATGGCGTGCGTTCAAACACTACTTTTCGAGTTGTGGTTTCTAAAGTAGCAAAAAGTTTGTTTTCTGCAAACACATCAGACTTGCTCAATAGGCGCATAATGGTGCTTTTGCCCACATTGGTATAACCCACCAAAGATGCTCTTATAAATTCGCCACGCTCTTGTCGTTGGGTGGCAGCTTGTTTATCTATCTCCGATAATTTTTTTCTTAAAAGGGAGATCTTATCTTTTACTATCCTTCTATCGGTTTCTATTTCTGTTTCTCCCGGACCGCGCGACCCAATGCCACCACCTTGACGCTCTAAGTGTTTCCACATACCTCTTAGTCTTGGTAATATGTATTGGTATTGCGCTAATTCTACTTGCGTTTTGGCTTGTGCTGTTTTGGCTCTACGAGCAAAAATGTCTAAAATTAAATCGGAGCGGTCAATGGTTTTAACGCCCAATTCTTTTTCAATATTACTGATTTGAGAGCCTGTAAGTTCATCATCAAAAATTACCAAACCAATGTCATTAGTGATTACATAAGTTTTAATCTCTTCTAATTTTCCTTTGCCTACAAAAGTTCTGCTATCGGGGTGGGGCAGTTTCTGAAAAAAATATTTTTGGGATATGGCACCTGCTGTTTCTGCCAAAAAAGAAAGTTCTTCCAAATACTCCATTAGTTGGGTTTCGGTTTGGTTTTTCTGAATTAGCCCTACGAGTACCGCACGCTCTTCTTTATTAATTATGTTTTTATTTTCAATCATTTATTTTCAAAATTAGATAAAAGCAGTATTTCACTGCTCAATTTATGGTACAAAATTATTTCAATTTTATCTTTAAACCCTTACAAAGTCTAAATTTATTAAAACCTATGAAATGTATTTTGCCGTAAAATGTTGAAGATGAATGGTTTTTAAAAGATTTTAGATTATTCCAAAATTATGGCATACCTTCGCAGCCGTTTTTATTAATTTTAAATTAAACAAACATATCCTGTAAGATATGAAACTTTCTCAATTCAAATTTGACCTTCCGGCAACTTTAATTCCACAAAACCCTAAAAAGAACAGAGACGATAGTAAGTTGATGGTATTGCATCGCGATACAGGTGAAATCGAACACCGTACTTTTAGAGATATAACGGAATACTTTACCGATGGTGATGTAATGGTAGTTAATAATACCAAGGTTTTTCCAGCGCGTTTGTATGGTAGAAAAGAAAAAACCGGTGCCAGAATCGAAGTTTTTTTGTTGCGAGAATTAAACAAACCCAATAAACTTTGGGATGTAATAGTAGATCCGGCAAGAAAAATAAGAGTAGGTAACAAACTTTACTTTGGCGAAAATGACGAATTAGTAGCAGAAGTAATAGACAATACTACATCGAGAGGGCGTACCATTCGCTTTTTATTCGATGGCTCGGAAGAAGAATTTAAAGAAGTTTTGGCAAAATTTGGCGAAACACCACTTCCTAAATACATTAAACGCAAACCCACCGAAGAAGACAGAGAAAGATATCAGACTGTTTATGCAAAATTCGAAGGGGCTGTTGCTGCACCTACGGCAGGTATGCACTTTAGCAGAGAGTTAATCAAAAGATTAGAAATAGAAGGTATTAATTTTGCTGAAGTTACCTTACATACAGGTTTAGGTACTTTTAGACCAATTGAAGTAGAAGACTTGAGCAAACACAAAATGGATGCCGAATATTTTAATGTAGATGAATATGCTTGTGAAATAGTTAATAAAGGTTTGGTAGAAAAAAGAAGAATTTGTGCAATCGGTACCACCACTTTACGAGCTTTAGAAAGTACGGTAACGGCTACTAAATTGCTTAAACCGGCAGAAGGTTGGACTAATTTATTTATTCATCCACCTTATAATTTTTCAATTGCAAATGCTTTAGTTACTAATTTTCATTTACCCAAAACAAGTTTGCTTATTATGGTAGCAGCTTTTGCCGGTTACGACTTAGCACTTAAAGCATACAACGAAGCCATTAAGAAAAAATACGGTTTCTTTACTTATGGCGATGCTTTATTGGTAATTTAAAACAATATTATAGTATTACAATTAGAAAGAGTCGAAATGTTTTCGGCTCTTTTTTTATATCCAAAAGAAAGGTTGCATTATTCGTCTACTAATTTTTCCATTACATAATACACTGCAGGACATATAGTAGCATTTTTTACGGTCAGATTGGGTTGCTTAATTAATACATCTTCGTCGGTATAAGGATAGCGATAACAATCTCTGGGACGGTCTTCGTAAATGCTACAATAATTATCATCTCCCAAAAAAGGACAAGGTGATGACTGTACTACATAATCGCCGTCTTCGTCCATTTTTAGATAAGTCAAGATAAAATCCGACTCTTTCATACGTAAGCGTTTGGCGATACGTTTAATATCGGGCATCTTAAAGCGTGGAGAATAATTTTTGCAACAGTTGGCACAAGTAAGGCAGTCTATATTCTCAAATGCTTCGTTATGTAAAAGAGGTAACTTAGAAAGTGTGGTAGCTACTTTAGCCTTTTTAAGAAAGTTTTTGTACTTCTTACTGTTTTCTTTCGCTTTAATGGCATAATTTTCTAAGCTAATCATCGATAAGGGTTATTTGTTGATTTTGCCTGTTGTGTTTTTTTCTTCGGCAGATTCATTTACCTTTTTTATCAAATTAATTATGGTTTCTGTTTCGTCCATATCGGTAGAGCGCACATATTCTAATTGTAAATCAGGGTAGGGTGCAAGTATTTGGAGCATACCACCAAAAGTTAAAGCTGTTTTTTTACCGGTCGCTAACTCTAATACATACATTAATTGATGACGACCATTGGGGTTACCGTTTAGGCTCGTATATGTTCCGGTAAGTGTGTCTTTTTTTACAGAGATGTTAGTGGCATTGTTTCCGGTAGCTTGTACTATGGTTGCCTGAAAGAGAATGTATTTGCCATAATCTAACACCAGTGCAAACCCTGAACCAATAGCCAATCTTTCACAGTTAATATATAAATTTCCTTCTGTAGAAATTGCGGTATATTTTTTCAAGATACCATTAGAAGTGTTTAAGTTGTTGTTTTGATAAAAATAGTATTCGCTGTTATAGGTATTATTTAAGTTAGAGTTTTCGGGTTTTACTATATTTAATTCGTATTTTTCAGAAGGGTTATTATCTCTTAATTCGCGTAAATTTTTATAACATCCTGCTTTAGGCACATTGGTTTGAGCAATGGATAATATAGGTAGAAATAGACAAATGATATAGAAAAAAAAATGCTTCATTTTTGTGTTTTAGACTTACTCTGAAAGAAAATATAACTTGTTTAATAGCCAAATATCAAGACCGAAATTCATAACTAATGGTTTGTTTCTTCAAAAAAACCTGTTTGCTTATTTTTTCTAACATTGTTCCAAAGGTAGTATTTTCCGTTCATAGCAACATAAACTCCCGAAGGTAGCGTTTGCGAAAATGCCAATGCTGCACCTAAGTTAAAAAATCCGTCGGAGCTGCCAAACTTATATGGTATCATAGCACCGGTAAGTACTATGGTTTTGTTTAAATTAGCATTAGCTAAATACGTAGCAGTTTCTGCCATAGTATCGGTGCCGTGGGTAATTACTATTTTGTTTTGAGCAGTTTGTTTGCAGTTTTCTAAAATAATGGCGCGCTCGGTATCAGTCATTTCTAAACTGTCTATCATCATTAAGGTACGCACCGTAACATCTACTGTACATCTGCCTAATTGTAGCATTTCGGGTACGTGCGTATCCTCAAAATCTAATTTTCCATTAATCATATCGTACTCTTTGTCGAAAGTACCTCCGGTTACTAATATTATTACTGACACTTCTTTAGTTTTGAATTATGAATTATTAATTTTTTCTCGCAACGTACGCAACGAAGGCGCAACGACACCAAGTTACATTGTAAAATTGTTTTTATGTTTCTTTTTTTGTTTTATTAGAAATATTCTTACTAAGATACAAAGATTTTGTTTTAGATTTTTCCTCCTATCGTCGTCAAAATGACAATGGGGAGTTTTTACTTATTAATTTTTTCTCGCAACGTACGCAACGAAGGCGCAACGACACCAAGTTACA
>CAYUXT010000045.1:0-2073 GCA_964448955.1 uncultured Taibaiella sp. | reverse complement strand
TTGTAAAATTGTTTTTATGTTTCTTTTTTTGTTTTATTAGAAATATTCTTACTGAGATACAAAGGTTTTGTTTTAGATTTTTCCTCTTATCGTCGTCAAAATGACAATGGGGAGTTTTTTACTTATGAATGTTGAATAATTTATTTTATCTAGTACATCTTAAAATTATTATCAAATTATCAAATTGTCGAATTGTCAAATTAAAACTTATTCTTCCACATCATACTTTCTACCGGGCGGATAGTACGTTCGGTATATTTTGCATTTTGTTTAGTGTTGTATTTGTTTTCTACTATACCATCTACAGGGAAATATATAAGTTGTCCTACGGGCATACCTGCATATATGCGTACCGGATGCACACAAGATATCTCTAATGTCCAGGTATTACAAAAACCCACATCGCCTTTGCCGGCAGTGGCGTGTATGTCTATGCCTAATCTTCCGGTAGAGGATTTGCCTTCGAGAAAGGGTACGTGTTGGTGTGTTTCGGTATATTCTTCGGTAACGCCTAAGTATAACATTCCAGGTTGTAACACATAGCCTTCTTCTGGTATTTCGAAATGGGAAATGGAATTGTGTTTTTTGGCATCTAAAATGGCATCTTTATAGACAGCAAGGTTTTTGCCGAGATGCACGTCGTAAGAATTGCTACCCAAATATGCTCTGCTAAATGGTTCGATTACTATTGTACCTTTTTCTATTTCTTCAAGTATTCTTAAATCCGAAAGTATCATTTTTAATATTTATGCTAATTGATGAACGAGCCAGCTTTTATTTAATGGTTGTAGCCAGTTTTCTACCATTTCTTTTTTGGTGGACACAAGATTATTGAACAGCAATGTATTTTCATCAATAAAACCTTTTTCTAAAGCGTATTGTACTTGGTTAAGCGGCAATACTTCTGGTTTATTTTTCACCAAAAATGTAATGGACAGTCTATCGAAAAGCTGTACATCGTATTGGCGTTCTATGCTTTTTACTACTCTTACAGAGCTGTCGGTACTACAGCCACTTACTTGTACTGAAGTTTCGTCTGCTAAGAAAACCACAAATCTGTTGAACAATAATTTTGCCCAGCCCTTTACGGGTGCGCCGTGGGCTTGCCATTGCGCATAGAATTGAAAAAGCTGTTCGTTGATTTCTAACGCTTCTTTTTCGATAAATGGTCTGCTGCTTTGGTATATCCACACTCTGCTATTGTCTGCAAAATCTAGTGGGATAAGCTGTGCTATTTCGTTCTGGTTCATAGATAATGCAAAAGTATAAAAAAGATTTTAGCCAAATTGATAAATATTAAGTCAATACAAGAAATATATTTTGATTTTTAAATATAAATAGTTAAATTGCGAACGATAATAAAAACAATTGTCTAACCTTTAAACATTTTTTTATGAAAATAAAACAAAACTAAACAAAACAAAACAAGTTTTGTTAGAAGTATTAAATTAAGCCTGATAATGTTAGAAATAACTGTAAAATATTTTATTTCCGGACTGTACCGAATAGACATTACCGATACCAATGGCAAAAGATATGGGAAAACGGTAATGGTAGAAAAATAAATATACCCGTAGAGACGCACAATTGTGCGTCTCTACATTACCCAAATCGTAATTCTAATCCTCAAAACAATCAATTATGCTACACAAATCAATCATCATATTATTATTTTTATTTTTTCTTAGCAATACCATTACAGCCCAACAAGAAGAATGTCCTCAGTTTGAAGATGTAGTGGGTTTAACTATTAAGAGAGACAGTATATTAATTGCAGCGCATACTGCACCCACTATTACAAGATACGATAAAGACGGTAATATATATATCATTCTTCGTAATGTCAAATCAACACTTGGAATATATCCAAATGATACTCTGTATATAGGCAAAAAACAAATTCCTGTTCCTATTCCATTTATTAAACATTCGTATTATGGATTTACCATTCTTAAATTAGATGCCAATTATAATCTTTTATGGTACCAATATGCATATACGGGTAGAGATAATCCTGAAAGTAGATTGTTGTTAGATAATATGCAATTAGATTCGAGAGGTAATGTATATGTT
>CAYUXT010000044.1:0-24061 GCA_964448955.1 uncultured Taibaiella sp. | reverse complement strand
TGAAAAAAATGAAATAACAAATATTGGTCTATTTATTATTTCATTTTGGTATAAGCAACTAAATTAGCATTACCTGCAACGCCAATCGTATCGCTATTTGTTACAATTACATCTTTCATTTGTCCTGCACTGCTTTTCACAAAATCTTTAGTGCATTGCTTTATAAATTGACCATCGTAAGCATCTGCTATTAAGTATATATTTTTGGAAGAATGTTTAAAGATTAACCTTTCCAATACTATTCCTTCGGATTTTTGAACAGTTTTTAATTTCCAATCTATGCTGTTTTTAAAAAATGTACGAATACCATATCCACAACCCCAATAAAGATTATTATTTGGGTCTTGTCCATTGCCTATTTTTGCAGGTACAGGCACTATACCCTGATATTTATTATCGCAAAGAGCAACAAAAATGTGTATGGCTTTTATGGTACTATTGAAGGGTAATAATTCTTCTTTTGTGGCAATATCTTGATTGTTTGCAGTAGCATTTGACTGAGCAGTACAGCTTGTTATATTAAAGCTAAAAAATACTGCAAATAAAATATTAAATACAAGTCGCATAATTTAAAATTTTCTACACAAATGTATTGGCTCGCCGGTATGTATTCTGTAGCGGTCTAATTGTTCTACTGTAAAGTTTTCCCAATATCTATCTTCTGTTACATTAAAGCCTGCATCGCTTAACCATTCTGTATAGTCGTTTCCAAATGCACGCAGATGATCTTTTTGTCCAAAATGTATGGCACGCTGTTCGGGAGAGGTAATGGTAGGGTCTTCGTAAGTTTTTTTATCTGGGTTGTATGGCACTTGAAAAATACCCCAACCTCCCGGTTTCATAATTCTGTACAACTCGCGCATACATTGGTGCGCATCTTCTACGTGCTCCAATACGTGATTGCAAAAAATTACATCAAAAGTATTGTCTTCAAAAGGGGCTTTGTGCAAATCGAAATGTATGTCTGCAATGGGCGAATTATAATCTCCGGTAGTATAATCGAGATTAGGCATACTTCTAAATATCTTATAAAAACTTTGCTCTGGGGCTATGTGCAATACTTTAAGATTGGCAGTAAAAAAGTTGGTTTTATTTTTAAGATACAACCAGAGGTAGCGGTGTCTTTCTAAGGACATAGTGCCTGGGCTAAGTACATTTTGGCGTTTTGCCACACCCGAATATCCGTAGGGCAAAAACTTCCTATACGTTTTGCCATTTATAGGGTCTTCATATTTGTTGCCGGCATAAAAAATAGAGGAAAATTTCTGAAAAATTAAACTCAATTTTATCAATATTGGGCGGGGTATGGTTCGTAATATAAAATGAAACATTGAAATATTTTCTTTGTAATAAATGTAAAAATAATTGTGCCGATTTTACTCTAAATAAGCACCGGAAATTTTGTTGTTTTCGTAAGTTACCACAATGTGGTCTTGTAAAGTGGTAGATACAGAATGACCAATAATATCGGGAATAATAGGATAGTTTTTGTGTTTTCTGTCCACCAATACACAAATCAATATTTTAGTAGGATTAAAGTCTAAAAGTGGCTTTAGTGCATAGAGCAATGTTTTGCCGGAGTTGGCTACGTCATCTACCAATACTACTATTTTATTATTAAAATCACCTTTTATCTCAATTGGTTCTGCAAGAGGTTCAAACTTGTTTAAACCAATACTCGAAAAATTAACTTTTAGCGGACTTATTTTTTTTAATATAGCCATAATATTCTTGGCAACCGCTACGCCACCATCTTTTACACCAATAATTTCTATTTCGGATTCGTTGCTGTTGGCTTCCCATATTTGATATGCCATTCTGAGCAGTTTGGCATCAATTTGTTCTTGATTCAGTAAGAGAACTTTTTCCATTTTTATTATATAGAAAATAAATATTGTTCAATAATTAAAGGGCAAAGATAAACAATAGCCTTGTAGATATACGAAAGTTTAATCAAAAACTATTTTGCCATAATAATCATTCCGCATTTACCATAAAAAATGCAGTTCGAGGAAAACGAGCAAATAATTCGTCTTTAAGTTCTTCGCTAATAGAAAGCGTGCCAATTGCAGCCGACATACAAGCTAACCAATCTACAGCATCTTTTTCTGTTATGGCGTGTGGCAAATGTCGGGCTTTCATTCGAGGATGCCCGTAAACATCGGAGTATGCAGGAGGACCGCCGAGAAATTGTGTTAGAAATAATTTTTGTTTGGATTTAATTAATTCTTTGTCTCCAGCAAATAATCTGCTAATCCGTTCGTGGTTATACACTAATTCGTAAAAGTGGTCGAGCAGTAATTGTAATGCTTTTTCGCCACCAATTCGTTCAAAAAGAGAGGGTTCTTGTGGAGCGTTTGGTTGCATTATTTTTTTTCGCAAAAATAATTGTATTTCCAACAAATTTCACCACAATCAATTTTACCTATACTCAAATTAGCAATTAGTATTGTCATAAAATTGTCGTTTTTCTTTCTATTATGTTGTTTATGACGTAATTTTGCGTGCATTTTCCACTCAAATTCTGTATTTGTATCTTTTATTTGAATATTTGCGTTGCTAATTTTAAAAGATTTTGAAATAATAGAATTTGTAGTGATTTTAAAAACAATATTGGTTAATAAATATAAAAACACAAAATGAGCCTTTACAGCGATTATCTTCAAGAAATAGAAGAAAGAAAAGAGCAAGACTTGCACCCCAAACCTATCGATAGTGCCGAATTATTAAGTGAAATAATTGCACAGATTAAAGATGAAAACAATGCAGATAGAGAGGGTTCACTTCAGTTTTTTATCTACAATACGCTACCCGGCACTACCCCCGCTGCGGGAGTAAAAGCTCAGTTTTTAAAAGAAATTATTGTAGGTAGTGCTACTCTAAAGGAAATTACACCTGCTTTTGCTTTTGAATTATTATCACACATGAAGGGTGGTCCTTCTATTAGTGTATTGCTCGATTTGGCTTTGGGAAATGATGCAACCATAGCGAAGCAAGCTGCCGATGTACTCAAAACACAGGTATTCCTTTATGATGCTGATATCGAACGTTTAAGAAATGCTTACAATAACAATAGTACTATAGCAAAAGAAATATTAGAAAGCTACGCAAAAGCAGAGTTTTTCACTAAACTCCCCGAAGTATCAGAAGAAATAAAAATAGTAACCTACATAGCTGCCGAAGGCGACATTTCTACCGACTTATTATCTCCCGGAAATCAGGCGCACTCTCGCTCAGACAGAGAGTTACACGGTAAGTGTATGATTACACCCGAAGCACAACAAGAAATTAGAAATCTTCAGGCACAGCACCCAGATGCGCGCGTAATGCTTATAGCAGAAAAAGGCACTATGGGTGTGGGTTCTTCGAGAATGTCTGGAGTAAATAATGTGGCACTTTGGACAGGAAAACAAGCAAGTCCTTATGTACCGTTTGTAAATATTGCGCCAATTGTAGGCGGTACTAATGGTATTTCGCCAATATTTTTGACCACAGTAGATGTTACGGGCGGTATCGGAATCGACCTGCAAAATTGGAAGAAAAAAACAGATGCCGATGGTAATCTTGTTCGTAACGAAAAAGGCGAACCTATTTTAGAGCAAGTATATTCGGTAGAAACAGGAACAGTTTTTACCATAAATACAAAATCTAAAAAGCTATACAATGGCGAATCAGAGTTAAAAGATATATCAAAATCTTTCACACCGCAAAAATTAGAATTTATTCGTGCCGGTGGCTCTTATGCTGTAGTATTTGGCAAAAAAATTCAAACACTCGCTGCTACCATTTTAGGTATAGAAGCCACTCCGGTTTTTGCGCCATCTAAAGAAATCTCCATAGAAGGACAAGGATTAACAGCAGTCGAAAAAATATTTAATAAAAATGCAGTGGGCGTTACCCCCGGTAAAATATTACACGCCGGTTCTGATGTTCGTGTTACGGTAAATATTGTTGGCTCGCAAGATACAACAGGGCTAATGACCGCACAAGAATTAGAATCTATGGCAGCTACGGTAATATCGCCAATCGTTGATGGAGCTTACCAATCCGGTTGTCATACTGCATCTGTTTGGGATAAAAAAGCACAAGCTAATATACCCAAGCTAATGAAGTTTATGAACGACTTCGGATTAATTACTGCGCGCGACCCCAAAGGCGAATACCATTCGATGACCGATGTAATCCACAAAGTATTAAATGATATAACAATAGACGAATGGGCAATTATTATCGGTGGCGATTCGCATACGAGAATGTCTAAAGGCGTAGCATTTGGAGCCGACTCAGGAACAGTAGCCTTGGCTTTAGCAACAGGCGAAGCATCTATGCCAATACCGGAATCTGTAAAAGTTACTTTCAAAGGACAAATGAAAGATTATATGGATTTCCGCGATGTGGTACACGCTACGCAAGCACAAATGTTGCAACAGTTTGGCGGAGAAAACGTATTCCAAGGAAGAATAATCGAAGTACACATTGGTACTTTACTTGCAGACCAAGCATTTACTTTTACCGATTGGACAGCAGAAATGAAAGCAAAAGCCGCCATTTGTATTTCGCAAGATGATACACTAATCGAATCGTTGGAAATTGCTAAAAAACGTATCCAAATTATGATAAATAAGGGTATGGATAATAAAAATCAAGTATTACAAGGCTTGATAGATAAGGCAAACAAACGTATCGAAGAAATAAGAACAGGCGTAAAACCTGCACTACAACCCGATGCTAATGCTAAATATTATGCAGAAGTAGTAATAGATTTAGATATTATAGACGAGCCAATGATTGCCGACCCCGATGTGCAAAACGAAGATGTATCTAAGCGTTATACACACGATACCATTAGAGATTTAACATTCTATGGTGGCGACAAAAAAGTAGATTTGGGTTTTGTGGGTTCTTGTATGGTACATAAGGGCGATTTAAAAATACTCTCTCAGATGTTGAAAAACATAGAGAAAGAACAAGGAGAAGTTAAGTTTAACGCACCACTTGTAGTAGCAGCACCTACATATAATATTATAGATGAATTAAAAGAAGAAGGCGATTGGGAATTGTTGCAAAAATATTCGGGTTTTGAATTTAGCGATTTGTTACCTAAAAATACGGCACGCACCGAATACGAAAATATGATGTACCTCGAGCGTCCTGGCTGTAACCTATGTATGGGCAATCAGGAAAAAGCAGCTAAAGGAGATACCGTAATGGCTACCTCTACTCGCCTTTTCCAAGGTCGTGTGGTAGAAGACTCTGAACGCAAAAAAGGAGAGTCTTTATTAGCATCTACTCCGGTAGTAGTACTTTCTGCTATCTTAGGCAGAATACCTACCAAAGAAGAGTACAAAGCAGCAGTAGAAGGAATAAACTTAACTAAGTTTGCACCTGTAGCGAATTAATATACACACTATAATGTGTATATAATCAAAGTTATTTCTAAAATGGGATATTAGCCGATAGATAAGCTAATATCCCTAATGCTTTTGAGGTAAGAAGAATGCAAGATTATACCGACTGGAAACATTCCTAAAGCTAAATAATTGAATAATAGCTAACACTTTGCAAATCTTCACTCCCCCAAATCGAGTGATTTTAACACATTACATACAAAATTGAATGACAATTCCGTTAAATTTGCAAAACTTAATCTGAAAATTTTATTATGTTACATTTCATGAAATATAAAATTCTTCTTCCTTGTATAATAGCATTAGGCTTAGCGGTTTTCTTTTCTTTTAAATATGCCAACTTAGAGCCGGCTACTAACGAAGAAGAACAAAAAGCCATTTTACAAACTGTAATGGAAATTATTGAGCGTGGGCATTATGCGCCACGTACTTTAAACGATGACCTTTCCGAAAAAGCTTTCGATAAATTTTTTGAAACACTCGACTACGAAAAGAAATTCTTTTTAGCTTCGGATATAAATGCACTGTCTTCATACAAAACAAAAATTGATGATGAAGTAAATGATGGTTCATTAGAATTTTTCAATAAGGCAAATCAACTATTCGTGAATCGTATAGACTCAGTAGAAAAATTTTACAAAGAAATTTTATCCAACCCATTTTCTTTTAAACTAAATGATAGTGTAGAACTTGACGGTAAAAAATTACAATATGCCAAAAACGAAAAAGAGCTAAAAGAAAGATGGTACGGAGCTTTAAAATACAGAACTTTAGCTAAATACTTAGACCTTAAAGAAGCAGAAGAAAAACAGGCAAAAGATATAGTAGGCTTTGCCCCTAAATCAGATAGTGATTTAGAAAAAGAAGCAAGAGAAGCAATAGAAAAAGTACAAGAAAGATATTTTAAGCGATTGAAAAAGCTAACGGACAATGAACGCTTTGGTATTTATGTAAATTCCATTACCGGCGTTATAGACCCCCATACAGATTATATGCTACCACAAGACAAAAAACGTTTCGATGAAATGATGTCGGGTGGATTTATCGGCATAGGAGCATCACTACAATTAACAGACGAAGGTAAAGTAAAAATAAGCTCTATAATTACCGGTAGCCCTTCTTGGAAACAAGGCAAGCTAAAACAAGACGATATTATAGAAAAGGTGGCACAAGGCGATGAAGTACCTGTAGATATTGAAGGTTACGAATTAGAAGATGTAATTAAGATTATCAGAGGAAAAAAAGGAACTGTAGTAAAACTTACAGTAAAGCACGCCGATGGCACTTCCGAAATAGTACCTATCGTTAGAGACCTTGTAGAGTTCGAAGAAGTATTTGCAAAATCTGCGGTATTAGAGCAAGAAGGCAAGCGCATCGGTTATATATATTTACCGGAGTTTTACGCCGATTTCTCTAAACAAAATGGAGGTAGAAGAAGTGGTGAAGATGTAGCTAAAGAAGTCCTTAAATTAAAAAATGAAAATGTAGATGGTATTGTTTTGGATTTAAGAAACAATGGTGGTGGCTCCTTGAGCGATGTGGTAGATATGGCAGGAATATTTATTGGTACGGGTCCGGTGGTGCAAGTACGTAGCAGCGGCAATAACACTACCACACTCAGCAGCAGAAGTAATGGCGCATTATACGATGGTCCATTAGCGATTATGATAAGCAACAGAAGTGCCTCTGCATCAGAAATATTAGCAGCTGCTATGCAAGATTATGGCAGAGCAGTAATAGTTGGTTCAGAGTCATTTGGAAAGGGTACGGTACAAAAAATAATTTCTTTAGACCAATTTGTAAGTGGAGAACTTGGTGCAAAAATCAGAGAGGCATTTAATCGCTCTAAAGGCACAGGCGCAGATTACGATGGTATTGGCAATCTAAAATTAACTATTCAGAAATTTTACAGAATAGATGGTGGTTCTACACAAATTAAAGGAGTAACTCCCGATATTACCCTCCCCGATGCTTATGGTATGCTCGATAATATTGGCGAAAAAAGAGATCCATCATCTTTGCCTTGGGATAAAATTGCTGCTGTAAATTATACCCAATGGCAAGCTAACCCTGACTTGTCGTATTTGCAAAAAAACAGCCAAAAAAGAATTGAAAAACAACAAGCATTTGGCTTAATAAAACAAACAGGTGAGCGACTTAAAAAACAACAAGACAATAACGTAATTCCACTTAACGAAACTAAATATATTGCCAAACAAGAAGAGGCTAAAGCAATCTCTAAGCAATTAGAAGAATTGGTAGAAAGTGATAAATTAACACTTAAAGCAAAAAACTTAAACATAGATTTAGCAAGAGTAAATGTTGATACAACTTCGCAAGCCAAAAACAAAGATTGGTTAGATGCCTTAAAAAAAGATGTTTATATCGCTGAAACTACCAATATTCTTAACGATTGGATAGCAACAGGAGGAAAGAGAGCAAAAGTAAACGGCAAAAAAGATTAAGTTGTTTTTATAGTAAAAAATAAAAAGTGGTTGCCGTTTGCTGCAATCACTTTTTTTCGTTTTTAATTTATTACTTTGAGCAAATTTTTTGAAACACTTTTTAAAAATATTACGTAATTCCTTACTGACCCTAATTGGCTTAGTATTGTTATTGGTACTGTTAATCAACTACGGACCAATACAGAATTATATTACTCAAAAAGCAGTTGTTTATCTTTCCAAAAAATTAAATACTGAAGTACAATTACAAAATCTGAAGTTTAAGTTATTCAATAAACTATCGTTGCAAGGTTTGTATATACCTACACCTCAGCAAGATACTTTATTGTATATAGGTGCTTTAGATGTAGATATTTCGGATTGGTTTTTTATGAAAAAAAAACCTGCAGTACATTATATTTCCTTACAAAATTCTATTGTGCATTTAGAGCGTCCTAAAACTTCTGATGTATGGAATTACCAATTCGTAATAAATGCTTTTAGCAATAATGAAAATAAAAACAATGACAATAATACAGACTTACCTAATTTCGATATTAAGGAAATAGAGCTTTCTAATGTTAGGTTTTTGCATCTCGATAAATGGATAGGCACTGATTATGAAGCATCAGTAGGTACATTAAAACTAAATGCGGAAAAGGTAGATTTAAAAAAAGGAAAAATAGATGTTACGAAAATAATTGGAGACGCAGTATTGTTAGGTATTACCGAATACAAAGGAGGCAGACCTCCCCGCAAACGAAGCGATAACCCCTACCCTTTAGACACCACACCCTTTAACCCACAACTTTGGAAGTTTAATGTACAAGAGTTAGCATTACAAAACAGTCGATTTTTCTTAGAGTATCCGGAATATAATACACCCGAAGGTTTGTTTGACGAATTGCATCTCAATATTACAGGAATTAATACCAATATCACAAATATAAATATTGAAGGAGATACCATAAAAGGACACGTAAATAACTTAAACGCCAAAGAAAGATGTGGTATAGTAGTCCATAAAATGGTAGCTGATGTTACTGTTTCGCCTGTAATGTCTGAGTGTAAAAATTTAAGATTAGAAACTGCCAATAGCATTTTGCAAGATTACTATGCAATGCGATATACACGCTTCCCGGATTTTATAAATTACATTTCGGAAGTAGTAATGGAGGGCAAGTTTAACAATGCATCTATTGGCATAGACGACATTATCTACTTTGCTCCCGAAATGCAGTGGGCAGAGCATAAAAATATACTTTTAAATGGTAACGCTTCCGGAACAGTAGCTGCTTTTCGTACTCAAAACATATCGGCAAACGATGGTATCAACAAATTTACAGGTGATATTGCCATTACAGGATTGCCCAATGTGGAAGACACCTATTTAGATTGGCAGCAAGGCACCGTACAAGGTAGTGGTGATGGCTTATTAGCTTATATCCCTTCACTGAAAGAAGATGAAAGTATAAATTTGTCTGCATTAGGTAAAATTAATTTCGCTGGAAATGCACATGGGTTTTTAAACAATTTTTATCTTAACGGAAACCTTGTAACAGAATTAGGAAATGCAGAATTTATTACCAACTTTATTGCCATAACAGAAAACACACCACAATACAAAGGTGATGTAAAATTCCAAAATTTTTATCTCGGAAAACTATTAAACCAACCCGATATAGAATACATAAATTTAGAAACGATTGTAAACGGTAAAGGATTTTCCACAGAAGATTTTGAAATGGTTTTGGAAGGAAAGTCCGATGCATTTATGTTTAAAAATTATGAGTACAATCATCTTTCTTTCGAGGGTACATATAACCAACAAGGGTACGATGGAAAATTAATTTCGAGAGATGAAAATTTGTCTTTTGACTTAAATGGAAAATTTAGATTAGGTACAAAGCAAAATACTTTTAATTGCGCTGCAAACCTACTGCATATCAATACTAAAAACATTGGTCTAACTAACAATACTATCGAAGGCAATGCAATATTGAGATTAAATTTCAGCGGATTAAGCGTAGATGAATTCAATGGAAACATTGCGATTGACAGAATAAATCTCATAGAAAATAATACACCTATTTCTTTGAGTGGCTTGGATATAAATGCTAATGTTTTTGAAGACGGTTTCAGAAAAATATTATTACAAACTAATGGTGTGTATGCGCAAGCCGAAGGTAAGTTTTCGATTACGGAACTACCTAATGCCTTTTATAGTTTATTGGCAGTGTATATTCCCGAATTTATAGCTGCTCCCCAAAATTACAATCCCAATCAAGACGTACATTTTGTGCTTAAAACCGAAAGTACAGACGACATTTTTAGGTTACTAAATGTACCATTGCGCCTTTCTTCCGATATAGATTTAGAAGGTCGTTATCAAGGCACCACACAACAATTATCGGTAAAAGGTTCTATTCCTTGGATACGATACAATCAATTATTTTTCGATAATATTTCTTTAAAAATATCGGGTGAAAGCGAAGGCTTAAACTCTTCAATATCTGTTCAGAAATTTAATGTAGATGATTATTTGGTGTTTGAAGATGCTTTACTTGCAAGCAATGTTTTATCTAATCTGGCAACATTTAGATTATCTACCGGAGCATCGGGAAATATAAATACTACCGTAATTACCGGAAATACCTTAGCCGCTAATGACAGTTTTTATGTTTCTATTTTAGAATCCGGTTTTTATTTTAACAGAAAACATTGGTTGGTAAATAGTGGTAATAATTTTGTGTTTGCTAAAGATTATATAGATGTTCAAAATCTTACACTACAATCTGATGCACAAAAAATATTTGTCAATAAAAACAATTCAGTTCCCAATAAATTGAATATTGACATTTCACAAATTGAAATAAATCCACTAAATAATATGTTGGATTTAACAGACGGATTAATCAAAGGGAAAGTAAATGGTAATATTATTATTACCCCTTTACTCGAAAACCAACAATTTAATTTCGATGTAAACACCACAGATTTATACTACAACGAAATGCCAATGGGCAAAATCAATGTTATAGGAAATGTAGATATAGCCAATACTACACTATCTCTTAATAATGGCACTCGTCTAATGTATGATGGTAGTGGCATTGAAGCCACAGGTGGTTGGAATTGGTCTAACAATCATTTTTATGAAAGCAAAATACGATTAAAAGATGCGCCCCTAACCTTGCTCCAACCCGTATTAGAAGGATATTGTAAAGAAGTATCGGGTACGGTAAGTGGTTATCTCAATATGGACGATAAAAACAGTCAGAATACTTATGTAAATGGAGGATTAAATTTGAATAATGCATCGGCTACTGCCGATATAAATGGTGTAACATACCAAATTGCTAAAGGCAATATTACAATTAACAATAAGCACTTTGAGTTGCAAGAAATGTTAGTGAATGATTTAGATGGCAATACAGGGCTGCTTTCCGGAAACGTAGTACATAATGGCTTAGAAAAACTCAATTTTAATCTCAAATTTAATAGCGATAAAATTAAAGTATTGCATTTAAGCAAACCATACGGAGAGTATTTTTATGGCAGAGTATGGGCAGATGTTACGATGAACTTAAAAGGTGATGTGGACAATCTGAATATGGATTTAATAATGTTGCCAAAATCGCAATCACAATTATTTATTCCGATAGTTACAGGCAACGATTTAAGCCGATACGATTATATACAATTTAAGCAAAAAGGAGATACTAAAACACCTATCCGTTCAAATCTTGCCAAAAACAAATTCAATATCAGAATAGAAGCAATTGCCAATACAGATTTAGAATCGTTCATTATATTAGACGAAGCTACCGGCGATCAGATTCAAGCAAGAGGTACCGGAAATATAATAATGGAAATACCCTCAGATGGCGATTTTAGATTAAACGGTAACTATTTTATAGAAGAAGGAAAATACAACTTTGCGTTTAAACAATTAGAAGTTTTAAACTATCGTAAAGAATTTATGATAGAGAAAGGCAGTGCCATAAAATGGAATGGTAGTATGTATAATGCGGATTTAGATGTAGCTGCCAATACACAAATAAAAGCAAGATTGTACGATTTAATTGCCAACGAACAAGAACGCATTGCATTAACAGACCAAGAGTTATATGATGCACAATTAATGCAGTTAATAAACCTACAAATGCAGATGAATGGCTCATTAGAAACACCCGAGTTGAATTTTAAAATTGGTTTAGTAGAAAGTAGGTCTGTAGGCACTTATGCCTATCAAAAGTTACAAAGAATTAATGCTAATGAAAGAGAATTGCTTAATCAGGTTGCAGGGTTATTGCTCGTAGGGCAGTTTTTACCTCCCGAAGGCTTGAGTGGTGGTGCTACCAATGCTACCATATCGGCAGGAGCTATTACCAATATGAGTGAAGTATTTTCTACTGTGGCTTCTTCTCAAATATCCAATATGGCAAACAAAGCACTCGGTATTGAAGATTTGTACATTGGATTAAGATATAAAAACTATGCACTTACCGGTTACGACCAAAGCGACCCATCTGCATACTTAAACCGTAATGAAGCAGGGTTTAATGTACGCAAAAACTTCTTTAGTAATCGACTTATTGCAGAAGTAGGTGGTGTATATGATTGGGGCAGACCATCATCGGCGCAGGGCGATATAGACTCGAGATTAGCAGGCGATTTTAGAGTACAGTATTTGCTCTCTAAAGATGGTAATGTGCGTATGAGTATTTTTAGAAACAGCAATTACGATGCCATTTTCCAACAGACCATAGGCAGACAGGGTGCGGGTTTAACTTACCGTAAGTCGTTCAATAATCTCAACGATTGGTTTGTGAAAAAAAACAAGGAAATAAACGATAGTGTAAATGCAGAAAAGGCAGATAGTGCGCGGTAGGAATTTCCCATTCTTCACATTTAATTAAGTATTTCTATCCGCCTTGCGTACCATTACTTCGTAACTTAGCAGCAGTTAAATACTGTTAGTATTTCTAATTCATTTTATCTCTAAAATATTAGTATGATGACACATCAAGAATTAATTAGAAAAGTGGAGTGGAAAGATTTAAAATCACTTTCGGTAAAAGAAATGCTGATAGAAAATAACTTAACCATTCCTTGGTTTGTACTCTCTATATCGCTTGCATACTTTGGGTATTATATTTGGGCGTTACCCTTTTCTGCATTTTTCTTTTTAACCGCATTAAGGCAAGTACATAATGGTTTCCATAACTCTCTTGGTACCAATAAATTTTTAACTTGGTTATCCTTATATACCAATAGTATATTAATGATGGTATCAATTCATGCAGTTAAGTTTAATCATATCAGGCATCATAAATATTGCTTGTCTGAAGAAGATTATGAAGGTAAATCTGCTACAATGTCTTGGTATGGAGCTATACTTTATGGTCCAATTCACATTTTCCTTATCCATAAAGTTACTTGGCAGCTTGGTAATGCTCGTTATAGAAAAAATATGATTTTAGAATTGGTTTCGATAGCAGCGTTTGTATTTATTGTATTTTACTTTCAAATTTATTTTCTGTTGTATCACATTATCGTAATGATAATAGGAGAGTTTCTAATGGCTTTTTTTGCAGTATGGACTGTGCATCACGATACACACGATAACCCCGAATTAGCACGAACACAAAGAAGTGGTTGGAAAAATAAAATTACATTCAGTATGTTTTATCATTTAGAGCATCATTTGTTTCCTGCTGTACCTACCATAAAACTACCCGAACTCGCTAAAAGAATAGACAAGGCACTACCCGAAATAGAAAAGAAAAGTACATTTTAACATACCATAACATAATCAATATAATTTAGTAGAAATTCTATTTTAAAACATTGCTGTTTTAAAAGCTAAATCCAATACCCATTTCAAATATTTCGGCAACAGATAAATGAGTTTTTAATAATGCTGTGCCATAGATTTCTTTAATTGGTCCTTTTTCTTTTTGAAGAAAATAAAATACGCCACCTAATTTTTGGTACAAAATACTGGGTTGGTCTTCGGGGCGTTGATAATAGTAGCCCAATTGAAACAAAATCCCTACCCTACCTAACATAAACTCATTACCCACAAATACTGCTGCCTGACTTGCGGCTTTTAATCCTTCTTTTTTGTCGTTTCCACCTACGCTTCTGTAAAACATATAATTAAGCGTATGATAATGATAATCTGCTCCGGCAAACATTTTGTTTTTGCTCCAGTATCTTCTGCTTACCAATGCAGTACCTATATAAACGGGAGTTATCGGTCCATCTGCCCAGCCCCCTTCTTTAAATGCTGTACTTCCGCGTAATTGAAACAAAAACCTATTAGACAACGGTTGCAAATTATCTCGTTCTATCTTTTCGGGATTAGCCGTAACCGGAAAATATCTTAAACCGACTTGTGCTCCCCAAACATTAATACCCAGATTGGGTTGCTGAAATGCGGCATTAGATGCGTGCATAAAGTGCATTCCGGCTTGTATATCTAAATGGTCATTAACTCGGTATCTTAGGTCGGTAGAAAAAGAACTAACATTATTAGCCTTACCTCCAATGGCAACATTTTGGGTATTGTACGAAGGATGTGCTTCGTAGTGTTTTGAAACAAATCCTATACCCATTCCTGCTTTGGCTGTCCATTCTATATTTGCAGTACGGATAAAGTTTAATTGTAAATTAGGATACATACCAATTGCATATCCATAAACTTTAGGGTTATTGTAATTCATATACAAAAAACCAAGCCCAACAACGGGGTGCTTTCTTCTTTCTTGCCAAGCTTTTTGTCCGTAAGTTTGTTTTATGAAATTTAACTCTAAACCATAGCAGTTATCCGAAATGGGTCCGGAAAACTTTGGTGTATGGCGTATCATTTGCCCATGCCTAATATTGCTTTCTATACCAAAGCCTTTCCATTCTTTTGCAGTATTAGGTTGTGCTTTTACCAATTGGAAAATAATGGCACAAATGATAAAATTAACACAGAATAATACTTTATTCATTATGGATAGAATGGATAAGAATTTCTATTAAATACACATTTTTTTCGCAAAGTTTTTTCTCGCAAAGACACAAAGGAGTAAAGACGCTATTTAAAATTGTTTTAGATTTTTCCTCCTATCGTCGTCAAAATGACAATAGGAAGTTTTTTTTAATTTTGAATGCTGAATTTTGAATAATTTATTTTAACTTGTATGTCCTAAAATTATTGTCGAATTGTCGAATTAACCACCTTTCGCTGCTGCAAATACGCTCACCAATGGTATTTCTTTAGGATAAAGTCCTTTTTCTAATTTTTCTCTTACTGCTGCAAATGCTTTAAGTGTAAGCTCTATATCTTCGTCGGTATGTACTGCTGTAGGTATTAAACGTAGTATTAAATGCCCTTTAGGAATTACCGGATACATTACCATAGAACAGAAAATATTGTAATTTTCTCTTAAATCTACTACTAATTGCGTAGCATCGGTTACACCACTCTCCATATATACAGGAGTTACGGGAGTGTTGGTAGTACCAATATTAAAGCCATATTCTCTTAACCCATTTTGGAGTTTGTTTACATTTTCCCAAAGTTTGTCTTTTAGTTCCGGTTTGGTTCTGATTAGCTCCATTCTTTTTAATCCTCCGATTACCATAGGCATTGGTAGTGATTTAGCAAATATTTGCGAACGCATATTGTAGCGTAAGAAATAAATTATTTCTTTAGTACCTCCAATAAAGCCTCCGATACCTGCAAGCGATTTTGCGAATGTAGAAAAGTATAAATCTATGTCGTCGGTACAGTTTTGTTCTTCTCCTATACCTGCACCCTTAGCACCCATAGTACCAAAACCGTGTGCATCATCTACAAACAAACGGAATTCGTATTTAGATTTAAGATCTGCTATTTCTCTAATTTTTCCTTGATTTCCATTCATACCAAATACCCCTTCGGTAATTACTAAAATACCCCCCGGAGTACCTTCTATTAACTTTTGGGCACGAGCTAATTGTTTATCACAATCGGCTACATCGTTATGGTTAAACTTAAATCTTTTACCTAAGTGCATACGTAAGCCATCTAATATACAAGCGTGGCATTCTGCATCATATACTACCACATCGTGACGACCAAGTATAGCATCTATAGCAGATAACATTCCTTGATAACCATAATTAACCAAAACCACATCTTCTTTGCCTATAAATTCGGCAAACTCACTTTCTAATTGGTCGTGGTAATTAGAATTTCCACTCATCATACGTGCTCCCATAGGGTAAGCCATTCCATATTCGGCTGCTGCTTTAGTGTCGACATCTCTTACTTCGGGATGATTAGCCAATCCGAGATAGTTGTTTAAACTCCAAACTATTTTTTCTTTTCCTCTAAAATTCATTCGGTTGCTTATTGGTCCTTCTAATTTAGGGAAAGCAAAATATTCGTGAGCTAATTCTTGATACTGACCTATTGGCCCTCTGTCTTTGAGTAGTTTGGAAAAAATGTCCATATTATTTTATTATGATGAAAATATTAAAAATGTTGAATTTAAAATTTACGGCGAAGTTAATAAAAAAGCGAATTTTTGATAATTATTTTATACTCATTAATAATATTATAATGGGTATAAATTTCATGAATTGTTAGCGGTATTTCTCGCGAAGTACACCAAGAAGCGCAATGAACACAATGTTTTTATGTTTATTCAAACCATTAAGAAGTGAAGGTTAGTTAAGTTTTTGTTTGTATTTAAACATTTAAGAAGTGAAGGTTAGTTAAGTTTTGTGTTGCTCGCAAAAAATACTAAGTAATATAATGTTGATTTTGGGGTATTGTGAATTTTTCCTTTAACAAAAAAGACCAACGTAAATTAATCTCGTTGGTCCTTTTATATGGTATAAATTGTTTTTAAAATTATGCTTTTGCAACAACTTGTTTTTTCTCTTTAATACGTGCAGATTTACCGAAACGCTCACGTTGGTAGTAAAGTTTTGCACGACGCACGCGACCGCGTTTGTTCACTACAATACTTTCTATATTAGGAGAGTATAAAGGAAATAAACGCTCTACACCTACGCTATCAGAAATTTTACGAACGGTAAAAGATTGTGTAGCTCCTTGCCCTTGACGTTTAATTACATCACCTCTAAACGACTGGATACGTTCTTTGGTTCCTTCTATAATTCTGTAATTAACAGTTACGTTATCTCCGGCTTTAAATTCCGGCATAGTTTTTACACTATTGTATTGTTCGTGAATAAAAGCAATTGCTTCCATTGTTTTTTTATTTTTAATGTTTGATACACAAACCGCATTTTAATTTGCGGTAATTAATTTATTTTACTTCTGCTACTAACTTTTTAAAAGTTTCGGGTTCGTTCATAGCAAGGTCAGCTAATACTTTTCTGTTAAGCTCTATACCTTTTTGGTTAAGTTTGTTCATAAAAACAGAGTAGCTTAACCCTTCTTCGCGAACGGCAGCGTTAATACGAGCTATCCATAATGTACGGTAGTCACGTTTTTTCAACTTACGTCCTACAAATTTATAGCCCAAACCTTTTTCCAATACGTTTTTGGCTACGGTATATACGTTTTTACGTTTACCATAGAAACCTTTGGTTTGTTTTAAGACTTTCTTTCTTCTTGCGCGCGATGCTACGGCATTTACTGAACGTGGCATATTTTATTTTTAATTAGTTCTTTTAAAATTGTTTATATCTTTTAAGGAAAGATTACCTTAAGTTAAGCATACGTTTTACCAATGGTAAGTTTGCAGGGTGTATTTCTACACTACCACGCAATGAACGTTTGCGTTTTGTTGATTTTTTTGTCAATAAGTGACTTTTATACGCTTGAAAACGTAATATTTTACCGGAACCGGTAACTTTAAAAGTCTTTTTTGCCCTTGAATGTGTTTTTATTTTAGGCATAGTTTTATTTTTTTAGGACGGCAAAGGTAAGCGTTTTAAAAATATAATTCAAAATTAAATTTTAGCTTATCTTTTGTATCGTCAGTAAGTATTATATGGATAAATAATGAAATATTAAGAATACAATTAAAATACCCATAGATAATAATGGGTGTAAATTATATTCTTATTTTTTGCCGTAACGTTTTTTGAATTTCTCGATACGACCTGCTGTATCTACAAATACAGATTTACCTGTATAAAAAGGGTGCGACATATTAGAAATCTCCACTTTTACTAATGGATATTCGTTACCATCTTCCCAAGTTATTGTTTCTCTTGTAGGTGCTGTAGAGCGTGTAATAAAAGCATGGTCGTTAGACATATCTTTAAACACTACTAAGCGGTAATTTTCCGGATGAATTCCTTTTCTCATTTTAAATTTACTTTTTGGCATGGTTTCTAAGCATGCATTAAGAATTAATGGGCGGCAAAGGTAAGGTCTTTTTTTAATTCAAAAAATTATTTTTTAGAATATTTATTTTCAGCTTTTCCTTACCTAATCTTAGCCAAGACCAATGTAAAAAAGTAAAATTCTATTTCGTATTTATTTGTCTATTCTCCTTTCTTTTACCCCCCACCCTATTTCAAAACTTTCCTTGTTGGTGTTGGTTAATAATTTTAATATAGCTGTATCATTTTATAAAGGTTTGTATAACATTGTTTTTGGGTACAGATATAGTTTAATAAAGGTTATTTGAGGATAATTACATATTGGCAATGGGCTTGCAATATTTCAAAATAAATATTTGAAAATAAATCGAAATAATAAATCATCGTTTTTAATTTCCTTTTTCATAATTTAGCAAATTAATGGGGTAATTTATTGTAAAGCTGCTACAAGACGCTTTGGCGTTTACTCTGAAATTCAGCTTGAAGTTACAAACAATATGTTATTTGTGTGTTTCTAATACTAAATACTGCATTATTTAATCATAACTTTACTCAAATTGAAATAGAAGATTAAAAAAAATGGACACAAATTTTTCGCAAAAAGTAAAAGATATTATCACTTTTAGCCGCGAAGAGGCTTTAAGGTTAGGTAATGATTTTATTGGCACAGAACATTTATTATTGGGGTTAATTAGAGAAGGAAATAATCTTTCTGTAAAAATACTGCAATCATTTAACGTGGACTTATATGAGCTTCGCAAAGAAGTAGAAGCAATCATTAAAAACAAAGATGCCTTTACACCAAATGCGTCTAAAAACAGTATTCCACTTACCCGTCAGGCAGAAAAAATTATTAGGATTTCTACTCTCGAAGCTAAGCTATTTAAAAGCCCAATGGTAGAATCGGAGCACCTTATGCTTTCTATTCTTAAAAATAAAGAAGACGTTACTGCCAATATTCTCGAAAATAAAAACATTAACTACCAAACTTTTCAAAACGAATTGGCATACATTCAAGGTAAGGAGCAACCATCATCAGAATTTGGAAACGACCCGGGTTCTGAGTTTAATGATGAAGAACAACAAAAACAATTTCAGAGAAGAAATACACCGGCAAACTCTAAATCTAAAACGCCAGTATTAGATAATTTCGGTAGAGATATTACACGCCTCGCAGAAATGAATAACCTCGACCCTATAGTAGGAAGAGAAGAAGAAATAGAAAGAGTATCGCAGATATTATCTCGCCGGAAGAAAAACAATCCAATACTGATAGGCGAACCGGGTGTAGGTAAAACCGCCATTGTAGAAGGTTTGGCACTTAGAATAGTACAAAGAAAAGTGTCGAGAGTGCTATTCGATAAAAGAGTAATAAGCCTCGATTTAGCTGCTTTAGTAGCTGGTACCAAATACCGTGGGCAGTTCGAAGAGCGTATTAAAGCTATAATGAACGAGTTGGAAAAAAACAGAGATGTAATCTTGTTTATCGACGAAATACATACCCTTGTAGGAGCAGGCGGTGCTTCGGGTTCTTTAGACGCATCTAATATATTTAAACCCGCATTAGCACGTGGCGAACTACAATGCATCGGAGCTTCTACCCTCGACGAATACAGAATGCACATCGAAAAAGATGGCGCATTAGACCGTAGATTTCAAAAAGTATTGGTAGAACCGCCAAGTGTAGAAGAAACCATAACTATTCTTAACAATATTAAACCCAAATACGAAGAGTTTCATAATGTAGCTTACGAAGATGATGCAGTTACAGCCTGCGTAAAACTAAGCGACAGATATATGACCGACAGATTACTTCCCGATAAAGCCATAGACGTAATGGACGAAGTAGGTGCGCGTATTCACTTAAAAAACATCAATGTACCCGATAATATCTTAGAATTAGAAAAGAAAATAGAAGAGATAAAATCGAAAAAAAATAAAGTAGTAAAAAGCCAAAAATTTGAAGAAGCAGCAGCACTTAGAGATACCGAAAAAAAATTAGGTGATGAGTTAGAACAAGCTAAAGCAGAATGGGAAGAAGAAGTAAAACACAAACGCTATCCTATTACAGAAGAAGATATAGCCGAAGTAATCAGTATGATGACAGGCATACCCGTAATGCGAATGGTAGAAGCCGAAAGCTTAAAACTACGTAGAATGGCAGATGAATTAAAAGGTAGAGTAATAGGACAAGACGAAGCCATCTTAAAATCTGTACGTGCCATACAAAGAAACCGAGTAGGATTAAAAGACCCCAAAAAACCTATTGGCTCTTTTATATTTTTAGGACCAACAGGTGTAGGCAAAACAGAGATGGCAAGAGCATTGGCTCGTTACCTTTTCGATAACGATGATAGCCTTGTAAGAATAGATATGAGTGAGTATATGGAAAAATTTTCTGTAAGCAGATTGATTGGTGCTCCTCCGGGTTATGTGGGTTACGAAGAAGGCGGGCAGCTTACAGAAAAAGTGCGTCGCAAGCCATATTCTGTTATACTTCTTGATGAAATAGAAAAAGCACACCCCGATATTTTTAATATACTGCTGCAAGTTTTAGACGACGGTATGCTTACCGATGGCTTAGGCAGAAAAGTAGATTTTAAAAATACCATTATCATAATGACCTCTAATATTGGGGTAAGACAATTAAAAGATTTTGGTGATGGTGTTGGTTTTGCTACATCAGCACGTACTACCAATTCCGATGAAAATAATAAAAACGTAATAGAAAGAGCATTAAAGCGCACATTTAGTCCTGAGTTTTTAAATAGGATAGACGATGTAATTATCTTTAATACCCTTACTGCCGAAAATTTAGATAAGATAATAGATATTATTATGAAAGATGTACTCAAACGTATGTCGGGATTAGGGTATAATCTTTCCTTATCTAAAGAAGTAAGAGATTTTATAGCAGAAAAAGGTTACGACCAACAATTTGGCGCAAGACCATTGCACAGAGCTATTCAGAAATATTTAGAAGACCCATTGGCAGAAGAAATTCTCAACCAAAACATAAAAGAAGGTGATAGTATAGTAGCTACTTTCGATGATGAAAACAAAAAAGTAATCTTTAAAGTAGAAGAAGCACCGCCATCAGAAAAAGAGTCGGAAAAGAGTACTCAGTAAAATTTTTATGCAGATTAGTCTATGGTGTCAATTAAAAAATGTTATTTTTTATTTTATGACCATCAATAAATAATTTAGAATAGCTTAAATCAGCCTTCTAACAGATGATACCTATATAGTTTCCATAAAAAATTATGTTTTTTATACTTCGTTTTTGCTTAATAGTTTTACTGTTCCTTTTTTGGGGAAATGGAGCTATACTTGCACAGCAAGTTAGGTATAACAGAACACAGTACAAAAATTACAAATGGCAAGTATTACCCACGAAAGAAGCCATAATTTATTTTCCCGAACAGCACGATTCTCTTGCCGTTTTTGCTGCTCGACAGATAGAATTTCTTAAAAAAGAAGTAAGTATTTTAATGGGTAAAACATCATCAAAAGTACCCAATATTATTATTTATCCTTCTGTAAACAGAATGTACGAATCTAATGTAGGTATGTACGAAGATGGTCTTTTGCCTTTTCCGACAATTGTAACCAAAGGAACAAGGATATTATTGCCGTTTAATGGTAGCCACGAAGATTTTTTAAACTATCTGAAACGCGCTCTGATATTAATTGCTTGGGAAGAATTGTTTAAAACAGAAGAAAGAGAAAATTTGCCAATAAAGAGAAAACCTTACCCTGCGGGATTTAAAGAAGCCTCTATTAACCACATAGCAGCAGGATGGACATTAGAAAACGAAATGCAACTACACCAAATTTGGGCAAGCAATCAACCGGAAAACCTGCACACAATTTTACAACTTAACCCACAGCTTGTGTGGCATTCTTTTATTTATTTTTTAGAAGAAAAATACGATACACATTCGCTTAATTTTATATTGGCACAAGCAAGACAGAAAAAATCATTAGAACGAGGAGTAAGACTTATATTTAAACGTAATATAGATACACTAACTAATGAATGTTTTAGATTTTGGCAGGAAAGATGGGAAAAAGTACCAATTAACACATTTAATACTGATAATTCACAAACTACATATACTCTCAAATCGAACGATAAAAAAACAACAGTATATGTGGTAAATGATAAAAATAAAAGAAAAGTATTTTTAGATAATAATATATCTGAGCAAAAACCCAAATGGCTTTTTACCTACACTATGCCTCCTTGGCTTACAGATATATCTCACGACAATTATCCTCTTTTACAATGGAGTAAAGACAAAAATACTTTGTTTGCCATTTATTCACATAAAGGTAAAATGATAGCTCGCAGTTTTAATCTTTCGGGGCAAGAAATAACAAAGAAAGCAATAGGCAAAGCAGAAGGCATTAACGGTTTTATAGAAATGAAAGCAAATGAATGGTGGATAAGTGCATTTCTAAACGGTCAAAGCGATATTGTAAAGTTCAATGCCCACCGTAATAATTTTGAAACCATCACTTCTGATAAAGCAGATAATATTGGATTACTTCAAAAAGAAAAAGAAATGATTTATTACCGTTCGGGTTTCCCTGTACCAGATTCGGTTGATACTACAGCCAAACCTTATGGTTTATATTCTTGGAACAATGGCATAGAATTATTAGTAAAAAAAGACAACGACGGCATTAAGGCTACGCTGTCCGATACTTTACAATACGAAACAACATATTTTCTTTGGGCAGAAAGCCATAGACGCAAAAAGTCCGAAAGGGATAGCATAGCTGCATTACTTAAAGAGTTAAAGTTAAAAGATAAAGAAAGTAGTTCTTTTCTTATGGGCATATTAAATCCTAAAAGTTCGGAGGACAGTAGTAAAATAAAAGCAAGTCAAGATGACGATAAATCGATTAGACCATACTTTATTCAACTATATAGTGCTTGGTTTAGTGCAAGATTAAATAATGATTATTTTATCAATAGATACCAACCTTATGCCAGCCATTTAGGAACCTTTAAAATTCCCGAAACAGGAGCAATGGCTACCGGTGGTTTTAGCGATATTTTTGATAACCATCATTTTAATATTGGTTATCGTATGCCGTCAGGATTAAAAGGAAGTGATTTTTTTGTACGATATGAAAATACGGCAAAGAAAACAGACTGGAATATTTTATTTTTCCGAAAAGTAGAAAATTTACCACTCGATGGCACAAGAGATTGGAAAGACAAAAACGGTTTTCCTTATCCTGCAATGGCAAAAGTTAAAACAAAATATTATTCCATAGGTTGGAAACGCCCTTTGGATTACGAATGGGCAATATCTATGCAGATGTCTGTACGCGATGACAAAACTTACTTTCCTGCCATCGACCTATACTCTTTAGAATTTGAACAGGTAAAACAATGGTGGAGTATTAATACTATTGATCTAAATGCCAATAAACTACAGAAAACGGATATAACAATGTTGTATCGAGGTTGGGCAGGTAATGCAGAAATAGATATTATGGCATCTACAGGCAAATACGGTGCATTTACCTATGGAGCTTCGTTGCAATGGAAAGGGCATATACCGCTTTACAAAGGTATTAATTTATGTACAGGTATTCAGGGTGGGTATAGTGGTGGCGGTAAATATATACTGTACAATATGGGAGGGGTAAATAATAATGTAACACCACTGTACGATACAAGTGTACATTTTACGCAAGATGCACCTTATTCTTTCCAGACTTTAATAATGCCTTTTAGGGGTTATATGCAAAACAGTCTTTATGGCAGAGCTTACGGATTAACAAATGTAGATATCTCCCGTTTTCCTCGTAATGAAATGTTAAATTAATTAACTTATTGAATTGCAA
>CAYUXT010000043.1:0-24834 GCA_964448955.1 uncultured Taibaiella sp. | reverse complement strand
TATTGCAATTCAATAAGTTAATTAATTTAACATTTCATTACGAGGAAAACGGGAGTACAGAACTCTATTTCAAAAAGTATATGGTAATACTAACATTACAAGCAGAAATATTAACTACGCTATTGCAGCTTATGTGCGTTCGCTCACTTCTCTTAACTCAGCTTTCGATAAGTATATGCGTGGCGATAATAATGCTATGAGCAAAAACGACATTAAGGGTTTTAATGTTTTTATGGGCAAAGGAAAATGTGGCACTTGTCATTTTATGCCACTGTTTAATGGTACAGTTCCTCCCTTGTTCGACAAAATGGAAAGTGAAGTATTAGGCGTACCTGCCACTACAGATACTATTAATCCAAAGTTAGATGCAGATTCAGGAAAATATGTTTTATACGGCATTCCGCATCATCTGTATTCTTTTAAAACAACAACAGTGCGTAATGTAGAACTAACTGCACCATATATGCACAATGGAGTGTATAAAACTTTAGAAGAAGTAATAGATTTTTACAACAAAGGTGGCGGGGCAGGATTAGGTTTTGAGATAGAGCATCAGACTTTACCACCAGACCCATTAGGATTAACAGAAGAAGACAAAGCTAATCTGATATTATTCTTAAAATCTTTAACAGATACGAGTTATATACATTAGTATAAAGTAAAAATTCAAAAGTAAAAACATTTCGCAGTTGTAGGGAAAATCACTAACAGCACAAAACAAATAATCCACTCAAAAAAATAAATTGAAATGAACACAGCTATACTTTTACAAACCGAGACACAAACACAAGCTACAACTTCCAATCTAAAAAAAGAAAAGAAAAAAAGCACTACTGTAGAACGTAATATGGTAGTAGCATTTTGGCTCAATTTTATTTTCTCTTGTATAGAATTTGTGGGTGGTGTTATGACTAATTCTGTAACTGTTATCTCCGATGCTATCCACGACTTGGGCGATAGTATGGCAATAGGACTCTCTTTAGTATTAGAGAAAAAATCTAACAAAGGAACTACGAACAAATACACTTACGGACAAAGACGTTTTTCTGTATTAGCTGCATTTTTTACTTCGTTGGTATTAATTATTGGTTCGGTGTACATTGTGTATGAAGCAGTAAGCAGATTATTTGTGTTGCAAGAAGTACATTCCGAAGGAGTGATATGGTTAGCGGTTTTGGGTATTGTATTTAATGGTTTGGCAGTATTAAGATTAAGAAAAGGCAATGAACAATCGCTGAGCCAAAGAAGTATAATGTTGCATTTAATAGAAGACGTTTTGGGTTGGGTAGCTGTATTAATAGGTGCAATAATAATGTACTATACAAATTGGTTTTGGATAGACCCCATTTTGTCTTTAAGTATTGCTGCAATGATATTATACAATGCCATTAAAAACATTCGCTCATCTATCAAAATATTTTTACAAAGCACACCCGATGAATTTAATACTGAAGAACTAAAAGCAAAGTTGTTATCGCTAACGAATGTAAAAGATGTAAGTAATATTTACTGTTGGACATTAGACGGCGAAAAACACATTTTGGTACTGCATATTATTTGCGACAACACAACTATCGCAAATGATGATGTACATTCCTTAAAATCTAAAGTACAATCGTTTTTAAAAAATGGAGAGAATTATAGTGTTACGGTGGAAGTAGGGAAATAATTATTTGCCATAATTTTATTTCTATTTTTTTTAAAACGCCATCATCTCTACCACTTTTTCCAAATACTTTTTATCCGTAGTATCAAAAGCAGCTAAATGTTCGCTATCCACATCTAATACGGCTACTACATTGTCGTCTTTTAATATTGGCACTACAATCTCCGATTGCGAAAGGCTGCTGCAAGCTATATGTCCCGGAAATTGATTAACGTCTTCTACTATTATAGTTTGTGCATTTTGCCAAGCTGTACCACATACGCCTTTCCCAAAAGCTATGCGGGTACAGGCTATCGGTCCTTGAAATGGAGCTAATACCAATTCGTTTTCTTTTACCATATAGAAACCAACCCAAAGCCAATTAAATTGCGCTTTAAGCACTGCTGTAATGTTTGCCATATTGGCAATTAAATCGGTTTCGTTAGCTACCAATGCAGCTATTTGAGGTAAGATATTTTGGTATTGTTCCTCTTTGCTTCCTGTAACTATTTGGAGATGTTCAGCCATAAAAAATTTATTTTTTCCTGAAATCGCCACGCTTCCAAGCATTAATAAACTCTGCCCATTTAAACGGATTAAAAATACCCTGTTGTGGTGTTTGTCCGTAATAGACTGCTTTGTTGGCTTGCTCCATTAAGTATGCTCTTTGGCTTTCTCTTCCATCTCTCGGCAAAGAAGCAAGTAGTAAGCTAATAATAGCAGGATTAAGATTGTTGTATGCAATATCGTATTTATCGAGTGGAGAATTCCAATATTTGAATGCAAAATCAAACTCTTCGGCGGTAGGTAAGTAAGAGCGCATAATAGTTTCGGGCAAGTGAAATGTATCTTGCACCATTAGCTGTACCATTGTAAAAAACCTTCCGACAATACTATCCGGCACTTTATACTCTATATGGTTATAGCCTAATGCAGAAAAGACCAATGTATCGCCTTTGTGGCATACTATAGAGAATACGCCCAACTCACTGGAGCGGTCGCCTCTATTTTTGTGTTTCACCGAAATAACAACGTGGGGCACTGCCATCAAGCTGTCTGCCGTCATTGTTACACCGGTAATTTGTATAATATCATCATCTAATTCTATATCTTGCGACCACGAACTAAACTGTGATACTAAAAACAAACCAAATAGTGTTATAATTTTAAAATATACCGTCATTACGACAAAATTAAGGTAAAGGAGCGAAAAGATGTAACTTTGCTTTCCTTAAACGTAAAATTTATTAAAATATTACAATACAAGATGATTACAGAAGCGAAACTACTCGAAGCACTCAAAAATGTTGATGACCCCGATTTAGGTAAAGATATAGTTACCCTAAATTTGGTAAAGGATATTAAAATAGAAGAAAACAATATTTCTTTTACCGTAGAGCTTACTAATCCGCTGCACCCAATGCGCGAAACCATTAAAAAAGCGTGTGAAAGTTCGGTAAAGATATTTGCAGACAAAAATGCAAATGTGCAGGTAAATATGACCGCTACCGTAAATTCGGGCAGAAGAGATAACAAAACGGTATTACCCGATGTGAAAAATATTATAGCTGTAGCTTCCGGTAAAGGTGGTGTAGGTAAATCTACTGTTGCCGCTAATCTTGCAGTAGCTTTAGCCGGACAGGGTTTAAAAGTTGGTTTTTTAGATGCAGATATTTACGGACCTTCGGCTCCTATTATGTTTGGTATCCGCAGCGAACGCCCTATGATGACCGAAGTAAACGGAAAAGGTATGATAGTACCGATAGAAAAATATGGCGTTAAGGTTATTTCTATTGGTCTTTTGGTGGACGAAAAGCAGGCGGTTATTTGGCGCGGACCTATGGCTACATCGGCATTACGCCAGTTTTTTAGCGATGTACTTTGGGGCGAATTAGATTATCTTATTATAGACTTACCACCGGGTACAGGAGATGTTCATTTAACTTTGGTACAAACCGTTCCGGTAACGGGAGCAGTAGTGGTAACTACCCCGCAGGCAGTAGCTATGGCAGATGCCAAAAAAGGATTGATGATGTTTAAACAAGGGCAAATTAATGTTCCTATTCTCGGTATTGTAGAAAATATGGCATATTTTACACCACAGGAACTACCCGAAAATAAATATTATATCTTTGGAAAAAATGGCGGTAAAATATTAGCAGAGCAGTTTGAAGTGCCGTTTTTGGGCGAAGTACCTATTGTACAGAGCATACGCGAAGGTGGCGATATGGGTATTCCGGCAGTTATAAATGATGAACCGGTAAGTAAAAAAGCATTTGAAGATATTGCAGCACAAGTAACCCGCAATGTAGCCATACGCAATACTAATTTAGACCCAACAAAGATTTTGAAAGTATAGGTTGTTTTAAATTTTAGAAAAACAAAATTATCGTTTATGAGAGTATTGATTTTAATATTAATGGTAATGTTTTTGGTTTCTTGTAATACAGATAAATGCAAGGATAAATATACCCTCAACGATATAGCAGAAGTAAAAGAATGGAATGACTTACTAGCACCACACAAAACAGCAAATGATTTACCTATAAAAGTGCAATGTAAAGTGCTGAAACATTATACTGAAAAAACGGAATTTTCGCACGTTATTTCTGCTGAAGAAATTAAAAAGTATAATCTTGATGTGCAAACAGATTCTATAACAGAACAAATATTCGATTTTCAGGTAGATATAGAAAATACTTCAGATAAGAATATATATATCGATGATGACTTGTTCTTGGGATTGGAATTTGCGTTTTAATATCCCTTATGTGTATTTTCACTATATTGGTTGCGATTATAACGTTGAGAGTTATATAGATATTAAACCCAAATCAACATATACTTATTCGAGACCTGTAAAGAAAAGTTATATTATGGACTATTCGTGCAAATATGGTTTATTAAATCCGTTATTAAAAAATACTAAACTTGGATTAATAATTATTGATGATGATATTTTAGAACCTTCATACTATAAATTTCCTAATTGGTCATATCGAGATGCAATAAGTGATACCGCTAAATGGCAGATAGTTTGGAGCAATGAGTTTGATTTGTCGGAAGTAATTAATTGATTGTAGTATTCAGCTAATATTTAAAAAGCATCAGTAAAATTTATTATCATTATGAGTAGGTTTATAGCATTTGAAGGAATAGACGGAAGTGGCAAAAGCACACAAGCCAAATTGTTAGCAGAAAGATTACAACAAGAAAACATTCCGGTTGTACTCACTTGTCAGCCTACATCGGAGCCAATTGGCAAAATGATAAGAGCCATTTTTGCCGGACAACAAAAAGCAGACCAACACACTATAGCAGCGTTATTTGCCGCCGATAGGTTAGAGCATATTTTAAATACCGAAAATGGCATTTTGCATTTGTTAGGAGAAGGCAATACCGTAGTAACAGACAGATATTTGCTTTCTTCTTATGCTTATCAAGGAGTGCAGGTTTCTTTAGATTGGGTTATGGAACTAAATCGTAAAAGTTCCAATTTACTTTTCCCCGACCTTACTTTTTTCATAGACCTTACTCCCGAAGACTGTATGCAGCGTATTACGCAAAATCGCACACACATAGAACCTTACGAAACTTTAGACAATCTTAAAAAAGTAAGAGCAATGTATTTTGCAGCTATGGATAATCTTACCGAATCGCAACGCAAAAGTATTGTAATCATCAATGGTAATCAGTCTGTAGAAAAAGTAGCTGCCGATGTTTATAGTCATTTAGAAACGCTTAAAGGCAATTAGTTTCATCAATAATAGAATTTACCCGCTACCACTTAACTCATTAAATATTTTATACGCAAAAATCAGCGCAAACTTGAGCTATCTGTATGAAAAGCCAAAGCGCATTTACATCCCCCACTCTTTGTAGGCTTTAAGGTAAGCCCTGCTATTGTGTGTTATATTTTAGTTTGAAAAATATTGCATTAGTGATTTTTAATTAAATTTAATTGTAAATTCACACTTTAAATTGCATACATCACTAATCAGCAAATTGTTATAACTATATGTACTCCATTCAAAAGTTAGTATTTAAGTGGTTGTTTTTTATCGTAGTGTTAAGCGTTAGTACGTTCAGTTCTTACGCACAAGCCAATATCGAAGTTTTTGGACAAAACAGAATTCAACACCGCAAATTTGATTGGAAATTTTACGATGCCAAACACTTTAAAATTCATCATTACGACAGAGCAGGAAGAGAATTAGCAAGGTATGTAGCAGAGCAAGCAGAGCAAGACATTGCTGCCGTAGAAAGAAGATTAGGAGGGCTTTTTCCCGAAAAAGTAAATATAGTATTATACAACTGTTACGACCACTACGACCAAAGTAATATAGGATTAAATACAGAGCTGCATTTACAAAACCAAAACTCTGCCGGTACGCTTAATGTGGTAGGCGATAAAATAGTAATTTACTTTAACGGTAATCACGAAAATCTAAAAAAACAATTAAGAGAAGGAATGGCACAAGTGGTAATGGAACGCTTGATGTTTGGCGAAAATTTTAGAGAAATTATCAGAAATATAGTCTTGCTTAACCTCCCCGAATGGGTTACAGAAGGGTACGTAGATTATGTAGTTTCGGGATGGACACCAATAGATGATAATGATTGGAAAAACAAAGTAGATGGGACAGAAAATCCTAATTTTCAGTCTATAAGCCAGAAACACCCGCGCCTTGCCGGTAAAGCATTTTGGAAATATATCTCTACTAAATATGGCGAAAGCAATGTGCGTAATTTGCTGTACCTTACACAACTCAAAAGCAGCCTTAATACTGCAATGAAATTAACCATTGGTCAAAATCTTAAAACCACTTACGATTCTCTTATTGTTTTTTATCAAAACAGATACGAAACAGAAGAAGCTCTGTTTGATAAGTTAGATACCGTTAATCTTTTAGCGAAAATAGAAGTGCCCAAAGACGATGCACGCATCACTAAAATGTTGGTATCGCCACGAGGAAGCGATGTAGCATATCTCAAGTGGAAATATGGCGAAGTACAGGTAATACTCGAAAAATTAACTATGGAAGACGGTAAAAGAAAATCGTATTCTATCTTAACAAGAGGCGTTTTAAATCACAATCAAATAGAAGACCCTAATTATCCATTATTAGCTTGGAGTAATACTGGGTATAAATTAGGAATTATATTCCAACAAGGACATTTATTGCGTATGCGTGTGTACGATTCGCGCAAAGCCAAAATTCAAGACTTTAAAATTCCATCTAACCGTTTCGATAGAATTACCGGATTTACCTTTATGGAAGACGATGATATGATAATATTATCTGCCATCAAGAACGGACAAAGCGACCTTTACGAATACCGAATGAAGCGCGCCAGAATGACGCAACTTACAGACGATGCCTGGGACGACGAGACTCCCGTATTTGTTAGTGGTGGTTTAAGAAAAGGTGTTGTGTTTATGTCTAACAGACCTGCTCCATATATAGACATTGCTCCATTGCCCAACGAATTACCAACAGGACCTATGAATGCGTTTTTTTACAACGCTACTACCAAAAGCTACGACTTACTGCAACTTACAAGAGAATCTAAAAGCTCTGTAATGCAAGTAATACCTTACGGAATGGATAACTTTGCATACCTCTCAGAAGAAAACGGAGTAAGAAACAGATATGTAGTAATGTTTGCAAGAGACCAGAACAATAAAGATTCTGCATATTCTATTCCGGTAACTAATTTTGGAAGAAGCATACTCTTTCATCAATACAATCCTGCCAGCCAAAAAGTAGCAGATGTATTACAAACCACCAATACCTTCGACATTTATTTTAGACCGGCAGAATTGCCGGCACCATTCGGAAACTTACAAAAGAAAGATTTAAAACCTGTAGAATTTATAGACGGAGTAGTAGAAGCAGATAATAAAATATACAATAGCTTGCCTATTAATCTACAAAAACCAAATCGTAAATCCGATAAAAAGAATAGTAATAAACAAGAAGATACAGACATTAATCAAAACAAATTTTTTGAAAATAACGACCAAACATTTCAGTCTGAATTTAGTGATGACAACCAAAAAGAGGTAATACCTCGTAAAGACTCCGATGAATTTTCTAAAAGGTTAGATGTTAAAAGTAATAGCCAAGATACACCATTGGGTATAGCAGATGAAGAAACCATTACATACCAAGACGGTAAAAGAGTAATGTATGTAGATAGCACATTTATAGAGATGCGTTCAGCTCCTTATTACCTTTCTTTTAAGCCCGATTTTTTTAGTGCTAGAATGGATAATAGCATTCTCTTTAATAAATACCAAGCTTATGGAACCAATACCGACAGGTTCGATAATCCGCCAATAGGAGCAATGTTTGCAATAAATATGTTCGACAAAATGGAAGATTACCGATTTACGGGAGGTTTAAGAATTCCGGCAAACTTCAGCGGTAATACTTACTTTTTAGAATTTAATAATTATAGAAAAAGAGTAGATTGGGGGATTACATTTTTTAGACAAGTTATAAAAAATAATTACAACTTTCTCTCTGGTCAAACGCTTATTACTACACCCGGCAGGTCTGTTGCTAACATTATACAAGGTAATGTAAATATACCATTAGATAAGGTAAAAGCCATACGTATGCATTTAGGTGCAAGACAAGACAATATGATACTCAAAGCCATAGATATATATGGTTTGGCACTACCTAACACTCGCGAACATTGGGCAATGGGTAAATTAGAATTTGTAAATGATGATACACGCAATCCATTTGTAAATATTTGGAATGGCACACGATATAAGTTTTTTGCAGAGTATATGTATAAGCTACATTCTAATAACGAATTTTATATAAAAAATGGCATGCAACAAATGCAAAATGGAGGCTTGTACAATTTCGGTTTTGATGTAAGACACTATATGCCTTTGTACAAAAATGTAATAGGAGCAATACGATTAGCAGGAGCACATTCGGGAGGTTCGCACAAAATTATGTACTCAATGGGCGGTGTGGATAATGCATTTATGCCTAAATACAATAATGCTATACAACCAAGTGCCGATATGAATTATGGCTTCCAAACACTTGCCAATACTATGCGCGGTTATAGACAAAATTCAAGAAATGGCAATACCTTTCTTGTTCTCAATACCGAAATACGCATTCCTATTATGAATACATTTTTTAACCGACCCGTTCAATCTCCAATATTGAAAAATTTGCAGTTGGTACCATTCTTAGATATAGGCTCTGCTTGGGAAGGATTATTTCCGGACCAAGACGAAATCAGAAGAGGCTCTGTATTTAGCTGGCCCAATTATCCGCAAAACCCAAATGTTACGGTTAATGTATCTAACTATTTCGACCAAGGCTTAGCTATCGGATTTGGTAGCGGATTAAGAACAATGATATTTGGCTACTTTGTCAGAGTAGATGCCGCTATGAATATCCGAAGAGATTTTATGATGCACTTCGCTATTGGTACCGATTTTTAATTTAATTGTTGCTATTAGATTAGTTGCATTATTATTTCTAAAAAAAACAAAACCTTGATATTACAATTTTAATAAAATGAATAAACAAGTTAAAACAGTTTTATTAACTGTACTCACACTTTCTATATTTACTATAGCATTAATAGAATTAAGCGGAGTAAGTACTAAAGCGATTTTTAATAAACAAAAACCGGAATTAGACAAGCATCACGAACACGACGACAGCGAACTACCTTCAAAAGAAGAAAGAGAACGACAATTTAAAGAAACCGTACAGCGAGATTCTGTAATGAGAACTTTGCCTTTAACTACTATTGCGTTTGAAGAATCTACCATAGATTTTGGCAAAATAAAAGAAGGCGATGTGGTAAAACATACTTTTGTTTTTGAAAACACGGGGGATAATCCACTTTTCATTTCTGATGTACATTCTCCTTGTGGATGTACTGTACCTACATATTCTAAAAGTATGGTGCTGCCCGGTAAAAAAGGGGAGATAACAATTGAGTTTAATTCTAAAGGAAAAATAGGCAACAATAATAGAACACTTCCCATCTTTGCTAATGTCGATAGTCTAAAAACTACCGTTTCGTTTAAGGCAGAAGTAGTAGAAAAGTAAACTCTTTTTTCTTTTTCAGAATGAGTAAATATGAAGACCTATTTCCACATTACATTAAGGCTAATTGGAAATCAAACATTAGAATTTCTAAATTTATGATTTTTAATGTTATATAATACAGGTTACAGAACTTAGTCGAAGTACGAACTATTTTCTTGCGAGGCAAAATTTTTACTTTTTACTTTTGAATTTTTACTTTATATAAAATAGATACTGCTAATGAACATTTATCAAAGACTGTTATTTTCTGTTTTAGTAGGTATTAGCATTGTACTGGTTACACATTCTTGCACTAAAGTTCCCGAGCGTTGCGATGTAATGCAATCTTGTCGTACTTGCGACGATTGCCATTATAATGAAAATTGTAGAAAAAATTGTGTCTTTTGTTCCGAATGCGAAGATTGTGCTAATTTTTCCGGTAATGACATAAAAAGTCCCGATTATATTGTAACACCCGGTATCGTTTTTGCTCCTTGCTTCCACCCCAATAATAGTAACGAAATAGTTTATTTTAGACAAGATACCAATACCCGAATTATAGCACTCAATAGCTTTAATCTTGCTACGCATTCCGAAAGCACTATACTACCCAATGCTTTGGTTTTTGGACCTAATACAGCACAGATTAAATGGCACCAACCTAATCTACTATCCTTTATCCGCACCGACGGCAATATATACTCCGTACATTACGATGGCACTAATGTAACTAACATTACAAGAGTACCTACATACACACACCATACTTGGGTAAATGATAGTATTATAGTGGCAGAGTTTAGCCTTGATGGTGGTAATAATTATTTTAACAAAGCAGTAATTAATACCAATAGTGGCGAGATAGATACCACTACTAACGATTACTTCAAGTTTGGAGCATACCTACCCGACGGCAGCTATGTGTATGTAAAACGAAACGACTCTAAAAATATTTTTATTAAATACGCAAACGAAGAAGAAAGAAGAATTACAGACAACATAATACCAGACAGAGATAGCATTACAGGTTTAGCTATACACCCCGATTTAGAGCAAGTTTTTTTTACTACTTACCGAAGCGGAATCTTTAATGCTGATATTGCTAACAAAACTACTTTAAAAATTAGAGCCGGCTGCGATACGCGCTCGTACAGGCATATTACCATTAGCCCCGATGGCAAACATTTAGTGGTGCAAAGAGTAGATGCACACGAAAATACTACCGATGCCAAATGGATAGAAACACACTCGCTTTACAGAATGGATATTAATGGTAAAAATGAAATGCAGATTGTGCCGTAACAGAGTTAATTATCAAGCTACATCAGAGTTAATTATCGAGTTACACCCAAAACAACAATAAATCTGGATGCACACCCAACACAATGATGACAATTGCAGCAAATGACAATAACACTTTGTCTGTAATACTTACTTCGTCAGAAAGGATAGGCTCTCCGGTTTTGAAATACATTGCCATTATCACTTTAAAGTAATAATAAACACTTACCGCCGCCATTAATAAAGCAAATATTACTAACCAGATATGTACGGTGCTTTGTTCTAAAAGTGCTGTAATAACAAAATATTTTGCGAAAAATCCGGCTGTAAGCGGAATGCCGGCTAAGGACAATAAAAACACTGTAGCTACAAGGGCTAAGAATGGCGACTTTTTAGCCAATCCATTAAAACCATCGTAAGTATAATCTTTCATTTTCATTAATATAGCAAACAGACCAATAGTTGCTACACTATATGCTACGCCATAAATGATTATACCTTTTAAAGCCATTGCATTTATAGCCAAAACAGCAAATAACATAAACCCTGCTTGCGCTATCGAAGAGTATGCCAACATACGTTTTACACTCTGCTGATACACTGCCGTAATATTGCCGATAAGCAAAGTAAGACAAGTTATTATAGCCAATACCATACTCCAATGTTCGCTAATGGTATTAAATGCATTTTTGAAAATACTTAAAAACCCAAAGAATATAGTGGCTTTTACTACTGTAGCCATATACGATGTAAAAGGGGTTGGAGAGCCGTCGTACACATCGGGAGTCCAGAAGTGCATAGGCGCAGCAGAAACTTTAAATCCAAATGCGATTATCAATAACAACACTCCGGCAAGGGGCATAACCATAGAACTACTCTCTTGTGCAAAACTAAAATGAGAAATATTGAATGTACCCATTGCTCCATAAATAAGCGTAATACCCATCAATAAAATACCGGTAGAAAATGCACCCATCAGAAAATATTTGAGTGATGCTTCGCTACTTTTAAGATTGCGTTTATCGCTGCCTGCCAATACATATTGCGGTATAGACATTATCTCAATAGCAAGGAATAGTATAAGCAGATTATTAAACGTACACATTAAATACGCTCCTGTAAGGATAAAGAATATAAGTGCATAATACTCTCCTGTATGCAGCCCTACTTTTTCTATATACTTACCGGAAAGCAATACATACAGCAATGTAATACCCGACATTAAAGTAAAAAACCAAAGCCCTACACTATCCACACGAATCATATCGTTAAAATAAAACTCTTGCGTGCTAACAGACAAAAACTCTGTAAGCTCCCAAATATTAATAGCAGTAAGTATAGTAAGTAATGCAATAGCAAATTTTGTAAAAGTCTGTCTTTCCTTTACAGAAAGAGCTGCAAACATCATTAGTATTCCAAAAAGTGCAGATGCTATAAGTGGTTTCATATTTATTTTAAAAGGTCAAAAGTAATTTTAAAAAGTCAAAAGGCAAAATTTGACAATTCGGTAATTTGTCGAATTACAAAATTGTCAAATTCAGCAAAATCAACCAGTAATCCCATAAAACAATGCAGGATATACGCCTAACAAAATGATTAGCCCAATAACTACCACAATGCCTACCCATTCATTTTTTTGTAAATCTGCAATTACTGTTCCTTCTTTTCCGGAACCATAAGCTACTTTTTGTACCATATTAAGCGTATAGACAGCGCCGAGTATTACGCCCAATCCTGCTATTACCATATATGTTATATGATTAGGATTAGCACTTTCGAAGATGCCGTGAAACAACATAAACTCGCCTATAAACGCATTGGTAAGCGGTAAAGAAATATTGGCAAAAGCAATAATTACCAAGGCTATTGCCATAGTAGGTGCTTGTCCTGCCATACCGCCAAGCTCTTTAAGATTGCGTGTACCATAGCGTTGCTCTATCATCGCTACGATTAACCACATTCCGGTAATATTAATGCCGTGGTTAAACATTTGTATCATTAATCCTTTCTCTGCAATATCTGTATTGGCAAAAACAGCAACGCTCATTAAACCAATGTGCGCAATAGAAGAATAGGCTATTAATCGTTTAATATCGGACTGCACCATCGCTAATACCGATGCATACACAATACCGACCAAGGATAAAACTATTACCGTATCTGCCCAATATGCAACCCCTTGTGGCAGTACAGGCACTACCCATTGCACCGTTGCAAACAAACCCATTTTTACCATTAAGGCACTCAATACTATAGTTACAGGCGTGCCGGACTGCTCGTAAGCATCGGGCTGCCAGGTATGAAAAGGAAATATGGGCATTTTAATGGCAAATGCAATAAAGAAAAACCAAAATAGAATTTGCTGTGTATCGGCAGGTAAGCTGCTACCGGTTTGTATGATGGTTTCTAAATCGAAAGTGCGTGTAGGCGTTTGGAGATAAAGATATATTAAGCCTCCGAGCAGTAATAAACTCCCTAAAAAAGTATAAATAAAGAATTTGAAAGTAACTTTTATGCGCTTTTCGCCGCCCCATTGCGAGCATAAGAAATATACAGGGATAAGTGCCAGCTCCCAAAAGAAATAAAACAATAATAAATCGCCGGCTAAAAATACACCCATTAATCCGGCTTGCGATAACTGCATTAAAGCAAAAAAACGGTTTTCTTCGCTTACGGGTTTATTCCATTGGAAAATGTAAATAACGCTAAATACTATTGCTGTAAGTAAGGTAAGCAATACAGACATTTTGGTAGCTGTAAAACTCAATGTAGCACCGAGTGTGGGTATCCAACCCGATTTAAAATTATCTACATTACCATCAGAAAAATTACAAGCAATGGTGCCTGCAATGCCCAATACAACTAATGACGATAGTAAGGCTAAGGTTTTAGCTCCGTTTCCTTTTACTGCAAATCCCAATATACCTGCTACAAGTGGGACGATAATTAATAAAACTAATAACATTTATAGAATTGTTTTAATTGTGTTTTTACAATTACGATATAATTAATAATTAACTAAAATTAGTACTTCTATATTTAGAAGTGTAAATGCAATTCGGCAAATATACTCACATTTTATTTTTTCTTTTTACCATTGTCTAACTTAAAAGTAATATTCTGTGTAAATTTTGTTCTTATATATATTCCATGTCTCATACCTGGATAAAATTTACCGGAAAATTGTCTAACTATTTCTACCGCCGCTTCATCTAATAAGGGGAATCCACTAGATTTAGTAACAAAAACCTCTTGAACACTTTCATCTTTCTCTACCGTAAATTCTACTTTAACCTTTCCTTCCTGATTGAGATTTCTTGCCTTTTTGGGGTATTTTAGATTTTTCTGAATAAATTGAGAAATGTCAATTTTGGGAGTTGAAGTTACGGATAATAAATAGTTCCCTAATGAATCTGTTGGCACTTCTAATGATTTGCCATTTGAATTATACATTGCTACAGCAATGAGTTTGCCATTTTCAAAATGCTCTTTTGAAGATAACTGTCCGTTATCGTGATGCCATTCTGTAACTCCATTGTAATGACCGTAGAAATTAAGGTCTTTTATTTCTTCTGCTTTATGTATTAATTTTTCAATTTCTGCAACATCGGTCATATAGTTTTGATTAGAACTTAACTTCCCTGATTTGTAATAATGTTTCCAATTTCCGATTGGCAAATTATTCCTAAAATCTCCTTCTTTTTCTTTCCAACCATTTTCGTAAAAATATACAAAGTGTCCGTCTTTAATACTGTCGCCCTCGCCGATATAACTACCTGTCATTTGTGCTTTGCCATTCGACATAAAATAATCAGAAACGTGTGTTTTGTTGCTGTCTTTCCACGCTTTGCGATAATACAATGCATCGGCTTTTATTGCTGTTTTTTTCCAATTTTTATCGAAATAAGTAACCACAGTATCTACCTGTGCAATACTGCTCAGTGTAGATAGTATTAGTATGATGAATATGGTGTGTTGTAGTTTCATTGAGTTAATTCTAAGTACTAATTTTATTTTAATGACACTTTTCTTTTCAATTGGACTTAATATAGCTATTGTTTTAAAAATTCGTATTCGTAAACTTTTGGTACTATTTTTTCGGAAAGTATTTTTAGTGCTTCACGCAAATTAGCTAATAGTTCGGTATATGTTTCGTCGGTACTTCTGGAGTTCATTCTTCCTTTATCGTTTCTGCCCTGAAAATGCTCTTTAATATCGTACAGGCTTGCATTTGCATTTACATTTTGTTGCGAATGATAATATTTCCATAGTTCACGACCTGCATCGAAAACGGCTTTGGCTTCTTCTGAAAATATTAGTGCATTGTCTGCACCTTGTTTTGTTTGATTTACCGAATTTTCATATAAATCTTGCACTTTTGGCAATCCCGAAGATTTTGATTTAGACAGTTTTCCGTTTATAAAATCCGTCATAAAATTACTCGCAAACTTTGCTTTGGCATTTACTTCGTATTCGGTAAAGGGAATCCAATGATTTGTACCAAATTTAGATTGTATGTTGTTACTCTTGTCAAAAAGCGTAAATGCCAAACAATCGTTTTGGAATTCAATATCTGTTTTACAATTGTCGTTAGGAAATAAAAATTGGTCGCGGTCGTTAAGCCAAGTTGCAGGAATAATATGACGAACTGTATAATAAATGGAACTTTCGATTAGATTTTCTTGAGTTATTTGCCAATTGTGATTTGAAGCAGGTACTTTCATAAATGGTTTTCCAAAGCGTACTAACCTTTGATTTTGAAAATCACTACCAACACCAATAATAGTTGCTATTGATGCTGACTTAGTATTTCTATAGGTTTTAACCCAATCATTTATTAATTTCATATTATCATAAGACCAAATATTTTTTGTTCCAATAAAATTTTGGTTCTTATCATAAATATCGGCTTCAATACATTCAAACTTTTGAGATAATTTCGTGTCCCAAATAAAAAAACCAATAGGAAATTGTCCCTTTACATTATCAAAGGTATCAGCTGGGGTTAAAAATATTTTTTCAAGTTTCGCTTGATAATATATTCTGAATTTATCAAACTTGGGTGCCTGTAAATTTTTCAAAGTTGAAAAATTTGCAAGTATTACTTGAGGAATTTCACGATATATCCTTGTTAGAAATTGCACATACATTTCTCGTCTTGTATAGCCCATCAAATCAGAATATTTTTCGTGTATAAGGGATTGTGCTACTCCTTTACGACCATCCCCTCTTCTATTATCAGCCTCCGCATACGGCGGATTGATGTATATAACTAACTTTTTTCTTTTGCTTTCGTCGTTAATTATGTCCTGTAAACGCTGTGGTAGTTTGGTAAAATCGTCGTTTAAAAAATCGAATTGAAAAACGTGGTCTTTTAGCAAATTAGCTCCGTGCTCTATACGCTCGTGCATTACATTTACGTCTGCTTGGTCTAAGGTGCTGGCATAAATATTGTATTTATTGGTTAAGCCTGCAAGCAAATTGCCCGTGCCTGCTGCGCAGTCCCAAATGTAGTATTCGTCTTGCCAATTTTCGCCCAAATAGTCGGTTAAGTATTTTTGAGAAAGTTCTACCCAAATACGTGGTGTAAAAAACGCACCTTTTCTTTCTCTTATATCTTGTGGTACAAGTAAATCTCTACGTTCTATTATATAATCTTGAAATTCTTGTATGGGCGGTCTTTTGTAACGTTTCCAAAATTGTGTATAAGTATCTTTATTGCTTATGTTTATCGTTGCATCAAACATTTGCTTGATGTTTTCTTTAGCAATTTTATAGCCTTGGTTTTGAAATATTACAAAGAGATTGTTTCGTATGGTATGGTCATCGTCTATTTTATTGGTGTTTTTGTCGTCCACAAACAAATCTGCCAAATAAAAATCGCTATCTACAATATTGGCTTTTTTTAGGTTGTCCCAATTTACTTCAATTATCGGTTTTACGATTTCGAGCCAACGTAAGTATATAGGGTAAAAATTGTTTTTGTCTATTTTAATCTTATTTACTTCTGTAGCTTTGGCAATATTGTTTTTGATAAATGCTTTTAATTCTTTCTCATCTTTTTCGTAATCGTATATATACGTGTTATCAGTAAGCGTTTTTTCTATTCTTTCTTTTATTAGTTTAAATTCTTTAGTTTCGTGATTGCTTGGTGTTACATTCCAATTAAAATCGTTGATATAAAAAATATCCTGAACGCTTATGTATGGAACAAAAGAAATTTTTTGAAAATCGAAAGCTCCTAAAAATGCAGGTGGCTGTGTCTTATCGAAAGTTCTTGCCTTACCAATGGTTAAAATAAGCTGAACAAACATAATTGCTACATCGTAATTACCTGTTTTAGCCTCTGCCCAGAGTAAAGGCGTACTACCAAATAAAAATTCTTGTTTTTGAAAAACCGAAAAATCTATGTTCCCGATTATTTTGGTGGTATCAAAATTTTTAAACCAATCTGCTCCTACTTTATTTTTAAGTTCTTCTTCTCGTATGTTTTTATACTTCATTTTATTTCTTTTTATCTAACAATTATCTCCATTACTTTAAGATAAAAAATACCCACTAATATAGCAATGCCAAAACTTATTAATGTGCCTATTAAAATGTATTCTGTTAATCTTATCTCTTTGTTTTGCTTTAAATCGCCAAACCTAAAAATAGATTTTGCAGCTAATAAAAAACCAATGCCTTCCCAAAAAGAAGATATTACAAACAGAAATACAAATAGCCTTTCTAACATCCCGATATATTTGCCTGCATCTTTAATACCATTGTTCGGTAAGGTGTAAGCAAATAGCTCCATTATCTTCTTGATAAAGATACTTGATGCAGCAGTAATAGACAAAATACATACTGCAAACAAATAACTTTTAGTATTAAACAATAAGGCACAATCTATATCGTAGCCATAAAAATACATAATAAATACCGCTATTGCAATTATATGCAGCATTTGGTCTAACAAGAAATTGTATGTGCTTTTAATCTTATCTCTTATGGCTATTTTGGTAATTACATCAATAAGAAAATGCGAAATAGCTAACAATATAGCAGGAAAAATATATTGCTTTTCAAATTGTAAAAATATTAGTGTAATGCCTAAATGAATTGCAATATGAATGTATAACCACTTCGACTTTAATGCATTATTTTCTATGTCTTTCACCATTTTATTGGACTGAAATACAAAATCTCCCAATAAATGCGCTAAGCATAATTTCAACATCAATTCAACCATTGCTTAATTTTTGATGAATACAGGTTTAGTACATCTTTTATTTCATCGTATCCGGCTCTTTTTAATGCCCTATTAACCGCAGCTTTATCCTTTTTTATTTGTTCTGCTAATTCTTTTTGCTGTAATTCTTTATTGGTTAATGCCCAATATATGGTTTCGGCAGTTACCGATTTCCAATTATTACTTATAAAACTGAGTAGTTTTAATATCGGGTTAAAATATTCGTCCAACTCTTGGAACGGACTTTTTACAACTAATGTATTATGTTTAATATTATCGAAACTCTCTCCTGAGTTAATATATGCCGTACCATTCGATTCTGTAACATTTTTACCTTTAAAATCCACCTCTCCTATTCCTATCGCCATTCGTACATCTATCTTATTATTCGTCTTGATTAATGCTTTAATACACAGCACTATTTCCAATGCGTTTGCTACATCATCTATCTCTATCTGAAAACTATCGCCTCTATAAATATTCCAGCTTTTTTTCTTTTTTATGGTGCTTTTCAAAAACGCTTCTAACTTCGGAAGCCATTCTTCTGTACCTACTTTTCGGGAATTAATTATATCTCCTGTAATTACTGCAATCATATTGTTTCCTTTTATATAATTTTCCAAAATTGACCTTTTTTAGTCAATTTTCCAAAATTGACCTTTTTTAGTCAATTCCACGAAATTGACCTTTTTTAGTCAATTCCATAAAACCGGCTTTTTAAACCAAACTATATATAAAGATTTTTGAAAGAACTATAATACCAATATGAAATATAAATTAGCCCAACTACGAAGTACTCACTGAAACAATTAAGAAAAATAAAAAATAATGAAGTAATATGCTTGTTCTTTTTCGATTTTTCTTCTTCAAAAAATATTTACGTAGTGTGGACTATGCAAATATTTTTATCATTGAAAAATCAAAAAATAATGCACATCTTTAGACTAATTTATAATTCACATTGGTATAAAATCAACAGAATAACCTACTTCGATTGTTTAGTAACCATTGCCAAATTGTCGAATTGTCAAATTATCAAATTATCAAATCAACCCACAACCAACAAACCCACAGTAAGCAATACTACAAAGCCTATTACCATAGAGAAAATGTAAAATCCAATTTGTCCGTTTTGCAGCAGTCGTAAGCGACCGCCACCCCAATCTACTAATTTACCTACGCCATTTACAATGCCGTCGATACCGCTTCTTTCTACTACTTTGTCTAAAAATTGCGCTAATTTGTACAATGGTTTCACTACTACATTATCGTACAATTCGTCCACATACCATTTGTTTTCCAATACTTTGGCAATGCCCGTATTTTCTTTGAAATTGGGTTTACTGCAAAGTCTGTATGCCAAGAAAATCATTATTACTATAAGCGCAACCGATACGCCCATTAAGGTCCATTCGGTAGCGTGAGAGAGGTGGTGTACATCGAAGTTTTGTACTACCGGACTAAGATAATGTGCTAAGGTGTGGTGTTCCGAAATTACAGGAGGTAAGCCTACGTATCCGCCTATTACAGACAATACCGCCAATATTATTAGTGGTATGGTCATCATTGCGGGGCTTTCGTGCAAATGATGTTTTTGGTCTTCTGTACCTCTAAATGTTCCGGTAAAAGTAAAGAAATACAAACGGAACATATAAAATGCCGTCATTAATGCACCACCTAAAGCAAGGTAATAATACATTGGATTTTTGGCATAAGCAGCAGCTAATATTTCATCTTTAGAGAAAAATCCGGAAAAGCCCGGAATACCTGCAATAGCTAAACAACCAAGTAAAAATGTAATTTGTGTTATCTTCATTTTTTTACCCAAACCACCCATAAACCGCATATCTTGTTCGCCACCCATAGCGTGGATAACAGAGCCACTGCCAAGGAATAGCAATGCTTTGAAAAATGCGTGCGTCATTACGTGAAATACAGCACCTACATAAGCTCCTACACCAAGCGCAAGAAACATATATCCTAACTGACTAACGGTAGAGTAAGCCAAAACTTTTTTAATATCGTATTGTTTCAGTGCAATAGATGCCGCCACAAGCACCGTAAATAAACCTATGATGGCAATTACATTTTGTGCTATGGGAGCTAAGTTAAATAAAGCACTGCTACGAGCAATCATATAAATACCTGCCGTTACCATTGTAGCGGCGTGTATCAGTGCCGATACAGGAGTAGGCCCTGCCATCGCATCGGGAAGCCAAGTGTATAGCGGTATTTGCGCACTTTTACCGGTCGCACCGATAAAGAAACAAAGCGCAATGGCATTCATCGTATTAGTAGAAACACCTTCGGGGAGTGGCTCGCCAAACATCGGGAACAACTCACCGTAAGTAGCAGTACCAAAATGATATAACACCAAGAACATACCCACCAAAAATCCTAAGTCGCCAATACGGTTCATTATGAACGCTTTTTTACTCGCATTGGTATAATCATTTCTTTTGTACCAAAAGCCAATAAGCAAATACGAAGCCAATCCTACACCTTCCCAACCGATAAACATAATGGCATAGTTAGCTCCTAATACCAATAGCAACATCGAGAATACGAAGAAATTAAGATAGGCAAAATACTTTACAAAACCGGGGTCGTGGCTCATATAGCTCGCCGAATACACGTGGATTAAAAAACCAACCCCGGTAATAATAAGCAGAAACAATGCAGATAGTTCGTCCACCTGAAAGGCGAAAGGCAAGCTTACATTTCCCGAAACTATAAAATCGAAAAGCGTAACTACTACCGGATTACCGGGGTTTCCCTGTACTTCAAAGAAAATAAGTAAAGACACTATAAAAGAAGCAAGGAGCGCACCACTTGCTAATATTCCGGCTGCCTGTTTGGGCATTTTATTCCAAAATATACCGTTAATTAAAAATCCGATAAGCGGAAAAAGCGGAATTAAGTAAACTAATTGTGCCATAATATTTTACAGATAGTATCTCAAAAAAATTAAATAAATGTAATCCATTTTAAATATTAAAATGAAGACAAACTGCAAATTTGTATAATCCTACCTTAATAGACAAATAAAAGAGAGAGTAATTTTTACGAAATAATGACAATAGGTAGTAATTGTTGTGTCCTTTTTAGATTTTTATTGAAAAACAGATAGCCTAATCCATTTTTTCACATCGGTATAATAGTTATCTTTGCAGCCGTTTTAATATTTTATATCATTTAATACCAAAAGTAAAATGACAGACAGCAGTAAAAAACTAATTACTATCGATGAATTTACCATTCAGCAAACCCGCAAATTTGAACACGCAACAGGCGAACTTTCCGCATTGCTAAGAGATATTGCATTAGCTTGCAAACTTATCAACAAAAAAGTAAACAAAGCAGGTTTAGTAGATATTATAGGTGCACACGGTGCTACCAATGTACAAGGTGAAGAACAAATGAAATTAGATGTTTTTGCTGATGAAATATTAATCCATATTTTACGCAACAGCAACGAGTGTGCCGGTATTGCATCTGAAGAAAATGATGAATTTGTAGCTTTCGACGATGAGTATTCTGTCAATTCTAAATATGTTGTTTTATTCGACCCATTAGACGGTTCCTCTAATATTGATATTAATGCGTCTATTGGTACTATTTTTTCTATTTACAGAAGAGTAAGCGAATTAGGCAAGCCTTGTACGCAAGAAGATTTTTTACAACCCGGCAATAAGCTTATGGCAGCCGGATATATTATTTATGGTAGTAGCACTATGTTGGTATATGCTACCAAATTAGGCGTTAATGGATTTACATTAGAACCTTCTATTGGCGAGTTTTGTCTTTCGCACCCTAATATGAAATGCCCCGAAAATGGGAAAATATACTCGCTTAACCAAGGTAATAGCTGCAAATACAGCGACGGTGTAAAATCGTTTTTGAATTACTGTATGGCAGACAAAAAAGAAGAAGGATTACCGCTTTCGCATAGATATATTGGTGCAATGGTAGCCGACTTGCATCGCACTTTAATCAAAGGTGGCATATTTTTGTACCCGGCAGATAGTAAAAACAAAAACGGCAAACTAAGATTAATGTACGAATGTAATCCGATGACCTTTATAGTAGAAGCTGCGGGTGGTATAGGCTCTACAGGCAAAGAGAATATTTTGAATGTACAACCATCTGAATTGCACCAAAGAGTGCCAATTTATATCGGCTCTAAAAACTTAGTAAATAAAGCATTGGATTTTGTAGCTGCGGAATAATGACAAGTGTAGCTTAAAGTAAAAATTAAAAAGTAATACTTCGACTACGTGGTCATTGAGCGAAGTCGAAATGCTCAGTAACCTATGTTTTATAACATTGAAAATCATAGACTTAGAAATTGTTTTGTGTAATTTCCAATTAGCATTAATGTAAATAACCAAGGAGGAAAAGCCCTTACAGGTTTTGATTTCGATATTGACAACAATACACAGAGGAAACCTATGTTTGGTATAACTGTAAACTCTCCACTGTAAACTCTCCACTGTAAACTGTAAACTATAAACTCTAAACTCTAATACGTCGTTCCCTTATAAAACACTTTAAACATATTGCCACCAAATCTGTATTGGATTACATCATAATCGAGTCGCCAATCTGCTACTTCTGCATTGGTAACATCGTAAATATTACCTTCCGAAAACAGCCTTAGCACATTAGCACGATTAACATAAGCAATAGAATTATAGGCGGCTTTAAAATTAGAAGGGTAATAATTTTCTAATTGGGTTACTTTTCCTTTGTAAAATGCACTAAAATATCCTGTGGCATCTTTAAAAGCTACTACATTATCTTTCACTACAAATTCGGGGTCGAAATAACCAATGGTATATAACTGCCCGTCGTGGAAAATCTTAAAATAACCATCATAACCTACAAAAGCTACCAAATCGTCGCCTACGGCATAGATATTGGGCGGAAAATTATCTAACTCTTGCGTAATGCCTTTATGAAATACTTTAAACTGCTGATTAGCATCTACATAAGCCACCGTATTGCGCCCTACTCCGAAATTGCTAATTAAATAATCGTCTTGTGCTATAATTTTACCATGATAAAATATCCTGAACTGATTAGCAAAGTTTACATAAGCAGCAATATTATCCGATGCTTGTATAGAAGATAGCTGACCACTTGCTACGTTCATTTCGGAAGAGATATTATTGTCTTCATTAAACATATTAGCCGTTGCGCCCGCCAAAAATCCTTCTATCGGATATACCTGAAAATTGTAGTATGCTCTAAATTCTTTTTGCACTCCTTCAAAAAATATTACAAGACTATCGCCGGTATAAAATTGGTTGCACATACGCGAAAGCGACTGAATTTGCCCTCTATCCCATACCGAAAGTGCTGTGGCATTCTGATAAGTAATAAGATTGTCTGTAACCTGAAAAGCATTAGTTAGCCCTGCATTAATTTGGGTTACCCCACCCTTGCTGTAAATCTTAAAATTACGTGAGTTGTCCATAAAAGCTATTGCATTTCTACCTACACCAAATTTGATAGGTACAAGATAATCTATTCTTCTAATCATACCATTTTCGAAAGCCATAAACTGATTTTGAAAATTAGTAAATGCCGATAACTGCCCAAAAGACATATGATTTGAACCGATTAAACAAAAAGACAAAGAAAGTAGTATAAGAGAAAATTTATTAAACATAATTTTTTTAATCGTTAAATGAACAAACACTTGCAAGCTCCCAAAGGAAACTTTGGCAACGAAACAATCTGCAAGATACCAAGTAAAAACTAAAAAATCAAAATGCAGCATTATTTATCACTGTACCACCACCTTTTTATTTACCCTATGCTCCCTATTAATAATTTGTACAAAATACATACCGTTGCTTATGCCATTTAAAGGTATCAGTGCTATACTATTGGCTTTATTATACTGCGTATAAAGCACTCTACCGCTTATATCTGTTATATTAATGGTGCTGTTAAGTGGTAGATTAGCTATAGTTATGTTTGTATGTGCAGCGTTGGGGTAGATGGATACCGATTGTAGCGGACTAGTTATTTCTTCTGTGGGTAGCGAGCAGTCGTTAGTTATTTTAGCAAAGTAGGCATTGTTGCCACTTGCCGGAGCAGGTAAAGTATGACCACCCCATATTAAATCTCCATTAGAGTAACCTCCATATATATAATGTTCTTTTGATGATATGGTTTGCGCTAATATTGCAGTTTCATTTCCTTGCCCTTGTGTTTGTAGTGTCCATATTATTTTAAAAGAATCTTCATCGGGTTTTATCTTAGCAAGATAAGTATCAAAAGAATTATTAGCAATTAATATAGAATCTCCCCATTGAACAGTATCTCTAAATCCACCAGAAATATAGAGATTTCCAAGTTCATCAATTGTTGGTATAAATATTTGCATTGTATTGTTAAGAGTGAAGCTATTACCCATTTTTTGCGCTTGAACAAATTGCCCCTGAGCATTTAAGCGAGCAAAGAACACATTATTTGTATTGGGGAGAGCAGTTAAAATAGTACCATTAAAGTCTGCTGTATCTTTATGATTCTGACTAACGTCAAATTTAGTTATTGATTTTCAATTATTTACGATTTTAAGA